>CAMLEO010000010.1 GCA_946478975.1 uncultured Steroidobacter sp.
ACGCTGCGCAGCAGGCGCTGATTTCCCGCGAGTTTTCCGTCGACGAATTGTTCGATGGCGTGGCGCGGCCGCTGTTCTGAAGAATCGCTCCCGGTCAATCGTCTCGCCGATAGCTCCGCGGTTTCCGGCACGAACCGCGCCGGCATGCGACGCGTGCCCGGCGGCACGTTCACGATGGGCTCGGAACGTTTCTATCCCGAGGAGCGTCCGCGCCGTCGTGTGCGGGTGGATGCGTTCTGGATCGACGAAACACCGGTCACGAATCGCCAGTTCGCCGCGTTCGTGGCAGCGACCGGCTATCTCACATTTGCGGAGACGGCGCCGGATCCCGCCGACTATCCCGGCATGCCGCCGGAAATGGCTCGCGCCGGCTCGCTCGTGTTCGAACGCCCGCCCGCGCGCGTGGATATGAATGATTTCGGTCAGTGGTGGAAATTTCGGTTCGGGGCGAACTGGTTTCAGCCGCTGGGTGAGGGCAGCTCCCTCGCCGGGCTCGAGGATCATCCCGTCGTGCACATCGCGTATGCGGATGCCGAGGCCTACGCGGCATGGGCCGGAAAGTCGCTGCCGACCGAAGCCGAGTGGGAATACGCGGCACGCAGCGGGCTCGATACCGAGTTCGCCTGGGGCGACGAGCTCGCGCCCAACGGCCGCATGCTCGCGAACTATTGGCAGGGTGAGTTTCCTCACGAGAACCGCCTGCTCGACGGTTGGGAACGCACATCGCCCGTACGCAGCTTTCCGGCCAACGATTTCGGTTTGCACGACATGATCGGCAATGTTTGGGAGTGGACCAGCGACTGGTACACGCTGCCACTGCCGCACGTGAAGACGCCCGGCAGCTGCTGCATTCCCGCCAATCCACGCGGCGGCACCGAACAGCAAAGTTACGATCCGAACGTCCCGGCGATGCGCATCGGCCGCAAAGTTCTCAAGGGCGGCTCGCATCTGTGCGCGCCCAACTACTGCCAACGCTATCGCCCGGCGGCCCGCTACGCGCAGCCCATCGATACTTCGACGAGCCACGTCGGCTTTCGCTGCGTGGTGCGCGAAGCTGCGTCTCAAGCTGGAGATAATGGCCGATGACCCGAATGTTTCGTCTTGCGGTGTCTGCCGCTTTGCTGGCCGCCGCAGCTCCGTTTGCTTCGGCGGCGGCCGCGGCCGCAGCGACACCGAAACAACCGAATATCGTGTTCGTGCTGGTCGATGACTTGCGCTACGACACCATGGGATTTCTGACGCCCGGGCTCGAGACACCGAACATCGATTTCCTGGCGAAGAACGGCGTGTACTTTCCCAACGCGGTAGTCACTTCGGCGCTGTGCTCGCCGAGCCGCGCGACCATTCTCACCGGCCAGACGGCGCGCAATCACGGTGTCATCGACAACAACAATTCCACCGAAAAGGGCTTGGTGTTCTTTCCGTCATATCTGCAGTCGGCGGGTTATCAAACCGCGTTCATCGGCAAATGGCACATGGGCGATGCGACCGACGCGCCGCGCCCCGGCTTCAATCATTGGGTGAGCTTCCGCGGGCAGGGCAGTTACTTTCCGACCGACGGCTTGACGCCACAGCAGATCGCCGCCGGGCAGAGGCGCATGCTCAACGTCGACGGCAAAGAGGTGGAGCAGAAGGGCTACATCACCGACGAGCTGACCGACTACGCGATGCAGTGGCTGGAAAGGGGGCGCGATCAAAGCAAGCCGTTCTTCTTGTATCTATCTCACAAGGCCGTGCACTCGGAAGCCAAGCCGCCGGCTCGCTACGCCACGCAGTACGCCGACCTGGAGATCAAGCTGCCGGCCAGCATGGCGGACACCGAGCAGAACAATCGCGGCAAGCCCATGTGGGTGCGCAATCAGCGCAACAGCTGGCATGGTGCGGACTTTTTGTATCACACCAACCAATCGCTCACCGATTACGTGCGTGAGTACTATCGGACCTTGAGCCCGGTGGATGACGGGCTCGGGCGCATTCTCGCTTATTTGCGCAAGAACAAAATCGAGAACAACACCATCGTGGTGTTCTACAGCGACAACGGCTTTTTGTTCGGCGATCACGGGCTGATCGACAAGCGCAATGCCTACGAGCCTTCGGTGCGCGTGCCGATGGTCGTCTACGCACCCGGCATGTTGCCGAAGGGCGCCGTGAATCCCGCTCGCGTGCGCAACCTCGATCTTGCACCGACGTTTCTCGATGCCGCACACGTTGCGCCGCCAGCGCAGTTCGAAGGCAAGAGCATCCTGCCGATCGCGACTGGCCAGGCGTCGCCGGACAGCTGGGCCGAAGATTTCATTTACGAATATTACTGGGAATGGACCTTTCCGCAGACGCCGACCACGTTTGCGATCCAGCACGGCAATCTGAAGTACATTCAATATCACGGCGTGTGGGATATCGAGGAGCTGTACGACCTCGGCAAGGATCCCAACGAGATGAACAATCTCAGCAACGATCCCAGTCTGCTGCAGGCCAAGATCGATTTGCGGCATCGACTCTACGAGTCGCTGGCGAACGGCAGCGGCAAGCACGTGGTGCCGTACACGGAACGTTTCAGCAGCGGCGTCGTTTATCGCGACCAGGATGGCGCAGGGGCGGCGACGTTCCCGCCGGAATGGCTCAAGGCGCCGAACGATCCGAATCGCATGAACGGATTGTTTCCAGACACACCGGAGAAACTGGAGGCAGAGAAGGCGGGCAAGCCGTATGTGCCGTCAGCGCCACCGCGTTAGGCCGTCGTGCGCAAGCGCTCCACCAGGGTCAGCAGCGCTTCGGACTCGAACCTTTCCGCCAACGTCTGCAGGCGTCGAGCGAACGTCGCGTAGCGCGAGTCGACCCCTTCCAGATGTTTCGCGCGCTCGCGAATACCGCGCATGTTTCCGGCCAGCGCGAGTCGATGCAGCACATCCATTTCCTCTTGCGGGGGAACGATCATCGCATCGCTGGTTTCCGCTGGCGCGGGTTCTCGAACGTCGGTGATTTGTTCGTAGAGCCACTCCACGTTGAGAATATCGCCGAGTGCAGTCAGCAATGGTTCTTCTTCGATCGGCTTGGCGAGAAACGCGTCCGCACCTGCGATGAGGCTCCTGGATTCGTCGCCTGCGGTCGCACTGGCCGATGCGATCAGAATCGGTGTGTGCCCGAGCCCTGGGATGGTGCGCAGCCTGCGCGTCGCTTCGAGGCCATCCATCACCGGCATCATGATGTCCATCAGGATCAGGTCCGGCCGCGTGCGCGTGGCCTGATCGATTGCTTCCTGGCCGTTGGTGGCGGAAATGACGCTGAAGCCGAGCGTGGTCAGGAAATCCATCAGCATCATGCGGCTCTGTGCGACCAGGATCTTCCTGCGCGCACCGGTATAGCCTGCGACCCGTCGCGTCGATGGAGCTTCGGGTTGGCTGGCTGCAACGGGTAGCAGCAGCTCGAAGCCGAAGACGCTGCCTTTGCCGAGCTCGCTGCGTACTTGAATGTTTCCTCCCATGAGCCGCACCAATTGCTGGCTGATCGCAAGGCCCAGGCCCGCGCCGCCGCGCCGTCGCTCCACGTCGGCCACCTGCTCGAACGGCTGGAAGATTCTTTGGGCCTGCTCCTCCGTCATGCCGATGCCGGTGTCCGCCACTTCGAAGCGCAAGCGCGCCGTGTGCGCATCGGTCGTGGCGGATTCATCCCGCAGTACACGAAGCACGACCTGGCCGTGATCCGTAAACTTGACCGCGTTGCCGAGCAGGTTCAGCAACACTTGTCGCAAACGTTTGTCGTCCACGCGGACCGCACCGGGCAGGTCGCGGGAGCCTTCATATATAAACAACAGGCTCTTCTCGTCCGCCTTCACGCGGATGATGTCCGAGACGGTGCGTAAGAACGTCGAGAGATTCACGTCGACCGGGTACAGCTCGAGCTTGGAGGCGCCGATGCGGGACAGATCCAGGATGTCGTTGATGAGCGTGAGCAGGTGATGGCCGCTCTCTTGGATCGTCGCGAGGCCGCGAATCTGGCGGTCGGTCAGCCGTTCGTCGCGCTGGAGAATCTGCGCATAGCCCAGGATCGCGTTGAGCGGCGTGCGCAGCTCGTGACTCATCTGGGCTAGAAATTCGCTGCGCAGTTCCGCGAGCCGCTCGGCTTCAGCCAATGCTCGTTCGCGCGCTGCCTCAGCCGCCTTGCGCTCGCTGATGTCGCGAGCAGCGCCCACCGTTCCTAACAGTGTGCCGTCCTCGTCGACGACCGGTGCTTTGTATGTTTCCAGCCAGACCGTGCCCTGCACGCCGACCAGCGGCTCTTCGATCGTCTTGCGTTGCCGGGTCGACATCACCTCGCGATCGTCGGAACGATAGGATTCGGCGAGCTCGCGCGGCCACAGATCCAGATCGGACAGACCCACGATGTTCTTGACCGTGCGGCCGCAAGCCTCTGCCGTGGCTTGATTCGCAGCGAGATAGTGACTGCGCGTGTCTTTGAGCCAGACCAGCAAAGGCAGCGTGTCGATGAGTGTGCGCAGATAAAGTGTCTGTTGACGCAGCTCGGCGGTGCGGTCTTGCACGCGCTGTTCCAGTGTTTCGAACGATTGGCGCAGCTCCGTGATCATGGCGTTGAACGCCTGCGCCAGGTCGCCGATCTCATCGGGCGCCTTGTGGGCGATCTGCCGCAGCACTGCCACCGACGTGTCATCGTCGGGCTGCGATTCGGCGGGCAGCCGGCTTTGCGTTTCGATCTTTTTTGCCGCGGCGGTGAGCGCGACGATGGGATCGATGAAGCGGTTCACCCAGAAGATGCCGAAGCTGATGCTGAGCAGGAGCACGGAGCCGGCGACGATCACGATGGCGACGACGGTTTGACGAATGTTTTGCAGCGTGCCGGCACGCGACGACGCCAGGCCAAGGACCAGGCGCGGCTGGCCTTCGAATTCCCACGGCAGCAATGCTTGATAAAAAGATCCCTTGGGCGTGGTCACGGTGCGTTGCTGACCCGTGGCGTTCATTGCCAGTTGCACGTCCCACAGGCGGGCGGTCATGGGCGTCGCGGGCGAGAGCAGCTGACGATGTTTGCCGTCGGGAGAAAATATCGCGGGCTGCTTGCGAGTTCGGGTTGCGACTTGTGCCAGCGCCGCGCGATCGATCAGCTTCTCGAACACCAGCACTGCGACAGTCGATGGTTTTGCACCGGTCGCAAATCCTTCGCGGCGTTGATCGGGCCGCGCGACTGCGAGATCGGAAACAAATCGCAGCGTGGATCCTTCGACCACTTCGAGCGCGATATCTTCGCTGACGCCCTCCACCGGCACCGCGATGCCGATCCACAGCTGTTCCGGTGTGGGATAGTCGAAGGAAACCGTCGGTCCGGTGAGGTGAGACGGCGGAGCGATAACAAAGGGCGGCCGCGACTCGCGCCACGCCGGCCAGTTTTGAAACGGCAGGTTGCCGCGCGGATCCGCCGATGCTTGCACCCACGCCGGCTTGCCGGCAGCTCGGCGAACCAGCATCCCGGCCTCGCTCGCGGACACGTAATGGCTCAACTGGCCGGTGCCCGTGTAGACGGCGATGTGAGTAAAGCCACCGGTGCGCAACGCCAGGTGCAGTCGATTGAGCGAAACGGATTTGGCGTAGCCGAGCGTGCGCGCCGCTTCGCTCGACGCGCGATGCTTGGCGAGCTCATTGAGGTTCACATCGAGCATCACCAGCTCGGCCAGCTGATTCAGGATCACGTCGTCGCTCATCGTGTCGAGCGCGACTTCGCGCAGGCGGGTGACGGACGTGTGCAGTTCCTCGCGCCACGTGAACAGGTCGCGTTCGAGCTCGGCAAAGGCAATCTGCTCGTTCTGGCGGTTGGTGAAATACGACGCAAACAGCGCCGCCAGCGCCGTGGTGAGTGCCAGCACCCCAATGAGCACCAGCAGGATTTTTTGTTTGACGCCGAACTTCATGGCGAGGGCGGAATGTTTATTCCGTGGGGTAGCCTTGGTTGCTGGCGAACTCTGCGTCGATGCGCGCGGCCGCTTCGCTGAGCGTCTTCTGCACGTCGGCACCTGCGATGATGTCGCTCACCGCGGCTGCAAACGTTCTGCTGATCGTGCCGTATCCCGGCGTTTTCGGGCGGGGCTCACCGAAACCGGCTTTGAGCTGGTCGGCGAACACGTGCAGCCGTCCGCCGCGTACATACAGAGGAGAGTGGACGAGGATGGATTTGCGAGCGGGCACGGCGCCGTTGGCGTTGGTGGTGCGCACGATCTCACGGGTCGACATCAAATATTCCAGAAATGCCCACGCACCCGCCGAGTCGCGGCACGTGCTGGTGAGGCCCCAGCTCCACGAGCCCATGCCGGTTTTCACGCCGTGGCCGAAGTCCGGCAGCGGCAGCAGGATCAGATCCTCGCCCAGCTCGGCGCGATAGCTGGGATATTTCCAGTGGCCGGTCCAGGACAGCGCGACTTTGCCTTTCTCGAAGTCGTCGGCACGATCGAACACCGCGCGCGTCCAGCCTCGCTGCAACCAAAGCTGGAAATGTTTCAGCGCTTCGACCGACTGCGGGCCATCGAGCACACCCCGGGCGGAAGGATTCGCATCGCGCGTCACCAGGTCTCCGCCGAATCCTTGCACGATCGGCGCGAGCGCATATGAGTAGAACTCGCCTCGACGCGTATAGAGCGCAAGATCGAGCGCATAGTCGACGTCATCGAGCGCGGTGAGGCTGTCCAGGATCTGCTCGAACTCCGCCAGGCTCCACGGCGCGTCGATGGTCGGAATGCGCGCACCCACTTCGGCGAGATAGCGCTTGTTCGCCCACAATCCCAATCCCGACTCGAACTGTCCCAGCGAGTACAGGCGGCCGTTGTATGTTCCCTGCACGACGATGGTGGGCAGCAGATCGTCGAGCAGCGGCTTGGAAACAAACTTGTCGATCGACTGCAGGTAGCCGCGCCACGCGAACACCGGCAGGAACGGGCCGTCGATGTCCAGCACGCAGGGCAGGGTGCCGGTGATTGCAGCGCTCTGCACCCGCTCGTCGTAGTAGCGATAGATGGACGGGACGATGTTTATTCTGCGTTTGTTCTGCGCGTGATTGAACGCTTCCGCCGCGGCCTTCAGCGCTCCGAACGCCGGCGTGTTGGCGGCTTCGTGAGTCCAGACATTGATGATCGGAACATCCGATCTTGGGAACGTGCTCTCCTTGCTCAGGATCGACTGCGCGAGGCAGGTCGAGGCAACCAGGCTCAACGCGATCGCTCGCACGACTGGGCGGCTCATGATGGCTGGTTGGCGGCGACGGCGGGCAGTCGAACGCTGAAGGTGCTGCCCTGGCCCGGCGAGGATTCGACTGTGACTTCGCCGCCCATGGCGCGCGCCGCTTTGGACACGATCGCAAGCCCGATGCCGGTGCCCGGATATTCGTGCTCGTGATGCAGGCGATGGAACACCTGGAAGATTTTCTCCTGGTATTCGAGCGGCATGCCGATGCCGTTGTCGGCGAGCCGGATCAGCACCTGGTCGTCCATCGCAGAGGACGACAGCTTGAGTTCGGGCAGCACGTCGCGACGGCGATATTTCAAGGCGTTGTCGATCAGATTCATCAGGATCTGCTCGATCAAGGTCGGATCGCCGAGCGGCGTGGCCAACGGCCGAATCATTTCCAAGCGCGCGTTGGTCGCGGCCAGCCGTTCACTGAACGTGCACTTGAGCTCTTCGATCAGCGGCGCCAGAGGCACCGGAATGGCCCGCACCGAGCCGCGTCCCGTGCGGGCGTAGGTCAGCAGGTCCTGGATCAGCAGATCCATGCGTTTGCTCGCGAACTGCACTTTGTTCAAGCAGTCGAGCCCCTCGGACGACAGGTTCGCTCCGCAGCGCTCGGCGAGGATCTGCGTAAAGCCGTTGATTGCTCTGAGCGGTGCGCGCAGATCGTGAGAAACAGAGTAGGCGAACGCTTCGAGCTCTTCGTTGGCGGTCGTGAGCTCCGCGGTCCTGCTCTCCAGCTCCTTCTGCATCGCTCGCAGGCGCAGGTGCGTATCGATGCGCGCTCGCACTTCTTCGACGTGCAAGGGCTTGGTCACGTAATCGATTGCGCCGACCGAGAAACCTGTGACTTTGTCATCGACGCTGGCGAGCGAAGTCATGAAGATGACGGGAATGTCGCGCGTGTCGGGCTGTGCTTTCAGGCGCCGGCAGATTTCGAAGCCATTCAGATCCGGCATCATCACGTCGAGCAGGATCAGGTCGGGCTGCACATAACTCGCGCGCTTCAACGCTTCCTCGCCGCGAGTTGCGACGACGATCTGGTAGCCCTGGCCCTCCAGGCTCTCGACGATCACGCGCAGGTTGATGGGCGTGTCATCGACGATCAGGAGAGTCGCGCTGTGTGTTTCCCCGCTCACCCGCAAAGCTCTTCAAAGCAGTGGCTTCGACTGTGATTGCCCCCGCTGCGATTGTGCTGCGGCTCGGCCAGGAAAGAACCCACGCGTATCTACGTACTGTGGTTGGCCAGCGCACGCCTGTCGCGCGGCACAAGAATGCTTGCCCTGGCGAGGAGCGTGGTAAATACTCGGACGATTTGCGGGCGACACCACACAATCATGCGGAAACGTGCAGGGACTGATTTCATCGTACATTGCCTGGCTCTGCTGACCTTCGTCGCCGCGACACCCGCGCTGGCCCAATCCACGCCGACTCAGATTCACACCACGCCCCAGGTGGATCCCGGCGTGTATTCCGGTCGGGTGCAGCCGAATTACCCGACGCCCTACGAGCCCGCGACCGAGCAGAGCATTCAGGCCACGCTTCAACGCGTCCATGCTTATCTCCAGGATGCGAGCCCGGTCCGCATCGTGGATGGTGCTACAGGCGCCGCCGTTGCGGACTTGAACAGGCTTCCCGACCAGGTGGCGTTCGATCGCACCGACCTGCTGATTCTTTCCTACGAGTGGGGTGTCACCTACGCGGGCATGCTGCTCGCGGCCGATATCACTAAAGACCCGCGCTATCGCGACTACACTCGTGAACGGCTCGGTGCAATTGCGGCGCTCGCCACGCATGCAAAGAAACATCTCGGCGCCGATGGCTCGGTGCCGAAGTCGAATCACGGCATGAGCGTGCGGCCGATCCTCGATCCGCATTCATTGGATGAGTCGGGCGCCATGTGCGCGGCCATGATCAAGGCGAACCGGGCCGGGCTCGGCAACGATCTGCGGCCGTGGATCGATAATTATGTGAGCTATGTTTCGAGCAAACAGTTCCGGCTGGCCGACGGCACGCTCGCTCGCAACCGCCCGATGCCGTCCACGCTGTGGCTCGATGACTTATACATGAGCGTGCCGTGCCTGGCCCAGGCAGGCAAGCTCACCGGCGACACGCGTTACTTCGACGATGCGGCCAGACAGATACTGCAGTTCTCCGAACGCATGTTCGTGAAGGAACGTGGGCTGTTCATGCATGGCTGGGTTCAGGGCATGCAGCCGCACCCGGTGTTTCCGTGGGCGCGCGCCAACGGCTGGGCCACCATGGCGATGGCCGAGCTGCTGGACGTGTTGCCGGCGAATCATCCGAAGCGGGCGCAGATCCTGGAGATCTATCGAGCCCACGCGGCGGCGCTCGCTGCGGTCCAGGGGCATGCCGGCCTGTGGCATCAGCTGCTGGATCGGCCCGAGTCGTACGAAGAAACATCGGCGAGCGCGATGTATGTTTTCTCGCTGGCGCGCGGAATCAATCGCGGCTGGCTCGATGCTCGCGCGTTCGGTCCAGCCGTATCGCTGGGCTGGAATGCAGTGACGACGCGAGTGAACGCCAAGGGCCAGGTGGAAGGAACCTGCGTCGGCACCGGCATGGGCTGGGACCCGATGTTTTATATGTATCGCCCGGTGCATGTGCTGGCAGCTCACGGCTACGGCCCCGTCTTCCTGGCTGGCGCCGAGATGATCGCCCTGCTGCGCGCGCAGCCGGACATCGTCGTGAATGACGGCGGCGTGCACTTCGGCAAGGCGAGCCCCTGATTTACCTCGGAGATTACGTCGCCAGCTTCTTCGCACCCACGACGCACGCGACAACCGCAACGGTCACGGCGAGCATCCCGACACTGACTTGCTCGCCAAGCAGTGTCGCGGCGAGCGCCAGGCCGAAGAACGGCTGCAGCAGTTGTAACTGGCCGACGGCGGCGATGCCGCCTTGGGCGAGGCCGCGATACCAGAACACGAAGCCGATCAGCATGCTGAACAAGGAAACATAAGCGAGCCCGAGCCACGCCGGCTTGCTCACATGGCTGAAGCTCGGCGGCGCAAGCACGACGCACAACGTCAGCATCAGCGGCAATGACAGGGCAAGCGCCCAGCAGATCACCTGCCAGCCGCCGAGCTTGCGCGACAGCTTCGCGCCTTCCGCATACGCGAGGCCACAAACGATGATTGCAGCGAGCATCAGCATGTCGCCGGTTGGTGAAGCGGAGACGCCTTGGCCGACGGCGTAACCGACCACGAGCGCGCTGCCGACAAAAGAAAACAACCAGAATGCGGGCCGCGGCCGCTCACCTCCGCGGAGCACACCGAAGATTGCGGTCGCAAGCGGCAGCAAGCCGACGAACACAATCGAATGAGCAGAAGTGATGTGCTGTAACGCCAGCGCCGTCAGCAACGGATAGCCGACGACGACGCCGAGCGCCACGACGATCAGCGAAGGCACATCGCCTCGTTCCGGAAATTTCTCGCGAGCGGCAAGTAACAACGCAATTCCCAACAACGCGGCGATGGTGGCGCGGGCGACAGTGAGAAACACCGGGTCGAAGTCCATCACGGCGGCGCGCGTGGCCGGCAGCGAGCCGCTGAAAATGAGCACTCCCATGAAGCCGTTGAACCAGCCGTCCTTCGTCTTGTCCACGCATCGCTCCGCCAGCTGAAGATGACGGCAGGAATTCTGTGCTGGCGGGCGGGGCGCTCCCAGGGACAGTACGGTACAATTCTGGCGAACTGTCCTGGCCATCGGAGGAGTACAGTGGAGAGCGGCACCCTGATCGGGCAGGTGATTGCGACCGTGAAGCAGCGGATCGCGAGCCGTACTTTGACGCCGGGCGCGCAGCTGCCATCCATTCGCTCGCTCGCGCAGACGCTGCAGATTTCCAAGTCGACCATTGTCGAGGCGTACGAGCGGCTGGCCGCCGAAGGCATCATCCGCTCGCGGCCGGGTGCCGGTTTCTTCGTCGCCGGAAATCTCGCGCCGCTGTCGTTGGTCGACATCGGGCCGAAGCTCGATCGCGCCATCGATCCATTCTGGATTTCCAGGCAATCGCTCGACGCCGGCGACGCAGTGTTGAAGCCCGGCTGCGGTTGGCTGCCGTCCTCGTGGATGCCGGAACAAGCATTGCGCCGTTCGTTACGTACGCTCTCGCGCGCGCCCGAAGTAACACTCACCGACTATGGAACATCGTTAGGTCTGCCGGCACTCAGGCAGCTGCTGGCACGACGCATGAGTGAGCGAGGCATCGAAGCGTCGCCGGAACAAATCATGTTGATGGAGTCCGGTACGCAGGCAATCGATCTGCTGTGCCGCTTGCTGATCGAGCCGGGCGATACGGTGCTGGTCGACGATCCCGGTTATTTCAACTTTCACGCGCTGCTGCGAGCTCATCGCGCCAATGTCGTCGGTGTGCCGTACACGCTGACGGGGCCGGATGTGGATTTGTTTGCTCGCGCGGTGAGCGAACATCGGCCGCGGCTCTATATAACGAACTCGGCCATCCATAACCCGACCGGCGCGACACTCTCGCCGGTCGTCGCGCATCGCGTGCTCAAGCTGGCGGATCAAGCCGGCATGACGATTATCGAAGACGACATCTGGGGCGACTTCGAGCACACGCTGGCGCCACGGCTCGCAGCCTTCGACGGTTTGCATCGAGTAGTTCACATCGGCAGCTTTTCCAAGACGCTGTCGGCTTCACTGCGTTGTGGATATATCGCCGCACCGGCCGAATGGATCGACAAGCTGATCGACCTGAAGATCGCGACGACGTTCGGCGGGGCGCGGCTGTCGTCGGAGCTCGTGCTGACGTTGTTGAAGGACGGCAGCTATCGAAAACACATGGAGTCGGTGCGGGCGCGGTTGTCCAAGGCGATGGCGGCAACGACGGCGCGCCTCAAGCCGCTGGGCTTCAAGCCGTTCATCGCGGAGCCGGCGGGAATATTTCTATGGTGCCGCCTGCCCGACGGCATTGATGCCACGGAAGTGGCGCATCGGGCATTGGTCAATCAAGTGGTGCTCGCGCCGGGCAATGCTTTCAGCGTTTTGCAAACCGCCGGCAACTTCATGCGCTTCAACGTTGCCCAATGCGATGACGAGCGTATATTCAAAGTGCTCAAGGCGGCCATGCGTGCGTAGCTCGCACAGCTGGTGAGGAGGTTACGAGCATGCGTCTCAATGCTGATCTTGCCGTGCGAGCGTCGGTGCACGCGGCCGCGCTCGATTGGATTCCGAGCCCGTCCAAAGGCGTCGAGCGTCGCATGTTGTTTCGTATCGGCGATGAGAAGGCCCGTGCCACATCGATCGTGCGTTATGCGCCGGGCAGTCATTTCGCGCGCCACGGCCATCCGGGCGGCGAGGAGTTCCTGGTGCTGGAAGGCACGTTCCAAGACGAGACCGGCGACTTCCCGGTCGGCACCTATGTTCGCAATCCGCCGGGCACCGGCCACGAGCCCGGCACCGAGTCCGGCTGCACGATCTTCGTCAAGCTGTGGCAGTTCAAACGAGACGATCGCGAGCGCATCGTGCGCTCGGCTGCCGATGCGCCGGCGGCGAATTTGCGATCCGGCGTGCTCTCGTCGCGGGTTTTATTCGAGGGCGCAGGCGAGCGCGTGATGATTGAAGAGTGGCAGGCCGGGGCGCAGGTGCAACTCATCAACCCGGTGGGGCTGGAATTACTGATCGTCGCCGGTGAATTCTCCGATGGCACCGAGACGCCGGATCGATGGACCTGGTTGCGGTTGCCGCCGGGCCAGTCGTTGCATGCACGCGTCGGCGAGAAAGGCGCGCATGTTTGGTACAAGCTCGCGCCATTGATGCATGAAGATGTGTGTGCTTTCGATGCCTGAGAAAGTCATTGCCATAGTCGGTGCCGGCCTCGCGGGGCTTTGCTCTGCTCGTTTGCTGCACCAGGTCAGAACAGCGACGGCGATGTGATCTTCGAGCGCATGTCGCGCGAAACTCCGCAGCGTTATCGCAGTCTCGCGCAGGAACAGCAGTCCATGCGGCTGGCGGGCGGCTCGGCTGCGCTCGTGCATGCAATCGTTCGAGAACTGCCCGCCGAACGTATCTTGCTCGATACCCGCGTGACGGCAATGACGTTGGTGAAGGGCGGTGTCGACCTGACGCTCGCGCGTTCCAATGAAAAGATCGAAACATTCTCGGCCGAGCGCGTCATCGCTGCCTTGCCGCCGCGCCTGTTGCAAGCGACGGTCGCGTTCACGCCCGAACAAGATCCGGCGATTGCGCAGCAGTGGCACAACACGCCGACATGGATGGCGCCGCATGCGAAGTTCTTTGCTTTGTACGAGCGCCCTTTCTGGCGCGACGCCGGCCTTTCCGGTACTGCGCAGAGCATGGTCGGGCCGATGGTGGAAATGCATGACGCGACGACGGCGTCTGGTCGCGCAGCTTTGTTTGGATTCCTCGGCGTTGGCGCCCAGCAGCGTGCGGCGATGGGTGAGGAAGCGTTGACGCGTGCGTGTATCGCCCAGTTTGCTCGCATCTTTGGCGACCCGGCCCGGCGCCCGCTTGCAACGCTGTTCAAAGATTGGGCGGCAGATCCTCTAACTGCGACATCCGCCGACAGCGCCGCAAGTGGGCACATCGCGCCGAGCGCTGTGTCCTGGGTTTCCGAGCAGTGGCGCAATCACTTGATCCTCGCCGGCAGCGAAACCAGCTCCGCCGATCCCGGCTATCTGGCCGGCGCAGTGATCGCTGCTAAGCGCGCCGTCGCGCTGATCACTCCGTCATCCGCCCATTGATATGTGGGCGATCGCTTGCTTGCGCCGCCTCGCGTGCTTCGCCGGCGAGCAGATCCAACGTGGTGCACGCGGCGTCGATGCGGTCGATGCCCACTTGCAGGGCATGGTGTAAGTGCCAGTCGTCGTCCGGGCTGATGGCGCGGCGGGCGATGTCGATGACGGCCATGCTGTCGCACAGTTGAATGCGAACGTCCTGCAGCCGCTCTTCGAGCGACTGGATCTGGCCCGCCTCGCTGTCCTTGGCGAGGATGACCTTGGCAGCGAGCAGCAACTCGACCGCGACGTTGCGATCGTCGCGCATGAACGCCTGCTCCAGGCGATTGAGCAGGGTGAGCAGGATGGGCTGTTCGCCGGCCACGGCCGGGGCGGTGCCGTCTGGCATGCTTGGGGTCTCCGCTGGTGAACGAGGTCGTTGACCGTTATTCGGTCAACGCCTCGAACGGTTTCCCTGAACAGCGTCGTGTTTCGACGACGCGGGCGCCGCGCCTACGTCTTGGTCGGGCGAAACGGCGACTATTTCTTGGTTGGCCGGAACGGCCAGACCCAGGAGACCAGCGGCCCGACCTTGCGCGTCTGAACCCAGACGCGGCCCTGGCCCGAAAAGCGGCACACGAAGCCTTCGCCGGAGAAGAACAGCGACTTGTAACCGCCGACCTTGGTGACGTTGTAGCTCAGGCCGTCGGTGAAGGCGACGATGTTGCCGGTATCGACCACATATTCGCCGCTCACGTCGATTTCGATGATGCCGCCGAAGCTGCTGAACCACAGGTCGCCCGAGCCCTGGCAGCGGATCAGGAACAGGCTCTCGCCGGAGAAGAAGCCTTTCATCAGGCCCTGCCACTTGCTCTCCACCGCCACGCCGCTGCTCGATGCGACATACGCCGAGTTCTGCAAATAAATGGTCTGGCCGTCGAGATACACGTGGCGCAGGTCGCCGGGCGCACCCGGAGCGATGCCGATCTCGCCCGGGCCGCCTTGCGCGGTGAACTCGTTGATGAAAATGGACTCGCCGGTCACGAAGCGGCTCAAGCCGCCGCGCAGCCGCGTCTTCATCACGAGATTCGTATCCATGGTCGCCATCGCCGAGGCTTCCACTTTCAACGTTTGATTCGCCGGAATCTGCACGGTCACGAACGCATAATCGGGCTGGCCCTGAACGGTGAACTTCATCCCGCGCGGATCGGGAGTCAGCGTCTTCACCGCTCCATCGGACGAAGCCGATGTAACAGCCGGCACCTGAGGCTGCGGATCGGAAGCAGCTGCAACCGATGCGACAGCAGCGGCTTCCGCTGGCTGCACCGTTGCCTGCGCGCCGAGCTTCGTGATCGCCGCACACAGCTGCTCCGCCGTTGCGCGATCGACGCCTTTCTTCACCACCGACGGCTTGCCTTTCAGCAGCGCCGCGGCGCGAGCCATTTCAATTTTGAAACGAGCGGCCAGCGAGCTGACGACGGCGTTGTGATCCCAGCCATCCGCGATCGTGCCGCTGAGGACGACATTGAATTGTGACATTGTTTGCTCCTAGCCGTGGCGTGCACGCAGAGTCGGGGTCAGCGCCGTGCCGAAGCTGCGCTGATTGTTCGACTGGCACCAGACGGTGCCCTTGCCGCGGAATTTGCAGACCAGCCCTTCGCCGCCGAGGATGGAATGCAGCCAGCTGTCGCCGGCCTTGGTGAGCGAGAACTGCAGCGTTTCGTTGAAGGCCACGATGTGGCCGGTGTCGACGATGAATTCGCCGTCGACCGGCTGCGGATAAATGGCGCCGAACGAATTCAGCAGCACCTGGCCGCTGCCCTGGAGCTTGACCCAGAACAGGCTCTCGCCCGACAGCAGCGTGCGAAAGCCCTGCCAGCCCACGCCGACTTCGACACCGCTTTCGCATGCGACGAACGAACCGCCTTGCACGATGAGACTTTCGCGGTCCAGCGTCATGGTCATCATGTCGCCCGGCAGCGGTGTGCCCAGCCACACTTCCGAGCCCGCGCGACGGGATTCGAAATGATTCAGAAACAACGACTCGCCGGCGAACAAACGTTTCACCGTCTTGGTGAAGCTGCCGGAGCCGCGCTTGTGAGTCGTTGTGGTGATGCCGACGTCGGCGCTCATCGCGATCATCGCGCCCGCTTCGGCAGTGACGGTTTCGCCGGCGTCGAGAATCAACTTCGCGGCGCTGTTGCCCGGTCGATGTACGAGTTGGATGTCCATGCGTCAGCCCCTAGAGTTTCGGATTCAGCCAGCCGGTGAGCCCGCTCAGGCTGCGGGTTTGAATGACGATGCGGCCCTTGCCGGTGACGCGCGTCACCAGGCCTTCGCCGCCCATCACGCTGGAGATGAGTCCGCCGGCAAGTTGCAACTTCAGTGTGATGCCCGGTTCGTAGGCCACCAGGTGGCTGGTGTCGACGATGTATTCGCCGTCGATCTGCTTTTCGATCAGTGCGCCATAGGCGCCGTACCAGACTTTGCCCGGGCCGGTCACCGAGATCTTGAACAAACCTTCCTTGGCGATGAACGACACGAGCCCGGCCCATTTCAGGCCGATCTTCACTGTTTCATCGCAGGCCAGGAACGCGCCGGGCTGCAGATAATAAGTCTCGCCGGCAGCGAGCTCCTTGCAATGCATGTCGCCGGGCGTCGGCTGCACCAGGGTCAGCTGCTTGGGCGCCGATGTGCCGTTGTGAAAGCGATTGATGAAGATCGACTCGCCGCCGAACACGCGCCGCGCGATCGCGCCGAACAGGCCGCCATTCAATTGCGTGCGCATCGTCAGATCGGCGGCCATGCTGGCCATGGCATCCGACTCCGCGACGATGGCTTCGCCCGGCGCAAGCGTCACCTGCAGGTGCGCGAACGCGGGGGCTCCATCAATCTGCGTTTTCATTTCGGGTCTCCTGAAGAAGGATGGTCGGTTGCAAGTTCACGGACACGGGCCTGGAGTGCTTTGAAGGCGGCGTTCAGGTCGCGAAACGGGCCCTGCTGATGGGCGGCTTTTTCGCGCATGTGCTCGATGCGGGAGTCGGTGGCCGGATGCGTGGATAAAAACTCTGGAGTTTCCGTGAGCACGGCGCCGGCGCCTTCGCCGAGCTGCTCGCGAGCCTTGGCGCGCATCTTTTCTTCTTCGCTTTTCACTTTGTTGAAGAAGGTCACCATGCCGCGGCCGTCGATATGCGCTCGCTGTAACAAGTCGAAACCTTGCGCGTCCGCTTCGTTCTCGAAGCTGCGCGAATATTTCTGCGACAGTAGGAACGGCGCGGCGCCGGCCAGCGTGGCCAGCAGGCCGCTGGCATCGCCCAGTGCCGCTTGAACGGTCAGATACAAGCCGGCGGAGGCAATGAGATTGCGTGTGCCATGTTGAGAAGTCACATGCGATATCTCGTGAGCCAATACACCCAGCACTTCTTCCGCCGAGTCGGCCCGCAACAGCAGTTCCGAATTGACGACGACATAGCCGCCGGGAAGCGCAAATGCATTGAGCGCGGGATTGCGTGCCACATAGAAATGAAACTGGTAACGCGAGTCCGGCAGTGCCTGCGTCAACGTATTGGTGAGCTCGGTCAACAGCCGCGTGGTTTCCGGATCCTGGATCATGTCGGCCTGGATCTGGTACTGACCGAACGCCGTCTTGCCGAGCTGCTCTTCCCATGAGGCCGGAATCTGTCGGGCCGCGATGCTGGTGAGCCAGCCCATGTTGAGCAGGAGCATCAGCGGGATCGCAATCAGCACTGCAAAGATCCCGGCAAACACGCCCCAATTGCGCATTCGCTTCCGGCGCATTGCGTCCAGTGCAACCGTCAATTCCGGATGTGCGGCCAGTACCGGATCGCGCAGGATCGCTCGGTCGCTGGTGTAGACGGACCACTCCGGGAAGTCCGGATGTGAGATGAAGACGATGCGATCGCTGGCGCCGCCCAATGTGAGCCTGGCACCCGCCAGCGGCAGGGTCACCGACTGCGTGTCACAGCGAAAGCAAAAGCCAGCCGCGCTCACGCTCAGATCGCCGGAGGCGCGACCCTGAGTGAATCCTTCGTTGAAGGCATGGGCGGGATAAAACGAGTCCGACATCCGCTGTGAGTTCTGGTGCTGGATTTATAGGGCAGCCTGTCAGCCGCGGGCAATTTAAGTGAAATGCCGGCAGGACAATTTGCTCAGGTTCACATCTTTGGCATCGCGGCGCCGGCCCGGCAGGCGCGGCTGCGGCTTTTTCCTGTGCTACATTTCGTCCCACCGACGCGAGTGGAGACGTTTATGCGATTGTTATGGGTTGTGGCGGGCTGGCTGATCGTGACGCTGCTGCCGTCGACCGGCGCGGCCCAACAGTGGGTCGAAGGTAAACATTATTTCCGCATTCAGCCGGCCGTGCACACGTCGGTTCCGGCCGGGAAGATCGAAGTCGCCGAAGCGTTCTCGTACGGCTGTCCTGCGTGCGCCTCCTTCCACCCGTTCGAAAAACAGTTGCAAGGGTCGTTGCCGGCCAATGCGCAGTTCATCCACATGCATGCCTCCTTCAATACGGCGGAGAGCTGGCCGCTGTTTCAGCGTGCATATATCACCGCGCAGGCCATGGGAGTGGCCGACAAGGCGCACGACGCGCTGTTCGATGCGATCTGGAAAACCGGCGAGCTCGCCGTCGCGGATCAACAAACGCGACGCCTGAAGGACCCGCAGCCCACGATCGAGCAGGTCGCAAAGTTTTATGCCCGCACCACCGGCGTCAAGGCGGAGGAATTCCTGAACGTTTCGAAGTCGTTCACTGTCGACGCCGGGATCAAGCGCACCGAGGCCTGGATGCGCGCCGCGCGCATCGACTCGACGCCGACCATCGTGGTGAACGGCAAGTACCGTCTCACCGCCAGCTCGGCCGGCGGCGTGAAGGAAATGTTTGCGCTGATCGACTACCTGGTGCAGCAGGAAGGGGGCGCGAAGTAGCGCGGCGAGCTACAGCTCGCTGGCCGTAGTAAAGGCTTTTTCCACGAGCGGGCGCAGCTTCGCTTTGCCGCCGCCCGCGTACCATTCATCCGCCGCCGCAGTGAACGCGGTCAACGCTGTGCCGACGATGATTCGCGCTTTGAGAGGCGGCATCGCTTTCTTGCCTTCTCTCTCGACCAGCGCGGCGGCCAGCGCTCGTTCCCAGATCATTCGTTTCTCCAGATCGCGGCCGACCAGCGACGGCGTCTCCTTCGACAGGCGCATCAGCGCCAGGGCCAGCTCGGGATGCGCGTCGAAGCGTTTGAGCAGGGACGAGAGCGCCTCGCACACGGCTTTGAACGGCCGCTCCTGCCTGGGCCGGGCCTTCAGTGCTTCGACCAGTTCCGCGGTCTTTTCGCTGTACCACTCGACCACCAGGTCTTCCTTGGTGTTGAAGTAGCGAAAGAACGTCCGCTTGGCGATGCCGAGCGGCTCGACGATCTGCTCGATCGTGGTGTTGGCGAAGCCCTGCTGCAAAAACAGCTCGACCCCGAAGCGGGACAGCTCCCGGCGGGTGGCGGCCTTGTTCTGCTCGCGCAAGCTGCTGATTCTTCCTGCCATGGCGCCAGCCTAGCAAAGTGGCTCATCGTGTCAATATGGCACTGAGTGACATTTCCGGCACCGTGTGCCATGATGTTCCCAGGCTCCCCGGAGTTGCTCATGAACGACGCGTCCCAGGCCGATACTTCCTCTTGCAAACAGGTGCCTGGCGCGTTCGCGCCGGTGATCGATCGCAATCGCTGCGAAGGCAAGGGCGACTGCGCTGCTGTCTGTCCCAAGAACGTGTTCGTGCTCGGCGTGCTGCCGGCATCGCAGCGGGGCGCGCTGTCTCTGGTCGGCAAAGTGAAAGGCTTTGCGCACGGCTGGAAGCAGGCATTCATGCCGAACGTCGGCGCATGCGAGGCCTGTGCCTTGTGTGTTGCCGCGTGTCCGGAAGATGCAATTACGCTCGAAAGAGTTTGAGGCGAACTTTAAAAGGCGATCTGCCATGGCGATCTGGTCACGAAAATCTCACGGTGCGCGGCTCGAGCGCATGCAGGCTTCGCCGCTCTGGAATGGCGAAGGATTCCGCAACCTGCATCCGATGCTTCCAGGCTTGCGAGACACCAACAACTCCGTAGCGCTGCGTGATTTTCTGAGTCGCGGAGGTCGGCGCGTGCCGCGCGGGCCGTTGCCCTCTGTGAATCCGCTGGATCGTTGGCGGAAATCCTCCGCCACCGGGCTGCGTGCCACGTGGCTCGGGCACTCGACCGTTCTGCTGGAAATCGATGGAGTGCGCGTGCTCACGGATCCGGTGTGGGGCCAGCGAGCGTCGCCGTTGCAACTGCTCGGCCCAAAACGTTTCCAACCCGTGCCGGTGGCGCTGAATGCGCTGCCGCCGGTCGATGTCGTGGTGATTTCGCACGATCACTACGATCATCTCGACTACTCGACCATTCGTGAGCTGGCGAAGGGCAATGTGCCGTTTGTGACTTCGCTCGGCGTCGGCGCGCACCTGGAAGCGTGGGGTGTGCCAGCCGAGCGCATCGTCGAGCTCGATTGGTGGGAGTCGCACGCCGTGCCGAATACCGAGTTGGTGGTGACCGCCGCGCCGTCTCAGCATTTTTCCGGCCGTGGGCTGACGGATCGCAATTCGAGCCTCTGGTCCTCGATCGTGCTGCGCTCGCCACGGCACAGCGTGTTCTTCAGCGGCGATACCGGATTGACGACGGAATATCAGCTCATTCGCGAGCGCCTCGGGCCGTTCGATTTAGTGATGCTGGAGGTGGGCGCGTTTCATCCCGCCTGGGGGGATATACACCTGGGTCCGGAGAACGCACTCAAAGCGCACGCCATGCTCGGCGGCGGGCCGCTGCTGCCGGTCCACTGGGGCACGTTCAACCTGGCGATGCATGCCTGGGATCAGCCGGCGGAATTTCTGCTGGAGTCGGCGCCGGGTTTGAACACGCAACTGTTGATGCCGCGCCTGGGAGAGCCGGTCGAGCCGGCCATCGAGCGTCGGATCGAGCCCTGGTGGCGCGACGTCGATGTGATTGCGCCGGAAGAAAGGATTGTCACACCGGACAATGTGACTTTGCCCAAGCAGCTGCCGTGGCCTATTGATTAGCGGAGGCATAACATCGGTTTGCTCGACGGCTCCATCACGCGGGGGCTCTATGGAAACCAGCAAACTGCTTGCGGCCACACTGATGGTGGCCTTCGTGATGCTCGTGGGGTCGCATGTTTGGGCACAAACCTCTACGCAGCAGGGCGACGTGCTGTTTGTATGCCAGCACGGCAATGTGAAGAGCCTGATGGCCGCGTCGTATTTCAATCGTCTTGCGGCCGAGCGCGGCTTGCCATACCGAGCGTCAGCGCGTGGGGCTGCGGTGGAAGCGCCGGAAGTTCCGACCGGGATCGCCACCAAGCTCAAAGCGGAAGGTTTCGATGTGAGCGCATTTCGCGCTACGCCTGTGAGTAAAGCCGATGTGACGCGTGCGCAGCGGGTCATTCTGATCGAAACATCGCTGCCCGATGTTTCAAACGAGGCGAGCGCCAAGGTCGAGCGCTGGGACGATGTGCCGGCCGCAAGCGTCGACTATCCAGCGGCCAGCCAGGTGCTCCAGGCTCACATCGAGCAATTGCTGGACCAGCTCGCCAGGCGGCAACAGACGGGAGCGCAATGAGACATTCCGAAAGACATCGAACGCAGCGGACCGGCTGGCTGCGAGCCGCGGTGCTGGGAGCAAACGACGGGATCGTATCGACGGCGAGCCTGATTGTCGGTGTCGCTGCTGCCGGTTCGACTTCGTCTGGAATCCTCGTGGCAGGCGTCGCCGGGACGGTGGCGGGAGCGATGTCGATGGCGGCGGGAGAGTATGTTTCTGTCAGCTCGCAAGCCGATACAGAACGAGCGGACCTGGCGCGCGAGCGGCAGGAGCTGGCGGCGAGCCCCGAGCAGGAGCACGCGGAGCTGACTGCTATTTATATGCATCGCGGGCTGGAGGCGGACCTGGCGTCCAAAGTCGCGACTCAACTCATGCGTCACGATGCGCTCGGAGCGCATGCTCGGGACGAGCTTGGGATTTCCGAAACATTGAGCGCTCGGCCCGTGCAAGCGGCATTGGCCTCGGCCGCGACGTTTGCTGCCGGCGCCGCTTTGCCGCTGCTCATCGTCATGCTCGTGCCGGTTTCGGTGTTGTCGTGCGCCGTGTCCGGCGGCTCGCTGATATCACTTGCCATTCTCGGTTCGCTGGCCGCGAGAACTGGAGGCGCGCCAGTGCGTCCGGCCGCCGCCAGAGTCACGTTCTGGGGCGCGCTGGCGATGGCGTCGACGGCCGCGATCGGAGCGTTGTTCGGCGTGGCCGCTTGAGGCCGGGTTTTACGATGTCACGAAGACGCGAGGCCGCTGATCACCCGTGACAGTCGGCGGCGGACCTCTTCAGACGTTGCCGCCAGCGCGGGATTGCCCGTGCGCTCCATGGCAGCGACAGGATCGATGCTGGCCACTTCGATTCGTCCATCGCTGGTCTCCCGCACGACGACGTTGCAGGGCAGGAGCACGCCGAGCTTGTCCTCGATTTTCAGCGCCTCATGGGCGAAGCCTGGATTGCAGGCGCCGAGGATGCGGTACTTTGGCATGTCGGCGCCGATCTTCTGTTTCAACGTTGCTTGCACGTCGATGTCGGTGAGCACGCCGAATCCTTCCGCCTTGAGCCGCTCGACGACGGCTGCGAGCACGCGATCGAACGGGCCGGGCACTGTGGTTGCAAGATAGTAAGCCATGACGTTTCTCCAAAGCTGTCAGCGAGCGCAGAACGTCCGGTGCAGCAGGCTGATGATCTGAGTAACCACGCCCTGCGGCAGCGAATAACGGATCGTTTGCGACTCGCGCTCGGTTGCGACGACATTCGCATCGCGCAGCACCGCCAGGTGCTGCGACAGGGCGGACTGGCTGAGGTCGACGCGCTCGTTCAACTCGCTGACTGACAGCGGCCCCTCCACCAGGTTGCAAAGGATCATCAGCCGCTGCTCGTTAGCCAATGCCTTGAGCAGCGTCGCTGCCTGCGCCGCATGAGGCGCGATATCCGCCGCCGCGCCGGCGCGCACGGCACCCGCCTTCTTTCTCGCTCTGCTCGCCAATGTGACCTCGCCCGCAGGAAGCTGTTGCGGTAGATGATAAATCATGCTTTACTAAATAAGCAAGTGCTAATATTTAAACTGCCGGTATCACGTAAGCGCTAGCCGGGGTTCCGGATGGGAGCGGCGTCGGCGGCGGCCTATGAATACGGCAAGAGGTGTCCCATGGCCATCGATCGCATCGTGCCCGCTTTCGCAGGCCTCATGGTTCTGACGACTCTGCTGCTGTCAGGCTGTGGCGACGAGGAGTCCGCGCCAGCGAAGGCGAACGCGCTCGCGCCGATTGCAACAGTGGCGATCGCGCCGCGCACAACGCCTTTGGAACGCATGTTGGACGGGAACGTCGAGGCGGTGAATCAAGGCACCGTGGCGGCACAGACATCGGGACGCGTCGCCGAGATTCTTTATGACGTGAACGACTTTGTTCCTGCCGGCGCCGTGATCATTCGTTTGCATGCCACCGAGCAGCAGGCAGGTTTGAAGCAGGCGCAGGCGGCGCTGCAGGAAGCAAGGGCGCGTGAGCTGGAAGCGCACACACGCTACAAGCGCGTCGCAAATATGTACGAGGAACAGGTCGTGTCGAAGGCCGCGTTTGAGGAGGCCACCGCCGCTCGCGATTCGGCAGTCGCGCGTTTGGCCGCAGCCCAGGCTGCACTGGAGAGCGCGAAAGAAGGCGTGAGTTACACGGAAATTCGCGCGCCGTACGCGGGCGTTGTGACCAAGCGCCTGGTGCAAGTGGGCGAAACGGTGCATGCAGGCACGCCGCTGATGAGCGGCCTGTCGCTGCAGTTTCTGCGTGTTTCGGTCGATGTGCCGCAATCCAGCGTCGACGCCATTCGGCGCATCAAGCAGGCGGCCGTATATGTCGACGGTCGCCGCATCGAAGTCGCCAGGCTGACGATTTTTCCCGAAGCGGCCGAGCCCTCGAATACGTTTCGTGCGCGGCTGGAGCTGCCGGAGAACGCCGCCGATCTCTATCCAGGAATGTTTGTAAAGGTCGGGTTCGTCGTCGGCGAGGTACAGCGGCTGCTGGCGCCGATCAATTTCAACGGGCTCGTGCGCCAGTATTATTTGCGCGACAGCCCCGAGCTCGGCGACCTGCAGGTGAACCTGGTCGACAAACACGAGCGGAGTCGCCAGAGCCATGAGATCGCTTTGTCGGTGCGAGCGGATCTGGCTGCGATCGGTGCGCGTTACGGCGCTTCCGTGCAGGTGGTCGAGGTTCCGCCGGGGCCGCCGGTGCAAGCGCCGCTGGTCGCTGAGATCTACGGTCCGAGCTATGCGGAACAGCGACGCGTCGCGGCCGAAGTGCGCAGGATCTTCAACTCCACGCAGGACATCGTCGATGTCGACGACAGCCTGGAAGCTCCGGCGCGCCGTTTCGTCGCCAGTGTGGATCGACAGAAGGCTGCGCTGCTCGGCGTGTCACAACATCAAATCGTGCAGACGATGAGTGCGGCGTTGGACGGCGCCGATACAACATACATTCATGCGGGCCAGGAGCGCGATCCTATTCCCGTGCGCCTGCAATTCTCGGCCGCGGACAAGGCTGAGCTCAGTCCCATGCTCGCGTTGGAAGTTCGTGGCGCGAGCGGTGTCGCGATTCCATTGTCGGAGCTGGTCCGTGTGAGCACGACGAACTGGGACAGCGCGATCTATCACAAAGACCTGTTGCCGGTCGCGTACGTCACCGGCGACATGGCTGGGCGGCTCGACAGCCCGTTGTATGGAATGTTCTCGATGGTCGGCAGCATCGGGCGGGATCCGCCGGGCGGCGAGCCGGTGCAGCAGCACTTCATCGCGCAGCCCGACAATCCGCTGACGCCCGCGATCAAATGGGACGGCGAATGGCAGATCACGTATGAAACATTCCGCGACATGGGGCTCGCGTACTCGGTCGGGTTGATTTGTATCTATCTGCTGGTGGTGGCGCAGTTCGGGTCGTACTTTCTGCCGCTGATCATCATGGCGCCGATTCCCCTGACCATCATCGGAGTGATGCCCGGACACGCGCTGCTCGGCGCGCAGTTCACCGCCACTTCGATGATCGGCATGATCGCGCTCGCGGGCATCATCGTTCGCAACTCCATCCTGCTGGTCGATTTCATCGACGCAGAGCTGCGCGGCGGGCGCAGTTTGGATGAAGCCGTCATGCGCGCCGGCGCCGTGCGTGCCAAGCCAATCGCATTGACCGCGTTGGCCGCGATGATCGGCGCGTTTTTCATTATCGACGATCCCATTTTCAGCGGCCTGGCCGTGTCGCTGATCTTCGGCATCCTGGTGTCGACCGTGCTCACGCTGGTCGTGATTCCAGTCCTGTATTACGCCTATCTGCGACGGCAACGAACCTATAAAGATATATCCGGCTGAGCAGGCTGTCGGCACGTGAACGCAGCTACTATAAAGGGCACCAGGCGCCGAAGGAGAGGGTCATGCTGCCTGACGGAACCTATTTGCGCACGGAACGACTGGCGCTCGCGGGCGCACTCGTTTTCACCGCTGCAATCTCGATCGCTCCATTCGCACCGGTCGACGCGCAAACATCAGGCAAGACCTGGGTCGTGCCTCGAACGCCCGACGGCAAGCCCGATCTGCAAGGGAACTGGAGCAACGAAACTCAGACGCCGTTCGAGCGGCTGGGAACACGCGATCTCACGTTGAGCGAGGAGCAGGCGGCGGCGCTGGAGAAACGCGCCCGGGACGTGGAGGAATTTCGCGATCGGCCCACGGATGCCAACGCGCCGCCGCCGTCGAAGGGCGGCGATCGCCCGCAGGCGCCGCCGGGCCAGAAAACATTTGTCGAGCAGATTGCCGAAGCGGCCGGCGGTGCCGTCGGTGGTTACAACGGCTTCTGGCTCGACCCAGGAAACAAAGTCATCCGCATCGACGGCAAGCCGCGCAGCTCGATTCTCGTCGATCCAGCCGACGGCCGCATTCCTCCGCTGACTGCCGAAGGCAAACAGCGCCTGGATCAACGCGTGGCGCGGATGAAGCAGTTCGGCGAAAGCGATCATCCGGAAGTCCGCTCGCTCTCCGACCGCTGCATCACTTCATTCGGCTCCAACGCCGGGCCGCCGATGCTGCCGAACTACTTTTATAACAACAACTACACCATCGTGCAGACCCCGGACCACGTGATGATCATGACGGAGATGATTCATGACGCCCGCATCATTCGCTTGAATGCCAGCAAACATGCGCCGCCCCAGGTGCAGCCCTGGTTCGGCGATTCGATCGGCCATTGGGAGGGCGATACGCTGGTGGTGGAGACGACCAACATCAATCCGAAGCAGCTGGCACAGAGCTCGCTGCTCTCGCCGTATCGCGGAGCCTCGGACAACCTGAAGGTGACGGAGCGATTCACTCGCACCGGGCCGAATGTGCTGCTCTACAAGTTCACAATCGAGGATTCTTCGACTTACACTGCAACCTTCAGTGGCGAGCTGCCGTTCAATCGCATCGACGAGCAGATTTACGAGTACGCCTGCCATGAAGGTAATTACGCGCTCCCGGGCATCCTGGCGGGAGCGCGCGAGGAAGAGGCAGCCAAAGGAAAGAAATGAAATCGATCGCGATCGCAATCGTTGCTCACGTCTTCCTGGCGTTCGCATGCCCGGCTCTCGCAGCCGAGCGCTGGAGCATCAACGAGGCGAACGCCTGGTACGACAAGCAGCCGTGGCTGGTCGGCAGCAACTACACGCCGGCCAGTGCCATCAATCAACTCGAAATGTGGCAGGCCGATACCTTCGATCCGGCGACCATCGATAAAGAGCTGGGCTGGGCACAGGCGCTCGGAATGAACACGATGCGCGTGTTCCTGCACAACTTGCTGTGGGAGCAGGATGCGGCTGGCTTCCGCAAGCGCATCGATCAGTTTCTGCAAATCGCCGCGCGCCATCGAATCAAGCCGCTGTTCGTGCTGTTCGACAGCTGCTGGGATCCGGAACCGAAGCTCGGTCCGCAGCATCCGCCGATTCCGGGCGTGCACAACTCAGGTTGGGTGCAGGCACCGGGGCGCGCGAGACTGGAAGATGCGTCGGGTTATCCAAAGCTGCGCGAGTATGTTGAAGGCGTCGTCGGCGCCTTTGCGAACGATCAGCGAATTCTCGCGTGGGATGTTTGGAATGAACCCGACAACGACGGCGGCGGCAACTATCCTCGACACGAAGGCAAGCAGAAATATGTCGAGCTGCTGCTGCCCCAGGTGTTCGAGTGGGCTCGCAGCCGCAAGCCGATCCAGCCGCTCACCAGCGGCCTGTGGCAGCACGACGACTGGTCGCTGGATAGATTGACCGCGATCGAAACAATCCAGATCCAGCAGTCGGACATCGTTTCGTTTCACGACTACAGCTGGCCGGAAATCTTCGAGCGCCGCGTCCGCCAGCTGCAGCCGTACGGGCGGCCGCTCATCTGCACCGAATACATGGCTCGCGGCAACGGCTCGATGTTCGATGGCACGCTGCCGCTGGGCAAGCGTTACAACGTCGCGATGTACAACTGGGGCTTCGTGGACGGCAAGACGCAGACGCGCTTGCCGTGGGATTCATGGAAGAAGCCGTACACGTTGGATCAGCCGACGATCTGGTTTCACGAAGTGCTGCGTGCCGACGGCTCGCCGTATCGCACAGCCGAAACGGATCTGATCAAGCGACTGAGCGCCGAGCCCAAGGCCGCGCCCCTACGTAAGTCTGCGGAGAGCAAGACGAACTGATAAATGTGAGTTTTCGCCTCCGGCGCCTGCGCCGAAGGCGAAAACTCAATGAATCAGCGTGGCAAGTGGGCTCTGCTGGCGTTCCTTTGCTTGTCCACCGCCGCCGTCGCTGAACCCGGCTCGGTAGAGATCTGGATGCGAGCGTTCCGTCCCGATCCGGACCAGCCCGCGGCGACCTCGCGTCTGGAGACGATGTTCAGCTTGGTGCCCACCGGGCGCAGTACCGCGGTCGTGCGTCCCGAATCTCATCGCAGCCGCGTGACGGGAATCGATCGAGTCGATGGCAACACGTTTGTTAAGGAAGACATCGGCGCGCCTGCGGTCGTGGATGGATTCTTCCGCGTCGCCGGCCAGATCGCCGGCAGCAGCGGACCCAGCCCGGCCATCAATTACAATTTTGAGCTGCGCTGGCGGCCGCTGCCCGGTGAGTTGACTGCGACCGTCAGCGTCGGCGCGTCGTTCGCATTCGAAATGTATGCTCGCACGCCGGGGCGGGAGTGGGTCGAGGTGGTGCGAGCTCGTCCCAGCAGCGGCGTGGGCTTCACTCCGTTGTCCGAGTCGGTGACGCTGCCGGTGCTCGACGGCACTTGGGAGAGCGACGATGCGCATCGGCGCTTTCTGCTCAAGATTCGAGGTACGTCCGCGGTCTGGACCGAGCGCGATGCTGCCGGAGGCGAGCTGACGCGACAGCTGCCCATCTGGTTCGGGGACGATGCGGCGACGATCTCGCGTGCCAACGACGCCGAGGTGCTGGCCTTCCTCGGATTTCAGCCCGAATTGCGTCAGCAGATACTCGCCCGAGCGCCGATCCCGTCGTTCATCACGTTGTCGATCGATGGCCAGGCGCTGCTCGCGGAATGGTTCGGCGTGCTGGCAATCACGGATGGGCACGGCCACCTCGAGACCCTGGTTGAGCCGGGCGCCCGGCCGCCCAAGCGCTTTCGGCTGCAACGCCGGCAGATGTAATGCCGGTCCTTTCACACAGCCCTGCGGCTGCACATGATAATGTTGAGGCCGCCGCAATTCGCCGGCATCTTGCGCTCCACCGTACTGAAAGCTTGTAAAGATGAGCATGAACAACAAGGCTGCGCTGACGATCGCGCTGATGTCCCTGATCTGTGCTGGATGCGCGACGACGGGTGGCGGCGGGGGTGAGAATGAACCGCCGGTGATCGATTCGGAGACCCAGGCCGAAACCGCGGCGGCGATCGAGGAAGCGGCGCCGGCTGCGGAAGGCGGCTCGAAGCAGGAAGAAGGTGAAGTTCCGCTGCCGGTGGCGCAGACGGAGCAGCCCGAGCAGGCGCCGCCCAAGCAGGCGCCCGAGGAAGTCATCGTCCAGGGTCGCAACCTGACTCGTCCGGCGGTGATCCACGATCTGGTCACTGAAGCGCAGACGATGCTGCGCGATGTCGAGCTTCAATACGTGTTCACCGGCAAAGGCAAGAGAGAGACTCTGCGCGGCCGCCCGGTGGCCTTTGCGCTGTGGAGCGAGGCGAAGCAGGCGTGGTCGATCGCTCAAATCGAGCTGCCGCGGCCGCCGGTCAAATGGAAGCCCGGTCGCAGGCCGTTGCCATTTAAATCGCTCACGCCCGGTATTCAGGCCCGGCATGTGAAGGGCACTGGTGCCGAGCGCTTGATGTTCGCGTTCTCGCAGAATGGCGAACAGTTGAAGGTGTACGGCCGCAAGTTTCCGGTCTTCGACAACAACCTGTTGAAGCGCAGGCAGTGGCGGGCGGTCGCGCAGACGGCGAAGCCGATCGTGTATCTGCCCTTCACCGAAGACACTTTCGATCCGGGCTTCGTCACCGGCGGCAAGGAGTTTCTGCTCGGCACGGCACGCAAGGCGATCGACGAGCTGCGTGCGGCGAAAGTGCCGAGTGCGGCGTTTCCCGGCGAGCTGCTCGCCGATGTCATTCCTTTGCAAGTCGTCACCACGCTGGCCGTCATCGAGCAGACTGACGATGCCGACTACGTGGAGAAACAATCGGCCGCGTTCGATGAAGTGCTGAGCCAGTACGGGCTCAAGCAGGAAGAGGCCTATCGTTACAGCGTCTCCAGCGCCAATGCGCTCGGGCCGATGCAATTCACCAACCGCCGCGGCAACGGCACGTATTCGCTGGTGGTTCGACGCTGCAGCGGTGCAAAGCTCGACCCTGTGTTCGAGAGCGGCGCTACGAATCTGCGCAACGCCATGAAAGCGGCGGTGTGCCTGCTGGACCTGGAACTGTCGGCGATGCGGTCGGATATTCGTCTCGCGTATCGCGACAATCCCGCCGTGCTTGGCATCTTTCCTGTCGCTGCATATAACGGCGGACCGCGCAACGTCGCGAAGCTCTATCGGGTGCTGACTCGAATGAAGGTGAAGCTCGACGAGCTCAGCCATCCGGGAACGCAGCTCGCGGGCGAGTCGGTGAAGTGTCCGTGCGTCTGGAAAACGGATGGCACGAGTGTCCGTCCGGTCGCGATCCCGAAATATAACAACGAGAACCGGTGGTACATCGAGAAGTACCAGAGCATCGTGAGCCTGTTCAAATAACCTTACCGCTGCGGCCCGAAGGTCACGGTCAGCATCGCCCGCACGGTCCGCGGTGTGACGGGCGAGAGCACACCGGACGGCGTCGCGCGATAGCCGTCGACGCCAGTGAGATTTGAGCCGAGGATGCGCAGCTCGGCCGGGCGGCCGGCCAGCTCGAACTTGCGGCGCGTGCCGATGTTGAGCGTCGTCACCGCCGGTGTCTTGAAGCTGTTGGCCGTGTCGGCCCAGCGCTCGCCGGTGTAGCTCAGCCCCGCATCCACCGACCACTCGCCGCCGAGCTGGCGTTCGATGTTTGCATTGGCGCTCACTTGTGAGATGCCGGCGGCGCGCGCGCCAACTGTGCTCGCATCCACGAGCGGCCCGGTTACTTCAGGCTCGAACGCGACGGCGCCAACGACGACGCTGGTGTTTGCATCCAGCTCGCCTGCGATCGAAGCTTCGACGCCGCGATGGCGCACTTGCCCCACCAGCCCGAACGAACCGTCGGCACGAAAGCCGTTCGTGGGTTTGGAAACATCGAACGCGGCGCCGATGATCGTCAACCCCGGCGTGATTGAATGACGCAAGCCGAGCTCGAACTGCTCGGCGTCCACAGGCGGCAAGACGTCGTCGCGATTGGTGGCTGAAGTGGGTGCGACGCCGGACTCTTCGAGGCCCGTCATCCAGCTGCCGAACACCGCCGTGCGGTCTGTGACATTGACGACGGCCGACGTGTTGTAGAGCGTGGTCTCGCTGACACCTTCGGTTTGTATGCCCGCGATACTGAGAACTTCCTTGTCGTATCGAGTTCGATGCACGGCGAAGCGGAGCTGCGCGCGGTCGCTCCATGCGAGGCCGTAACTCGCCGAGGCAGTGACTTGCTCGACCGTATCTTCGCCACGCGTTCCTGACCAGCGAACTTCAGCTGCCTGCGGCGGATCTTCGCGGCGCAAGTCGAAGGTGCCCAGAGGAATGGCGAGGTTGGATGTGAGATCGACGACGGTCCGGCCGGCACGCAGCGACACACTTGCCAGATGGCTGAAGCCGCCTGCATCGAACTCGCGGCCGAGCCGCGCTTCGGTGGAAATGGAACGTTTGTTTCGGTCAGGATTGCGATAGTTGGTGGCGGAGGCGCGCCCGGCCCGGTCGGCGGTAATCAACGTGTAATCCGTGCGGTCGATATCGAACGCCGAATAAAAGCTCGCAAGGTCGAGCGTGAAGCCGCCGATGCGCGCGTCGTACAGAGCGCCGATATTCCAACTCAGTGCAGCTGTGTCGGCCCACGATGGCGAGTATTGGTGAAGCGCCTTCAAGCTCGGCGGCACCGCCGCTTCCGCCGGAAGCACTGCGTAGTCGCCATCGTAGCGACGTTGATACAGAGTCGCGAACACGCGCAGCTGCTGATCGGGATTGATGTCCCATGCTCCTACGCCACCCAGATCGAACGCTCGACCTTCGTTGCCTCCGGACAAGCGAAGCAACGGACGCCACGCAAATCCACCTGCGAGACTGAGATCGCCGTCACGATACGAACCGTCGCCTTGAATCGTCTGCGCGCCGAAATCACGCCAGCCCGCACCGAGCCGCAGCTCATTCACCGGACCGGCCCGACGCAGACGATAGTTCACAACGCCGGATGGCGCGGGATACGCGAGGCGGACTGCGTTGACGCCGACGCGGACGCCGACGCCCGCCAGCACTGGGTCGTTCAGCGCCGCGGCCCGGCTGAAATAAGCGTCGTCGATGCGGTAGGCGCCGCTGTCGTTGAGGTCGAAGCCGCGAACCTGGGACTCGCTGTAGAGCCCGGACTGCTCGGTGCCGACGCGTTCGCCGAAAGCGTCGGCCGCGGACTTCACGGCATTGTCGTCGGCCGCCGCAGTACACGCGACGAATGTGATAACGAGGCACGTGACGCGTGACATCCTTGCCATTCCCCCGTGAGGCTGGATGTCCTGAAGTTTAGGAACGAGTTCGTCGATGCAGCAGACCGCTCGCTGCAGCGGGAGTACGATTCGCTGCATTGGGGAACGGGCATCCATCCACCTGGCGTAAAGTGACAGCCATGAACGGAAGCAATGTGAGCGCGCAGCCGATCCGGTGGCGCTGGATCGCGGCGATCTGGTGCGCGGGCGGGCTGTTCGAAGCCAGCCAGGCGGTGCTCATCATGCGTTTCGCCGAAGGCCGGCATCACGCCTGGCTGCCGTTGTTTATAACCGAGCTGGCCACGTGGCTGCCGTGGGCACTGGCGACGCCATGGGTGATCGGCCTGGCGCGTCGCTATCCAATCATTCGCGGCACGACCATCCGCACGGTCGCCGTGCACTTCTCCGTCTTCATCACCATCAGCGTGGTCGCCGAGGCGTGGTCGGCGCTGCTGCAGGTCCTGTTCAATCCCTGGGGCAACAAGCGGGCGCCGACGTTCTGGGACACCTGGAGCATCACGCTGCTGTATCAGATCCTGATTTTCCTGATCGCGTACGTGCTGATCCTCACCATCACGTATCTGATCGACTCGCGAGAAAACATCGCGCGCCAGATGACCGAGACTGCGCGGCTCAACGAGGAGCTCTCCAAAGCCCAGCTGGCTGCGCTGCGCCGTCAGATGGAGCCGCATTTCATGTTCAACACGCTCAATTCCATCGCGGCGCTGGTGCGCGATCGTCGTAACGACGCGGCGGTGAGCATGATCGTCGGTCTCAGCGAGTTTCTGCGTCGCGCCTCGGAGGATTCGCATCGATCGCAAGTGACATTGGGCGAGGAGGTGGAATATTTGCAGCGCTATGTAGACATCCAGAAAGCCCGGTTCGGGGAGCGTCTGCACGTGAGCGTGGATATTCCGACGCAGCTGCTGAACGTGCCGGTGCCCAACTTGCTGTTGCAGCCGTTGGTGGAGAACGCCATCAAGCATGGCATCGGCAAGCGAGCAGCGGGAGGTGCGGTGCGCGTTGCCGGGCAACGCAGAGATGGCAGCTTGTATTTGAGCGTGTACAACGATGGCCCGAGCTTGCCGAAGGATTGGGAAACAAACAGCGGCGGCGTCGGGCTCGCCAACCTGCGCAATCGCCTGCGGATCCTGCACGGCGGCGCTGCCGATCTCGCGATGACTGCCGGAGAGCCGGACGGCGTGGAAGTCATCGTCACTCTGCCGCTGCAGGACGCGTGAATGACACTCCCCGCGCCGTTACGCGTCCTGGTCGTCGACGACGAGCCGCTCGCCCGACGCAATGTGACAGTCTTGCTGAGCGGTGACGCCGAGATTGAAGCGGTGCTGGAGTGCGGGTCCGGTGTCGAAGCGATCGAAATCATCCGCCGATGGCAGCCGCACCTCGTGTTTCTCGATGTGCAGATGCCCGAATGCGATGGCTTCGATGTGCTCGAACTGCTGGGCATGCAGCTGCCGCCGGCGATTATTTTCGTGACCGCGTATGACGAATACGCGCTGCGCGCCTTCGAGGTCGGCGCACTCGATTATCTGCTCAAGCCATTCGACGATGCGCGCTTCTATCGAGCTCTACAGCGCGCTAAAGACAAACTGGCGCACGTCACCATCGAGCCGCCGGCCCGGCGGCTCGTCGTCCGGTCGCCGGGCCAGCTGTTGTTTGTGAATGTTTCGGACATCGATTGGATCGAAGCCGCCAGCTACTACGCCTGCGTCCATGTCGGCCGCGATACTCACATCCTGCGACGAACCCTGTCCGAGCTCGAAGGCGACCTGGGCGACGGCTTCATCCGCATTCACCGCTCCATCATCGTGAACGTCGCGCGCATCCAGAGCCTGGAATTGCAGGACGCCGGCGAGTACGAAGCGGTGCTGAAGTCCGGCGTCCGCCTGCGACTGAGCCGTCGCTTCCGCAAGAAGCTGCAGGAGCGCATGGGCGTCACAGATCACGGCGCTGCGTGAATTGGCGATGTAATTGCGGAGCAAAAAGAGAATTGCTGCGTGGAAAGGCAGGGCCCCCGGTTGCTACATTGACGGCACGATGTCTTCTCATCTTTCGTCAAATGCCGCGGCGCTGATCGCAAAGCTTACTCGCAGAGAGCGGGAGATACTCGGTTGTATCTTGTCTGGGCTGTCCAGTAAGGCGGCGGCCCGCAAGCTGCGAATCGGCGTCGAGACCGCTCGCAAACATCGCGCCAGCATCTATCGAAAGCTTGCCGTGAGCAGTCCTGCGGACCTGATAGCTCGCTTCGCTGACGATGCCGCCTTTTGCATTCCCGAAGGGGCTCACGCCGAGGCAGCGTGAGATCGTTCTTTTGCTCGCGCGCGGGCTGACGAGCAAGGAGATCTCCGCCAGGCTGCGCATCAGCGCACTGACCGTGCGTACTCATCGAGAGAACATTCTGCGCCGGCTCGGCGTTCGCAGTACGGCCGAGCTGGTGGCCTCGGTGTACTCGGTTGACAAAGCATTGTCGGCAATACGGCAAATGGGGAATTGAACCCCGGCACGGGGCTGTCACTATCGTTCCGTTCAGGTTGAAACAATCATTCAATAAGTCATATCTACAGGGAGGTGACCGTGGGCGCGTCGCGTCAGCGGCTGCGAGTGGTGCTCGTGGAGCGTCGCGCGCTGATCCTCGACTGCCTGCATACATTGATAGAAACATTGGACGGTGTGGAAGTCGCGGGTGAAGCTGCCGATGGGGACGGCGGCATGGACACCGCACGGGAGGTACTGCCCGATGTCGTCGTCGCTTCCGCCCAGTTGTCGCGTATCAGCGGTTTGAACCTGGTTCATCGCCTGCATGACATGCCTTCGACACCGCGCGTCGTGTTGATCGAACTTCGCGACATCCCGGACGCCGTCGCCGAGGCCGTGCGCGCCGGAGCGGCGGGCGTGGTGATGGAATATGAAGGATTCAAAGAGCTGGCCGCAGCGATCCGAGCGGCAGGGGAGCGCCGGCTGTACCTGAGCCCTCGCGCCAACGCCTTGTTTGCTTTGGCCGGCGGTGCTGGAGCTGCGGGCGGCTCCCTGACGCCGCGGCAGCGTGAGATCGCGCAGTTGTTTGCTGAAGGTTTGAGCACCAAACAAATTGCCTACCGCCTCGATATCAGCGCCAAAACCGTCGCCACGCACCGCGACCAGGTGCTCGAGCGGCTGCGATTGCGCAGTATCGCCGACCTGACGCGCTACGCGATACGCGCCGGCATCATCGAGCCCTGAAGCAACCCCTGTTCGACGCCGGCTAAGAAATATTCCGATGCTCGATCGGATCCCGACCGAGGGTATGCGTGAAGCCGGCGAGCGATGCTGCCGCCATCATGGTGGCGGAGTGCGCTCATGGCGAGCCTCGATGTTTTCTTTCCTCATCTGCTGCAGTTCGAGGGCGGTTTTGTCAACGATCCCGACGATCCTGGCGGCGCAACCAACAAGGGCATCACGCTCGCGACGCTGCAGCGTTACGCGAGCATGCTCGGCATTGCTCCGACGCTTGCCAGCCTGCGAGCGCTGAGTGACGAGCAGGCGCTGAGCATCTACAGGGTCGGTTATTGGAACCCGCTGCACGCGGACCAGGTCGCCGACCAGCCGCTCGCGGAAATCATCTTCGATTTTCATGTCAATGCCGGCGCCGCCGCCGTGCGCTTGCTGCAAAGGACGCTGAACGACATCGGCACCAAACCGCTGCTGGTCATCGATGGAGCGATGGGGCCGGGAACGCTGCGGGCCATGCTCGGCGCGGATGCGCTCGTGCTGTATCGAGCATACAAGCAGGGTCGCATCGACTACTACCGCGACCTGGTCCAGCACAAACCCGAGCTGGCGAAGTTCCTCAACGGCTGGATCCGTCGCGTCAATAGCTTTCCGGAGCGATGACACACGGAATGTTTCCGTCTCGGAAATTTCCTTAGGCGCGCCGACCGATCAGCTGATGTTCGCTACCGGCCTCGGCCAGCACACTGAGCCATCGAAATTCTTCTTACCGCCGCGGGATTGCCAATGGCCACCAGCATCACGTTGAGAGATCTGCTCGAAGCCTTGGCGAGCGCCGTCATCGGTGCGCAGGACCGCATAGAACAACATCAGATCGCGACGTTGGGCAGCTACTTCGACAGCGACAACCGGCCCAAGAGCGTGCTGATGCGCTTGCCCTCGCTGCATCCGGGTGCGGAAGAAGGTGACGAGGATTACTACCGCGCGCCGCTGCTGGCGCTGACTCCCACCAATCCGCTGCGGATTCGCGAGGTCGAGATCGACTTCGACGTGCAGCTCGGCGAGATCGGCGAAGAGGAAACAACGGCCGCCGCCGACGGCGATGGCGACGATGAGAAGAGTGATGGGTGGTGCCAGAGCGCGCCACGCAAGACAGTGCAGATCGACATGCGCGCTCCGACCAAAGGGACGGCGACCAGCGCAGTGCATGTGCGAGTCAAAGTGGAGAACACCGATATCACCGCGGGTGTGGCCAAGCTGACGAACCATCTGTCGCAGACACAGGGTGTGTTCAAGACGGTCAAGGTCGGCTGAGCCAGGCACGCGTTCGTCTGACGAAACAGGAGAACGATCATGGCTGATGAGCTGGTGAATATGTCGAGTCAGTTCAAGGGACTGCCGATGGAAGATTTGATCGGCGGTCCGCTGAGTGCGGCGTGCAATGCGCAGGTGAAGCTGGCGCAGGCAACGTCGGACTTCATCAAGTTGATCGGGTTCATGCCGCCCGATCCGGGGAACGCGAATGCGCCGCAGGCGACGCGGACAGCGTTGTTTCGTTTCAAACGCCCGGTCGATGCGCCCCCGCAGCCGGCCGGGACCACCGGCACGCCGCCGATCTTCGAAGAGGAAGTCGAGCTCAACGTGCCGCTGCTCGCGATCGTCAAGGTGCCGTCGCTCAGCATCACCACGCTGGATGTGAGTTTCCAGATGGACGTGAAGTCCTCGTTCACCGCCACCGAATCTTCGGACATGAGCGCCTCGGCCTCGGTGGATGCCTCGGTCAACTGGGGCGTGTTCAGCGCCAAAGTTCACATTCAAGGCTCGGTGGCCACTCACAAGGAGAACACCCGCTCTTCGGACAACTCCGCCAAGTACTCGGTCTCGGTGCATGCCGAGGACAAAGGGATGCCCGAAGGTCTGTCGCGTGTGCTCGACATCCTGCAGAGCGCCGTCGCTCCTCGCAAGGTGGGCGCGCCGGTGGCGGTGACTTGATTCATTCCCTGAGTTAACGAGCAGCGCGGTGGCCACATGCCCGATCTAAGCGATGTGCGATACGTAAAGCGGATCGTCGTAGGAAGCGATGACGCTACGAGTATCCGAAGCCCCCGGGAGATCGAGGCGGCCGCCGCGCTGCTCAACCGCTGTCTGTGCGAGGTGCCGCGCGGTTACATCATCGGCATCGAGCGCAGTTTCACGCTGTTGCAGTTGGGGGATCACCAGGTCGTCCTGCAATGGCTGTGCTACCACATCGGGTTTCCACGCCGGCCGGTTTGGCTGCCCGAGGAGGAACAGAGGTGAGCCGGCGGGTCAGCTTCGACATGCTGCTCGCAGCGCTGCAGGAGAGTGTTGCCGGCACACAGATCGCGGAGCTGACGCTCGACATCGAAGGAACATTGTACGAATCCCCTGCAGGCCTGGGCCTGCACCTGGGCCGTCGCTGGATGTGGCACCGATGCGCGCGACAACGTTTGCAGATTCGTTTGCACGGCGAGCCGCTCGTCACCGAAGTCTCGATCGACGGCCAGGCATTTGAGCACGAGGACATTGGAGAAGGACGATGAAACCCACACTCGATTTGATGTTTTCTGCCAGGGACGCCGCTCGTATTCGCACCATCGTGCCGCCGGAGAAGGTTGAGCGCCGGGCGCCTCGCACTGGACTCGTGATCGGCGCGGCGTGCGTCGTTGCGGTGCTGATATTCCTTTTCTGGTTGATCCTCGCACGAGCCGCCGAGCTGCCGGCTAAAGAAATCGGCGTCTGGGAAGGCGTTACCAAACAGACTCGCGTGGCCGTCGTGTTGAAACGAGAGCCGGGCAAGGATGCGAGGTTGACTTTCGGCGGGCCGCGCTTCTGCAGCTTGACCGCGCGCCATGAGATCGGCCGAAAAGATTACGCCCTGCGCACCAGCAACGGCGGTTACTGCGATCGCCTGCTCGGCGGACGCATGAAGGTCGTCAGTCGCGCGGCGGACGACTCACGTCTCGATCTGGAAGTGAGCGACGACAAAGGAGTGGTGCGGGATGCCGCGACTCTCGCGCTCGCGAAATAGCAAACCTATTCATCAGGAGCAAGGTCATGTCAAATTTCACTGCCTTTCAGTTTCTGGCTTATCGCGTGCCCACGTTCACGACGCTGGCATCGTCGTCATACGTGCCCGACACTACCAACGCCGTCGGCAAAGGGCTCGATACGGCGCCGCGGGCGCTGATGCAACGTTTCTCTGCTGTGCTCAATTACGCGAAGACGCTGTCCGCCGTCGACTCGAAGCAGACGACGCTGAAGGTGTTCGTTGCGCCGGAGTTTTATTTCAAGGGCGTCGGCGATCACTGGGGCTCGTTCCAGTTCAACGGCATGATCAACATGCTGGAGGCGCTCAAAGCCATCGGTGTGCCCGGGCCGGACTGGGTCGTGGTCGCCGGCTCGCTGATCTTCTATCTGCCGAAGACGCCTGGCTATCAGCATGAAGACGGCAGTGCGCTGAAGTCCAACGAGTGCGTGTACGCCAACGTGGCGCCGGTCATCACCCAGGGCGGCCTGACGTACGTGCTGAAACATTTCATCTCGGACATCGACTACAAGCCGAAGAAGGCCGCCGATCTCGAATCGATATGGCAGGCGGAGGACTTCGCCCCGTGCATCGAGGAATGGACCGAGCGCAAATCGCACTTCATCACGGTCGGCGACCGCACGCTCGGGCTGGAGATCTGCCTGGATCACGCCAAGGGCGAGCTCGCCGACACCATCGCGATGTATCCAAAGCGCGAAACCGGGCACACGGCCCCGGCCATCGACCTGCACGTGATCACCGCCTGCGGCATGAAAATTCAAACGCCGCTGGCGCGCAAGAACGGCTATGTCGCGCTCGTCGACGGCATCGGTCATGGGGCCGATGTCGGTTCGCAGCTGTGCAAGGTCGGCGACCGGACGTGCACGGATACGATCAAGCCAGCGCAGACTTTTGCATTGACCGGAGCATTGACGGTGTCGAGCACGCAAAAACTGCCGTCGCAAACGATTGCGGTGTATTCGACTCAGCAGTTGCCGTGAGCGGAGCCACTACCACTTCGCTGTAATTGCCGAGCGATGCGGCTTGCGGGGAAGCGGCTGGAGTACGAGCACGAGTTGCACGCCAAACTGCGGATCGTAATCGCTCTGCTCCAGCCCGATGACCGAGTTCAGCCCTTGAAAATGAGCGAACCGCCACTTGTACGGCTTCTCATGAGTGCCCTCGGTCAACACGACCGGAAAGGACGCACGAAGCGCCGCCAGCGCTTGCTCGAAGCTCGCGTCGAATTCCCGGCGAAGGTCATCGTCGTCGAGCATATCGTCGGCGTCGTACTCGTCATCCTGCTCCCATTTACAGATGAGCGTGACCGGCTTCATCGTGGTGTCCAGGACCAGCAAAGCTCCTTCGTCCGGACGCTCGACTTCCCAAAGGCCGACGCCATCGTCGACCGGCTTCGGCCAGCCTGCTTTCACACAAGCTTCTGAAAAGGTCTGCGGTGAGAGGGTTGCGCCGTCGAGATCTTGCAGGAAGGGCAGGAGTGATTGGATGGAATGCATGCGGGTTCAGGTTCGAGGTACCAGGTTTTCGAGTTTATGATATATCGCGTCGCCGTCCATGTGTCTGATCGGCTGGAGGTCGGGTGAGCTTCTCGGATGAAGTCCTGCGAAAAATAGCCCTGTTGCGAACCATGGACGCGGGGTTCGAGCTGTTCGGTGCGAGCACGCATCGCTACCAGTTCAATGCTCCGCTCAAAGCTGCAGAGGTTGCGGCCTTCGAGGCGAGTCACGCGCTGCGTCTTCCGGAGGACTATAGGGATTTCATCTTGAATGTCGGCAACGGCGGAGCCGGCCCATGCTATGGGATCTATCCCTTGCGACCGGAAGGCAACATTCATCCTGGCATGGTGAATCGAGCTCTGATCGATCTGTCCGTTCCTTTTCGTTGGGCCGAGCCCTGGAATGTGAATTGGCTCGCGCAGATCGATTGGGATGCCGGGGAACGGCCCGACGACCTCCGCCTGGAGGAGTATCTGGATGTCCGGCACATCGCTGGCACGCTGTGTATCTGCCACGAGGGCTGCGGCGATTTCTGGCTGCTGGTCCTGCAAGGCAATGAGCGTGGCCATCTATGGATGGACGGCCGCGGTAATTTCAGCGGCATATTCCCGGAGAGCGATCCTCACGGCGCACGGCTGACTTTTTCGCAGTGGTATCGCAACTGGCTGGATGACTGTTTGCAGCGAGCCGGTGGTCAGATTCCAAAGTGATATTTCTCGCCGCTCGCAGAGTAAATGATCTTGGCGGGGTCCTTGCTGATATCGCCTTTCTTTGCCTGGTCTTTGCCTTTGCCGGGGGCTCGAAAGTACCTGGGCCCCTTGTCGGTGAAAACGATGGTTTTGCCGGCGTATTTATCCTTGGCGATAGCAGTGCCTTTCTGGAAATTGTAGCCGGCAACCTCGCATTTTACTGCCGGCAGCTGGTCCTTTGGAATTGCCAGCAGCTCGCGGAGCTTCCTGGCGCACTGATGTGTCTTGCAGCCGTAAAGAACAATGCGATGCACCGACTGCACCCCATGTTTGCGCAGCAGGTCGGCGATCTGTTGCGTGGTTCTGCCGGCGAAGGAACTGTCGGTGCCGTTGCCATGCCCGCACAGGTAGATCCGGGTATCGGCGTGGGACTTCAACAGCACTTCCCGGCGCTGTGGGTCGCTGGCATTCTCATAATCCAGGAACGTGACCATGTGGCCTTTGACGTTCATTCTGTGCGCGCGATTTTCGGCCGCCTTGTCGATGACAGCCTCGCTCGGCGAGGAGTCGAAGATACTATCGAGTGTAATGTCCTTTGTTTCGGACTTTTGAAAATCCAGGACGATGACCTGTGCCATGGGTCAGCCTCCAATCGCAAAGGCCTGGTTTTCGGCGCGGATGCAGCCACTGTAGGGCGGGCATCCGCGTTTCGCAATCGTGCACCGGCATAAACGAACGGGATGTCTACTTAGCACCGCTCAGCAGAGCTGCTGCGTGCGCTTGTGCATTCGTTGCAGCTCGTTCGTTCCGCAACTCTGCAACCGTACAAATCGCGGTCGCTCGATCGGCAGAGCGGGCGCCGCTGAGCAAATCCGCTGCCTGCGATTGCGCGTCGGCAAGCGCCGCGCTGGTGGCGAGGATCATCGGAATCAAAACCAAAAGACGTTTCATGATGGATCTCCAAAGATCGTGAGCGTGCTGGAAAGAAACATTCGCCGGGGTGGTTGCGACGGCAGTGAATGCGTTCATATGTTCAGGCCCTTGCGAATGCCTGCGTCGACCAGCGAGGTCGGAGCAAATCTGCGCAGCAATCCAATTCGAGCTGCCACGGCGCCCGCTGTGTATCTAAGTTTGGGATGAGCGGCTCTGGCGGCTTTCAACACCACCTCGGCGACGACGCTTGGCTCATCGGCGCTGGCCATCACTTGCGTCAACGTCTTGCTCAGCGCCGAGCGAATCTCTCGGTACTCATCGAGCTTTGCGTCCGGCTCCAGGAAATTCGCGCCGAACTGCGTCTTGGTGTAGGCGGGCTCGATGACCGACACGCGGATGCCCCGGGTGCGCAGCTCATGGTCGAGCGATTCGGAATATCCCTCGACCGCATGTTTGGTGGCGGCATAGAGTGCCCCGTAGGGCTGCGGCACCAGGCCGAGCACGGATCCAATGTTGATGATGCGGCCGCTGCCCTGGCGCCGCATGTGTGGCACGACCGCGCGCGTCATTCGAACGATGCCGAAGAAGTTGGTATCGAAGATCGCGCGCGCCTGGTCGAGCGAGCTTTCTTCTGCCCCGGCCGGTGCGACACCAAAGCCGGCGTTGTTGACCAGCAGGTCGATACGACCTTCCACCTTGATCAAGCGACTGACGGCGGCTGCGACCGATGCGTCGTCGGTCACGTCGAGCGCCAGCATCTCGAATGAGTGCTGGCCGGTTCGAGCGCCGCGTCTGCTGGTGCCGTAGACCTTGTAGCCCGCCTGCGCGAGTCGTTCTGCCGTTGCTTCGCCGATGCCTGAAGAGGCGCCGGTAACGAGTGCGATCGGATGTTTGCTGCTCATGGAAGTGCCCCTGAATTCGCTGTAGATATGATGATCGTCATATTTGGATTCGAACAAAAACGTCGTGACGGAACCATGAATGAAACTAACGGTCGGTTGGAGTGAGGTGCTTGAGTGCCGCTGTGCGTACGGCGTTTGCAAGCTTTGGATCGTCGACAGCACGAGCCAGGAGCAATGCTCCGACCATCGTCGACACCGTGACCAGAGCCCGCTCATGCGCACCCGGTTGTCCCCAGTCCGGCGACTGGCGCGCGACGAGATCGATCATCTCTTTGATACGAGCCGTGGCAGCACGCCGCACTTCGGGCGCCTGGCGCGGCATCTCCGAACCCAGCCCAGCGACCGGGCAAACGACTTCCGCGCTTTCAACGTGCTCTTTCGAGAGATACAGCTCCGCCATCTTTTGTAACGCCCGTTGCGGTGGGGCTGTGGAGGCGACCCGCGCCAGGGTGGCGACACTGTCGGCCCCGGCGCGATCGGCAGCTTCGGCGAGCATCGCTTCACGAGAGTCGAAATGAGCATAGAAGCCGCCATGGGTGAGGCCGGCCTCCTTCATGATGCCGGGAACGCTCGTACCCCCGTAGCCGCTCCGGCGGATCGCGCGGGAGGCCGCCTCGACGATGCGATCGTGAGTGGCTTCCTTACGGTTGGGGGTGGGGCGCTTCATATGATGATCATCATACACGGTCCGGCGGCAAATGCTAGCCCCGATTCCGTGACAGGCTCGCCACTTGCTCCTTGAGGGCGCGATTCTCGTCCAATAACGCTGCGACGAGCTTCTCGACTTCGGCCTGGGTGTAACGAGGCGTGATGTGCTGCGGGCAGTTCCAGTCGAACGCCTCGACGTGAATGATGAAGCTGCGTTCAACCCGCCCGCGATAGCCGGACAACCGCAGTTTCTCCAGCAGCTCGGAGTCCGAATCGATCAGTTGTGCATGGCCGAGCAGTTTGAGGCGCCGCTGGTTGGGATAGTCCATGAAGAACAGCGCGACCCGATCGTCCCGCCGCACATTGCCGGTGCTGATGTACTGTCGATTGCCTCGGAAGTCGACGAAGCCCAGCGTCTTTGGATCCAGAACGCGCACGAAGCCAACCGGTCCGCCGCGATGTTGCAGGTAGGGCCAGCCGGTCTCGCTCACGCTGGCCATGTAGAAGCTGTCACGGGCGCCGATGAATGTGACTTCCCGCTCGCCGAGCGCATCGTTGAAGTCCGGCCCGCCTTCCACGGCCTCATAATGCTCCCGGCTGCCAAGCGCTTCCTGCATCTCGCGAACCGACGGCGTGAACGCAATCTCTGCAAACTTATGCCCCATGGGAGTCACCGTCTGAATGGAAACGGAGTATTTTGACGAGTTCTGCCGAAGAGAATAATCGTCATGGCCGACAATGCAGTCTTGCAGTCATTACAACAATCCGAGGAACATTGAATGGACAGACTGCAACAGATGAGCGTGTTTGTCGCCGTAGCGGAAGAGCGGGGCTTCGCCGCGGCCGCGCGACGACTGCGCCTGTCGGCCCCGGCGGTGACGCGAGCCATCGCCGAGCTCGAACGACGTTTGGGAGTGTCTTTGCTACGTCGGTCGACCCGCTTTGTTCGCGCGACTGAAGTCGGCGAGCGATACCTGGAAGATGCCCGGCGTGTGCTCGCAGATGCCGACGCAGCGGACGAGGGCGCTGCCGGGTCGCATGCCGAAGCTCGTGGGCGACTCGCGATCACCGCGCCATCGCTGTTCGGTCGCATGTTCGTCATGCCGGGCATCGTCGATTATCTTCAGCGCTACCCGGGCACGCAGGTTGCTGCGGTATTCGTCGACCGTGTCGTCAACTTACTCGAAGAAGGCTTCGACGTCGGTGTTCGCATCGGCACGTTGCAGGATTCGAGCTTGCGAGCCCGGCGCGTGGGTGAGGAGCGAATCGTCGTATGCGCGTCGCCCGAGTATTTGAAACAACAGGGCACGCCTCGCTCGCCGCGGGATTTGCTCAAGCATTCGCTGATCTATTCCGATGCAGGCAACGGTTTTCTCGATTGGCGCTTCGACGGCAAGCCGTTGTCCGTGGAGTCTCGCCTCTCGGTGAACACCAATGACGGCGCCATCGAGGCGGCACTGCGAGGATTCGGCCTCGCTCGTGCGTTGTCCTACCAGGTTGCGCGCTACTGCGAGTCAGGCGAGCTGACGCTGGTGCTGGAAAAGCACGAGCCGCCGCCGAGGCCCATTCATATCGTCCATCGCGAAGGCCGCCAGGCCTCGGCGAAAGTCAGGACGTTCGTGGATCTGATGTTCGATCGCCTGGCTGGCGATATGAAACGGGTTTGAACGCGTGTATCACGATTCTTTCGTGTGGTGCTGCCGATGATGCCCGCCGTGCATGAAGATGTGCATGAGAGGGCACGCTAACAACAGCGCAAACGGCAGCCATTCGAGCGCGTGCACTCGGTGTGCAACGAGCACGTACGCGGCGGTGAGTGCCGCAAGAATCCAACCACCGATTACCAGCACCGATCGAGCCAACGAAGAACTACGCGCGCCATTCATTTGATAAAGCCTCCTGCCTGCATGCCGCCAGTATTCGCTCAATCGCGTCAGTTGCATGCTGGGGGATGCGCGGAAGGCGGTTCGGGTAGCTCTAAGAGCGCAGTACCCGAGGGAACCTACGCGGCGTTCCTTAGTGGACCGAGTTCCACGTCGCCTCAGAATCCCGGTCCTGGCGCTCGCAGCGGGGCAGGAGAATCGACATGGATCAGATAATGGAAGCGACGATCGAAACATCCTTCGAACGGCCGCTGGGGCATATGCTGCCGCGTCACTATGAGGCCGCTGCGTTTATCGACCGCAGCCCGGAGGCAGTGTTCGCACACCTGGACGATCACAGCCGGCTGTCCTCCCATATGAATCAATCTTCCTGGATGATGGGCGGCGGCAAGATGCAGCTGCGAATGGATGAGCACGAAGGCAGGGCGGTGGGATCGAGCATATCGAATGGGTTTCGACGTGACGACGGAAGGAACCGGCTCGAGGGTGCGCATCTTCATCGACTATGCGTTGCCCGAACGCGGCTTCACGAAGTTATTGGGTCTGCTCGCCGGCGACTGGTATGCGAAGTGGTGTACGCAGCAGATGCTGGGCGATCTAACAACCCACTTCGCTTCGTAGGACGCTGCGCGCTGCCGGGCATAGACAATAGGAAATAACCACGCAACGCTCGTCATCGGCGCCGGGCTCCGCGGGCGGAGGTGTCCGGCGCCGGTCGCCTGCTCAAAACCCCCGCGACACGCCGATCAGCGCTGATAAGGTGCCGTTGCTGTCCGGCTCCAGGAACGGGCTGTTCTTGATCTCGTCGGGCAGGAAGCTGTATTTGATGAACGCCAGGAACGTCCAGTGCTTGCCAAAGAAGCGCATGACGTTCACGCCGACATGAGGAATACTGGCGGCGCCAGGTTTGTAATTGAGCGCGCCACGGGCAACTTCCTTGTCCAGCGTGCCGTAGTAATAGTTGGCAGTATCGTCGGATAAGAATGTCACGCCGACGTTGGGCGTCACCATCGTCTGTCCCCAATGCAATGGATAGCCATATTGAAGGGAATATTGCTGTCCGCCGCTGCGATCCGTGACATCCGTCAGCAACTCGACTTCGAGTTCGCCGGCACTGCCGCTCCACTTGGCGGTGACGCCCGCATCCAGGCTGTGCTCTCGATCTTCCAGCTGACGAGGGTCGAGGCCATTCGCCATCAATTGGCGGCTGCTGAGGTCGTCGATGTTGAAGCCGTCGAATCTGAATTGTGCAATGGCCGCCAGCTCGAAGGCATCGTTGCGAACAAACTGCCAGCCGGCCCGGATGCCTTGAAAGAAGAATTTCTCTCCTTCATAGCTGATGAGGGGCACCGGCACGATGCGCATGCCTTCGCCTGCATAGGGGCTGTCCGACATGACAGCGCCGATACCCAGCCCCCAGGGCGAGTGAGGCCCTTCCGGCGGGGAACCGTCGTCGCCCGGCGGAGCCGACTGCGCCATCACGGCGGCCGACGATCCGGCCAGCAGGCTGAATAACAAAAGTTTCTTCATTGCAACCCAATCCTCGTGCTGAAGCGAAACACGCCGACAGCATGCAGCTTGGGATGTCGGAGAAATGTCGGGCGGCGTTCACCCGACGCACCTGGTCAGGGCGGGTCGGTTTCGATCAGCAAGCTTCCGCTCACGTCCAGTCGCGCGCGCGTGCCGCACAAAGGCGGTGTTTCGATGGAGAAATGCCAGCCGAAGCGGTCGCAAATGCGACTGATCAAAAACATTCCCAGGCCTTGTCCCGGTATGGGCATGGCCGCACGCAGGCTGTCGCGATAGCGGCGCGCCGCTTCGACGGGGTCGAAGCCGATGCCGGAGTCGGCGATACAAATCACGCCAGCGCGCAGCGAAACCTCGATGCAACCTTCGGAGGTATTCTCGACGGCGTTGCGTATCAGGTTGCCGACAGCGATTCGAACCATCGCTTCGGGCGCATCGATGACGGTGGGCTCGAGGTCCAGGACATGCAGGCGCACGGGCTTATGCCCCAGCAGATGCTCGTGATCGTTCACCAGTTTCGGCAGGAGCATATGAATCGCAGTCAGCTCCTGAGCGCCAGCGGCGGGCGACGTCTCCCGCGCCAGGTACAGCAGCGCGACCATGATCTCCGCGAGCGACTCGACCGTGCCTCGAATGCGTTCCAGTGCGGGCTGCGCCGTCGCCGGCAGCTCCTGTTTGTGTAGCACGTCCACGGCACCGGCGATCACCGCGATCGGCGTTCTGAATTCGTGGCTGGCCTGATCTAACAAACTGCGCTCGCGCTCGATGAACCTTTCCACCCGCTCCAGGTGCGCGTTGCTGGCGCGCGCGATGATCTGTATCTCCTGCTGGCGATAGGTGGTCGGCAGGCGCTGTCCCTTGATCGCGGGATCGATGGCCTGCATGCGACCTGCCAGGTCTCGGACGGGGCGCACGAGATTGTGATGCAGCCAGCCGATCACCGCCGCGATGAGTGCAAGGAAGACCACGCCCCAGACGCCGGTCAGGACGGCATCGTGGTTCTGTTGCGCTTCGAGCTCGCCGATGTCGAGATACGTGACCAGCTTCCCGGCTCCCATCGGCGTGATCAGCGCATGAAATGTTTCATCGGGGTCGTCGTACGTCGACCAGTCTTCCGACCATCCCTCCGAGGAGTAGTAGCCCGGGGCGAGCGGCTGCAGGAACGCCGGCATGCCCGGCGCCGGTTCATCGTCGTGGACGATCCAGGAGCGAAGGATGCCAGCCCGCGGCAGGGGCGCATCCGCATGCAGTGCCCGCTGCTCGGCATAATTCTCGGCCACCGATTCGAGGATGTTGCGCCAGATCGGATGTTCGACCAGTGTCTGGCTGCGATACGATTGCCATGTCAGCGTGGCAATCGTCAGCAAGCCAAAGGCCATCAGCGCGACGCTGATCCACCAGTGCAGGCTGTTGGTTCTATCGTGCTTCATGTCGATTCACCCAAGCGATAGCCGACGCCGGAGATCGTGTGCAGCAGCTTGCGTTCTGACTCTTGATCGATCGCGCGGCGAAGCACGTACATATGTGACCGCAACAGATCGATCTGCGGCGTCTCATCGCCCCACGCAGTTTGTTCCAAACGCTCGCGCGCGACCACCTTGGGGCTTTCTCGCATCAACAGCTCCAGCAACGCTCGACTGGTCCGTGACAGCTGCACTCGTCGGCTGCCCCGCGTCACCTCCAGGGTCCTGAGATTGAAGATCAGATCCGCGACGGCGAGGACGTGATCCGGCGCCATCGATTGGCGTCGACGTGCGACCAGCGAGCGCAAACGAATCTCCAGCTCCGGCAGCGCGACCGGCTTCACCAGGTAGTCGTCGAGGCCCGATTCAAAGCCGTCGATCTTGTCGGCCAGTTGATCGCGCGCCGTCAGCATGATGACCGGCACTGCTATCTGCTCATCGTTGCGCAACCTGCGCAGCACCGTCAGGCCGTCCATGCGCGGCAGGTTCCAATCGAGCACGACGGCGTCGTATTTCTTGGTCGCCGCCAGGTTCAGTCCCGATATGCCGTCGGGGGCCGCATCCAGCGAATGCCCGCACGCTTCGAGATAGTCGTAGATGTTGGCCGCCAGTTGAGCGTTGTCTTCGATGATCAGGATCGACAGCGAGGTCTCGTTCACGATGTATCCAGACGGCGGCCCGAATTCGCCAGGCAAACATCATAGCCTGCACCGGGCCAGGCCGTGTCCACCGCAGGATACCCGTGGGATGTCGTGCAAATGTCGGCGTGGTCGCAGTGGCGCGACATTTCCACGACATGCGCCCGTCATCCTGCCGGTCATGAAGAAGCCGTACGCGCCTGTGCTGATCGCTCTCGTTATTGCGGTGGTTGTCATGAACATCATGCGGGCGCGTGCGGGCGGCAATGCAGCCGGGGAGGGCGTCGTGGCCAATCCAGCGCTCACTGTGAGAGCGACGCGCCTCGAACGGTCGTCGCTGCCGATTCGGATCGAGGCCACAGGAAACATTGCCGCCTGGGAGGAGGCGAGCATCGGCGCGCAAGTGGATGGCCTGCGGCTGATCAAAGTGAAGGTGAACGTCGGCGACGCCGTGAAGCGTGGGCAAGTGCTGGCGATTTTCGCTGCAGAGACTGTGATTGCCGATCTCGCGGAAGCGCGAGCCGTTGCCGAAGAAGCATCGGCAAACCTTGCGGAGGCTGCGGCCAACGCGAGCCGCGCCCGCCTGCTCATGTCGACGGGCGCGATGTCAGGGAAGCAGATCGATCAATACGTCACTGCAGAGCGAGCGGCGCGCGCCAGGCTGGATGCTGCCAAGGCAATTGAGCGCAGGCATCGGCTGAGGCTATCGCACACTCAGGTTCGCGCGCCGGATGACGGCCTGGTTTCATCGCGTACCGCCACGGTGGGTGCGGTTCTGCCGATGGGGCAGGAGTTGTTTCGTTTGATCCGCAAAGGGCGATTGGAGTGGCGTGCCGAGGTCGGCACAGACGATCTGATGAAACTTTCGCCCGGACAGACGGCGCATGTCACAACCGGTGATCGAGTCATCGCAGGCCAGCTCCGCGTGCTTGCGCCGTCGATCGACATGCAGACGCGCAACGGCTTGGCGTACGTGGACTTGTCCGGCGACAGCCCGGTGCGCGCGGGCATGTTCGTGCGCGGCTACTTTGAAATAGGAAACGAAACCGCCTCGACCCTGCCGCAAAGCGCCGTGCTGCTGCGTGATGGATTCAACTATGTGCTGCGTATCGATCCGCAGAGCGATCGAGGATCGAAGGTGATCCAGACCAAAGTGACTGTCGGTCGCCGTGCGGGCGATCGCATCGAGATTACCGGCGGACTCGATCCGTCCGAGCTCGTAGTCGAATCCGGCGGCAGCTTTCTCGGCGACGGCGACCTGGTCCGCCTGGTCGATCAGCCCATGAGCAGAGCCGACGCATGGCGCTGAATGTTTCTTCGTGGGCGATCAGAAACCCCACTGCAACCGTACTGCTGTTCGTGCTGCTGACCTTCGTCGGCCTGCTGGGCTTTCGCGCGATGAAGGTGCAGAACTTTCCAGATATCGAACTGCCTGCGGTCACGGTAACCGCGTTGTTGCCCAATGCATCGCCATCGCAGATCGAGAACGATGTCGCGCGCAAGATCGAGAATGCGCTCGCTGCCATCCAGGGCGCCAGGCACATCGAGAGCTCGCTCACCGATGGCGCCGCGAACATCACCATCCAGTTCCATATCGAAAAACCGGTGCAGGAAGCGGTGGACGACGTGCGGGATGCCCTGTCACGCATCAGGGCGGATCTTCCCGCCGAGCTGCGGGATCCGATCGTCAAGAAGATCGAGGTGTCTGGATCTCCTATCCTCACCTACACCATCGCGTCGTCACGAATGGACGATGAGGCGCTCTCCTGGTTTGTCGACAATCAGATCAGCAAGAGCTTGCTGGCTGTGCCCGGCGTGGGCGCGGTAGCGCGCGTGGGCGGCGTCGCTCGCGAGGTGCGCGTGGATCTCGATCCGGTGCGTCTGCTGGCCTTCAATACAACGGCTGCGGACATCTCGAATCAGCTGCGACAGTCGCAACAGGAAGCATCGGGTGGACGCGTGGACTTTGGCGGGAGCGAGCAGTCGGTGCGGACGATTGCGACAGTCGCAAGTGCGCAGGAGATTGCGAAGTTCGAGCTTGCGCTCGGCGATGGACGGCGGTTGCGGCTGGATCAAGTGGCATCGATCTCCGACACGATTGCAGAGCGACGATCGCTGGCGCTGTTGAATGGCAAGCCGGTCGTTGGCTTCGAGATCACGCGTGCACGAGGTGCTGGTGAGATCGAAGTGGCTGAAGCAGTGCGAGCCGCGCTCGCGTCGCTGAAACAAAGGCATCCCGAGATCACGATCACGGAAGCTTTCAACCTGGTCGATCCCGTGGTCGAGAACTATCACGGCTCGATGACGCTGCTGTACGAGGGTGCCGCATTGGCTGTGCTGGTCGTATTCCTGTTCCTGCGGGACTGGCGAGCCACTGCGATTGCGGCGGTCGCATTGCCGCTGTCGGCCATTCCGACCTTCGCTGTCCTGTACCTGATGGGCTTCACGGCAAACACGGTTTCGCTGCTGGCGTTGTCGCTGGTGTGCGGCATCCTGGTCGACGATGCCATCGTCGAAATAGAAAACATCGAGCGGCACCTGCTCATGGGCAAGCGTCCCTACCAGGCCGCGATGGAAGCCGCAGATGAAATCGGACTGGCAGTCGTTGCAACGACACTCACGTTGATCGCCGTCTTTCTTCCGACCTCGCTCATGGGCGGCATCGTCGGCAAGTACTTCCTGCAGTTCGGCTGGACTGCCGCCGTTGCAGTGTTCTTTTCGCTCGTGGTCGCTCGCATGTTGACTCCGATGATGGCGGCATATCTGCTCGCGGCGCCTGTCTCTGCGAACACGCGGGCCGAACCTCGATGGATCGAGAAATATCTCTCTTGGATGAGTCTGTGTCTGCGGCATCGTTTCGTTGTGACGTTGAGCGTGGGAATGTTTTTTATCGGCGGCTTGTTGCTGGCAACGCAGCTCCCGGGAGAGTTCATGCCCCAGGACGATGGCTCGCAGACGCAGATCACGCTGTCGCTGCCACCGGGCAGCAAGCTGCGAGATTCGGCCAAGCTGGCCGAGCAGGCGAGAGCCATTCTGCAGCAGAACCCGCACGTGAAGATGGTGTACACCGCCATCGGCGGCGGCAGCTCGGGAGGCGATCCAGACGAGTCGGGAAGCGCGCCGAACATCAGTGTTACCACGGCGGTTCTGACAGTCACTCTCACTCATCGAAACGAACGGGGCGGCTTGCAAAGACGAGTCATAGAGTCCGAGCTTCGCAGATCGCTGGCGGCGCTGCCTGGCGTGCGCATCAAAGTAGGAATGGACGGTTCGGGCGAGAGCTTGGTGTTGGTGATGGCCGCGGAGGATGGCAAACGTTTGGCGCAGCACGCGGTGCAAGTCGAACGCGAGTTGCGAACCTTATCCGGCATTGGCGCAGTCACGTCGTCTGCGAGCCTCGTGCGCCCGGAGCTGGTGATTCGCCCCGATTTCGCACGCGCCGCGGACGCAGGAGTGACCTCAGCGGCGATCGCCGACACGCTGCGGGTCGCAACCTTGGGCGACTATGACCAGGACCTTGCGAAGCTCAATCTGAGTGAGCGACAAGTTCCAGTGGTTGTGCGACTCACGGATGCAGCGCGTGAGGATTTGGAAACATTGCGACGTCTTCCTGTGCCGGGTGCGCGAGGGCCGGTTCCCTTGGCAAGCGTCGCTTCGCTGCAGATCGAAAGCGGGCCGTCGCAGATCACGCGCTACGACCGCACGCGCAATGTGAGTTTTGAAGTCGAGCTCAACGGCCGGCCGCTGGGCGATGTCGAGGCGGCGGCGCTCGCCTTGCCGAGTTTGAGAAATCTGCCGCAAGGAGTCGTGCTGATTCCTGCAGGCGATTCCGAAGCGATGGGCGAGCTGGTTACCGGTTTCGCATTGGCCATGCTGACCGGCGTGCTGTGCATTTATATCGTGCTGGTGCTGCTGCTGAAAGATTTTGCACAACCGATCACCGTGCTCGCGGCCCTGGTGCTGTCGATTCCGGGTGCGTTCCTGGCGCTGTTCGCGACCAGGTCGGCGCTGTCGATGCCGGCGATGATCGGGTTGATCATGCTGATGGGCATCGTCACCAAGAATGCCATTCTGCTGATCGATTACATCGTCATGGCACGGCGAGACCGCTCGCTGGATCGTCTGGAGGCGATCATCGACGCCTGTCGCAAGCGCGCTCGCCCGATCGTCATGACGACCATCGCCATGGGAGCAGGCATGCTGCCCGTCGCATTGGGTTCGGGCGCCGATCCCAGCTTCCGCTCGCCGATGGCGATCGTCGTGCTCGGCGGGCTGATCACCTCGACGTTCCTGAGTCTGCTGGTGATCCCCGTGGTCTACAGCTACATCGATGATTTCGTGCAATGGGCGCGCTTCATGAAGAAATCTTCAGTCCGCGAGGGCGCGGGCTTATGCTAGCGGCATGCGAGAATAATCAGTCCGGGCGGCCACGTAGCGACGACCATGCGCCTGTTGATTGTAGAAGACGATGAAAAGACCGCCGGCGCGCTTCAGTCCGGCCTGGCCTCCGAGCAATTTTCCGTCTGCGTCGCGAAGACCGGCGAAGAAGGCTTTTACTTGTTGAATGCTCAGACCTTCGACCTGGTCGTGCTCGATTGGATGCTGCCGGGGCGGGAGGGGCTGGATGTGCTGAAAACCCTGCGGGCACGGGGCATCCAGACGCCGGTGTTGCTGCTGACGGCGCGCGATGCGGTGGCCGATCGCGTCTTGGGGCTGGAAAGCGGCGCGGACGATTACCTGGTCAAACCCTTCGCATTCGCTGAACTGGTGGCGCGAATTCGTACGCTGCTGCGACGTGCACCTGCAATTGAGCCGCTGCGCCGGCAAGCCGCCGATCTAACAATCGATATGGAAACGCGGCGTGCGTGGCGCGCTGGCAAGCGGATCGAACTGACGCCGCGAGAATATGACCTGCTGACTTACCTGGTGCGTCAGTCGGGGCAAGTGGTCACGCGAGAAATGCTCGCCAGGGATGTGTGGCGCGAGACCAATCGAGCGACGCCGCTCGACAACGTGATCGACGTCCATATTGCTCATCTCCGGCGCAAGATCGATGACGGTCATGCGACCACGCTGATTCAGACCGTCCGCGGCGTCGGCTTCATGCTGCAGCAGGAACCGCGTGGGTGAACGCTGTCTGGTGGCAACAGCGCGCGTTGCGAATCAAGCTGGCTGCTTGGTACGCGGGCGCGGGAGCTGCCATTCTGCTCGCGTTCCTGATGGCAGCGCTGATCTTCGGATTGTGGATACCGCGCAATCGCTTCGAAGTATTGCTGGTGCTGTTCGTGGGACTGCCGCTGGTCGCAACTTGCATGGCGCTGGCGGGCTACGTCATCGCAGAACAAATATTGGCGCCGGTGCGGAAAATGGTCGAGCGTGCGCGCCGCTTGTCCGCTCGTTCTCTCAGCGAAAGGCTGCCGCTGCGCAATCCTCACGACGAGCTGGGCCAGCTGGCCACAGTATTCAACGACACGCTCGATCGACTGGAAAGTTCGTTTGCCGAGCTGAAACGTTTCACGGCAGATGCCTCGCACGAGTTGCGCACTCCTTTGACGGCGATTCGCGCCGTTGGTGAGGTCGGGCTGCGCGAAGGGCAGGCTCATGCTCTGCGGGAAGTCGTCGGCAGCATGCTGGAAGAGGCGGCCCGCATGAATCAGCTGATCGACCGCCTGTTGCTGCTGGCCCAGACGGACAACGAATCGCTGTCGTTGAAGTTATCCGCCGTGCCGTTGCGCGATCTGCTGGCGGAGGTGAGCGATTCGCTCAGCGTCGTCGCTGCGGAAAAGAATCAACGCCTGGAAACAAACAATGTTCGAGACGTCACCGCGCTGATCGATCCGGCGCTGCTGCGCCTCGCGCTCATCAACCTCATCCAAAATGCCATTCGCTACAGCCCGCCCGGCAAGCCGATTCGGTTGAGCGCGAGCGTGAGCGGGGGCCATGCCGTGGTCGAAGTCGCCGATGAGGGAATCGGCATCGCCCAAGAGCATCAGGCGCGAATCTTCGAACGATTTTATCGCGTGGATAAATCGCGCTCGCGCGCGGATGGCGGGGCGGGCTTGGGGCTCGCCATCGTGAAGTGGGCGGCCTCCCGCATGAATGCCAGCGTCGATCTCGAAAGTGTGCCCGGCCGCGGCAGCGTGTTTCGTTTGCGGTTGCCGTTGCCTGGCGCGCACGCCCAAGACGCGATCACCGTTGAATCAGATCCACAGCTCGACATCAACTCACACGGAGTGTCCTGGAGCGAGGCGCGGCGACGCCTGAGTCACTTCGGTCGCAATGAAGTCGCCATTCGCCAGCCAGTCACCACGCTGGCAATGCTCTGGCGCGCAGCGAACAATCCATTCAATGGCATGTTGGCACTGCTCGGCGTCGTGTCGGTTGCCACGC
>CAMLEO010000011.1 GCA_946478975.1 uncultured Steroidobacter sp.
GGCGAGAGGCCGACATAAACTTTCATGAAGTCATAGCCGTTGGTCTTGGCCAGCCCGACGATGGCGCGCGCCTCGGCCGGAGTCTTGATGACGAAGCCGTTATAAACGGGCGAGCCATCGACCAGGAAGCTCGTATAGACGTGCGGCCCGGGAAGATCGCCTCGATTGACTGCAGGTACGATGTTGTCGACGAAGCCCGCCCGGGCGCCGCCCATGTGCAGGACCGTGGTCACGCCGGTGGCCAGATAAACGGCCAGGTCGTTTCGAGATTCCGAATGCGTGTGCATGTCCGCCAGGCCGGGCGACAGATAGGCTGTTTTGTGCCCGTCGATCACTTGCGCATTCTTCGGTACGGGAACCTTTGCACCCATCGCCACGATCTTGTCGCCCTCGACGAGCACGGTCTGATCGACGAGCACCCGTTCTCGATCCATCGGCACGACGTTGACGTGGACGAACGCGGTCGTTCGCTTCGGCGCCTCATCGGCATGTACGGCAGACGTTGCAACGATGGACGCCATCAATGACACGAAAAACGGGTAACGCATGTGCACTCTCACGATTCGGCAGGCCCGCGGTGGACGTGAGATGCCGGAACTTCGGGAAAGGTTTGATGGTACCTGTGCAGTGTATGCTATACAGCGTTTCGCACATGACACACAAAATGGGGGCACGGTATGGATACCAACGTCAGGCGTGTGACTGCAATCTCGGGTCTGCTCATCGCAGTCGGCGTCGCCGTCACCATTCCGCTGTATTTCATATATTCCGGACCGCCGCCCGCCTCCAACGTGCTCACGCGGGACCTGATCAACATCGTCAGCTGCGGCCTGCTGCTGATGTTCATGACGGGGTTCAGTCACCTGCTGCGCCAGGCCGATCCGGCGTTGGATTGGATTGCCTCGCTGGCATTGAGCGCAGGTGTGCTGCTGCTCGGCCTGACCCTGGTCGCGACGTCTCTCGAAGCGGGCGTGGTGTTTGGCACTCCGGATGGAACGGTGGACCCGACCATCGACGGGCCGTTAGCTCACGGCAACATTCTCATCCACGGCTCGATCAAACGCATGCTCAACGCGGTGTATCTGTTCGCCGTGGGTTATGGCGTCCTGCGCACTCAAATCCTTCCGCGCTGGCTCGGGTGGGCTGCGCATGTGATCGCCGCCTTCAATCTGTTGTTTCTGCCTTCGCTGTTCTTCGGGACTGACCCTTCGCATTTCTACAGCGCTCACGGCTGGGGCAACTCGGCGTTTGCCGCCAGTCTCATTGCATATTGGATTCTGGCGGCCAGCATCGTCCTGCTTCGCAGGCAGAAGTGAGCCGCCTCATCTACTGCATCGAGGAGTGATATTCATGATTCGAGCCCACGTTCTCTCACTGCTTCTCATGATCTCGATCGCGTCCGCCTCCGCGGAGCCCGCGGATCAAACATCCGCTCGCGAGGGCGATGTCGTTCAGGCGTCAACGCTGAAGCGCACCTATACCGTTACGCCGACGTGGCCGGAATCGGCGAGCGGCGTGGAAGGCTGGGTCCGGCTTCACTTCACCGTGCTGCCCGACGGGACGGTCAGCGACGTCGTCGTCAAAGAATCCGATCCCGCGAACGTCTTCGATGCATCCGCGATGCAAGCCCTTCAACAATGGAAGTTCGAGCCCGTGGAACGCGCCGGGAAGAAGATCGCTCAGCGTGCGGAGATCCGGATGAAGTTCGCGCTGCCGCGATGACGGGGCTGCTCTGGATGCCAAAGACCTGATTGCGGGTGCATGAAACGCGCTGGACGAGTACATGCCTCACCCTTTCGAGGATGCTGCGCACTTTCAGCCCGATCTCTGGAGTGCGCAGGGCCAAGCGCTTTTGCTTCTCGACACTGCTGCAGTATCCGCCGCCAACGTATGGATTCAAAACTCTGATGGCGGTTTCCGAGGCAGCAATCTTCTGCACCTCTACATTCAGCCATCGTTCGACTTCGTTGATTCGATCGATTCGCTCCCTACGCTCGAGCAGGTTATCGCAGTAGTCGTCGAAATGGTCAAACACGTAGGTGTAGCGCCAATTCTCATGCGCGGGAATCTTGTTTCTGACCTGACTGTGAATCTTGTTGTAGGAAAAATGGTTTCCGCACCTGGATATGAGCGGGTTACAACCCTCCCGGTTGTCTCCCGTCTTTCCAATATAAAGCAGTGTCTCCCGATCATCCCTGGCGATAACGACGTACGCGGAGAATCGCCGCTTGAGGGCTTCAGGGTGGATCTCGAATGTGTATGTCATGTCCTTCTCTGTGCTGATTGATATCTTGGAGGACTGGGCGTTGTGGAAAGACCATCCCGACGCGATTTCTGGGGGGCGCAACAAACGCTCCAAATGCACGCACGCCTCCGTTGCCAACTCCCTCCGCTCGTGCCACGCTCCGCGCCATGGTGCAGGTTCAGCTCACACGGCATCTGTTCGCTTACTTTCCGCAGCTCGACGGGCAGACGCTCGAAGTCGAGGCCGCTGATGTGGCGGGCGTCGTGCGGGCGCTCGAAGCGCGGGCGCCGGGGATTAATTTTTATCTGTGCGACGAACGGGGCCGGCTGCGGCCGCATGTGAACGTATTCATCGGCAACGCGTTGATTCGCGATCGGCGCAACCTGAGCGACGCGGTGAGCGACGGCGACAAGGTATCGATCCTGCAAGCATTGAGCGGAGGCTGACGTGAGCGGCAAAACGGTCTGGGTCGCAACGCGCAAAGGAACGTTCAAGGTCGAGAAGATCGGCGGCCGCTGGCAGGCGGCGCTGGCTGGGCATGCGGGCGCGAGCGTGAATTACGTGGCGCGCGATCCAAAAACAAATCGCCTGTGGGCGCTGCTCGGGTACGGCCACTGGGGCGCGAAGCTCTCGATCTCCGACGACAACGGCGCCACCTGGCGAGACAACCCGGCACAAGTGAAATATCCCGAAGGCGCACGCTACATCGGGCAGGATATGTATGAAGACGCCGCGAGCGACTTCGGCGTCGGCTGGAAGACAAACATTCGCAGCGCGACGCTGCAGAAGCTGTGGGTGATCGGCTTCGGCAGCGACGGCGCGATCTGGATCGGCACCATTCCCGGCGGGCTGTTCGAAAGTCACGACGGCGGCGAATCGTTCGAGCTCAACCGGCCGCTGTGGAACCACGAGTCGCGCGGCGGCGATTTATTCAACGGCGACGGCAGCGGCGAAACCAAGTGGTTCGGCACGCCGGCGTCGGAAGGCGGCGAGTTCGCACCGGGCATTCATTCCATCGCCATCGATCCGCGCAACCCCAAGCGGCTGCTGATCGCAATCTCCACCGCGGGCGTGCTCGAAACAACCGACGGCGGCCGCAGCTGGCGCAGTCGTAACAAAGGCATGACCATGGATCACAACCCCGATCCGGAAGCGGAATGGGGCCACGATCCGCACGTGATCGAGCTGTGCCGAAGCGCGCCCGATCACGTCTGGCAGCAGAATCACACCGGCGTGTTCTATAGCGACAACGGAGCGGAGAACTGGCGCAAGGTCAGCGCGCCGAGCGACGGCGTGCGCTTCGGCTTTCCGGTCACGGTCGATGCCAACAATGGCAAAGTCGCATGGGTCGTGCCCGGCCAATCCGATGCGCAGCGCATGGCCATCAACGGCGGCCTGTTCGTCGCTCGCACCGACGATGGCGGCGCGAGCTGGCAACAACAACGTACGGGCTTGCCACAAGAGGGCGCGTACGACATCGTTTATCGGCACGCGCTCGACAATCGCGACGACGCGGTCGCGTTCGGCTCGACCACCGGCAATCTGTATCTCAGCGAAGATCGCGGCGAGAGCTGGGCCGCTGTGAGTAACAACCTGCCGCCGATCTACTCGGTGAAGTTCGGATAATCTCCGCGTTGTGAGAACGCTCGCGATTGCTTCATTGTTCGCAATGCTGACGGGCTGCGCGAGCACCGCACCTCGCCTGGCCGCTTCATCGTATGGCTGCATGGACGCAGTCGTTAAAAACAAACTGCCCACCGGCATCCCGGACAGCCGCGCGCATTGCATGGCTAGCGGCTTGATCGTGCGTTACTGCAGTCGAAGCGAAGCTTATATGGCCGGCATCGGCAAAGAGCTGCGCGACCTGATCGGCCCGGGCGATGCCGAATGGCGGGATTGGCGCGCCGACCGTGCTGGTATCGCGTGCGCCCGCGGCGCCAAGGACGATTCAGAGATCGAGAGCTGCTGCGTGAACGGCGGCTACTGAGCGGACGATCAGCCCGCCTTCGGGCAGGAGCGAAGCTCCAATCGCAGGATGCGGCTCTGGCCGACTTGAAACACGCTGGTGTCGATCGTCTGCCCCGGCTCTTTCAAATTCACATCCAGCCAGAACACCGAGCCCGAGCGTTTGCGATCGCTGATCTGCGGCGTGAGCCCGAGCGCTCGCACTTGATCCGCACGGCGCTGCGCACGCTGATAGTCGGAGAACACGCCGAGAGACAAAACATTTTCCGGCTCTGCGCCGGGCATCAAATAAACATCGGTCACACCGTTCTGTGTGAGCGTACGGAGTGCAGCTTCGGCGGCTTCGCGCGTGGCGAAGTCACGCACGCTGACCCAATAACCGGTCCACAACTCGCCCTGCTCCACTCGCTGTCGCGGCTCGTAGCCCAAGCTGCGCAACGTCGCCTGCGCCTGCGATGCCTGGCCCAGATCGGCGAACGGACCGACGCTGGTGCAGGTCGATTTTTCTTCGGTGGCAGCGACCGTCGGCGGAGATGGCTGCACCGTTCCCGCCGACTCCAGCGGCGCGACGGTCGGTGGCACGACGGGACGAACTTCCGGCAGCGGCTCTTCTTTGCGCTCAGGCTCGGGAGTGTTCTGCGCTTCCTTCGCCAGCACGATGCGCGCCGGCGGCGTGGCGGGACGCGTCGGCACGCGGTCGAGGCTGCTCACCCGCACATCGATCACATTGGACCAGATGAAGTACAGCGCATTGACCAGCAGCAACAACAAACAAAACGCACGCATGCAGTGGAGATCGCCAGCTAGTTCCGCTTCTTGCCTTTCTGACTGCTCTGGCCCCAGTACGCGGCAATGTCGCTGATTTCGGCGGCGGACAGTTGCAGCGCGCCCTTGTGCTTGACCTTGCCGGCGACGATGTCGCGAATCAGGCTTTCCAGCGACGCGGCGCTCTCGCCTTCCCAATCATCGGCTTCGTGACACTGGATGCATTTCGCCTGCGCCGCCGCCTTGCCGGCCTGGACATCGGCGGCGAACGAGGACAGCGGCAACGAGACCAGCGCCGCCAATGCCGCCACCGCAGGCAAACTCCCGGACCTCCGATTGCGCATAGTCACCTCGCCACTCGTTGCTCGGGCCGGATGATACACGAGTGGGCTGTGGCACTTGCGCACCTGAACGGCGGATCAGCCGGCGGCGACCAGCAAGCCGCGTAAGACCAGGTCTGGAATTTCTCGGCCGGGGCAGCGAATTGCCCCACGCAGGCGGGGACTGGCACCGCCGGTCAACAACAACGCCGGCACCTGGCCCAGCTGATCGCGCATCGTATCCATCGAGCGATCGACCAGCGCCGCGAGCGCCTGCACCGCCCCTTGTTGAATTGCGCCCAAAGTATTGTCGGCGAACAGCTGTTCCTGCGTACGCCCGCTGGCGGCGCGCTGCGCGATCTCGCTGGTGTTCTTCAGCAGGCTGGACACCATCAGATCCGGGCCGGGCACGATCACGCCGCCGAGATGCCGGCCGCTGGCATCGACGCCATCGATGGTCATGGCGGTGCCGACGCTGACGACGCAGATCGGCCCCGTTTCGAGCGCGCGCCCGCCGAGCATGGCCATCCAACGATCGACGCCGAGTTTTGCCGGCTCGGGATACGCATTGCGCATGCCGGCGCCGGCGGCCGGCGATTGCATGAACTGCGGCTGCAGCTGCCAGCGTTGAATCAGCGCCGCCTGGACGAGATCGCCCATGCGCTTGCCGCCGACATTGGCGATCACCACGCGATCAGCTTTCACTCCCGCGTCGAGCACCTGCTGAATGAAATCCTGCTCGGTCCAGTTGGCGTGTACGGCGGCCGATTGTTCGCCGAGCCCTCGAGCATCGGCGCGGGCCCATTTGATGCGGGTGTTGCCGATATCGATGAGCAGCAACATCGTCAGCCCTTCGCCGCCCGCAAGCTCACTTCGCCGGACACGAACTTGCGTAACTCGCCATCCACTTCGACCAGCAACGTGCCGTCCGCCTCGACGCCTCGCGCGGTGCCGAGCGTCGTTTGCGAGCCGCTGATCACTTTCACCGGCGCATTCGCCAACGTATCGAGCTGCTCCCAGGTTTCGCGGAAAGGCATGAAGCCTTGCGTCGCGAATGTTTGCAGCATCTGTATCAACTCGCCGGCGATCGCGCCGATCAACACATTTCGCGTCGGCGTCTTCTCGCGCATGATTTCGTGAACGTCGGCAATCAACGCGGCCTGGTGTTCCGCCAGGTGCATGCGAATGTCCGCCGGCATGTGCATGTTGATGCCGATGCCGATGATGACTTGCGCCGGGCCCGCCGACTCACCACGCATTTCGATCAAGATGCCGCCGAGCTTGCGCGTCTGCCATTGCAAATCGTTCGGCCACTTCAGGCCCACGCCTTCGATGCCGAGCCGCTCAAATGCTTTCACCACCGCGACGCCGACAGCCAGGCTCAAGGCGGAAAACGTCGGCGGCGCCTCGGTGAATTGCCAGCCGAGCGACATACAAACACCGCTGCCGAACGGCGCGAGCCAGGTGCGGCCGCGACGGCCGCGACCGGCATTTTGGACTTCAGCGGTACACAGTTGGAAACGTCCCGCCGCGGGCGGCGCCAGGTCGGCGACGAAACGATTGGTGGAATCGACCGTGAGCAGCACGTCGCAACGTTCCATGTGCGAGCGAGCAGTGGTCGGCATCGAAGATGCGATCGCTTCTTTATCCAGCAGGTCCACGGCACGCGGCAATCGATAACCCTGCCTCGGCACCGATTCCACATCGACGCCGAGCGCTTTCAACGAGCGCATCAGCTTCCAGATGCCGCCGCGGGAGATCTTCAGTTTTTTTGCCAGCAGCTCGCCGGAATAGAACGAGCCTTCCGCCAGCATGGCCAGCAGGCGCTGGCGGCGCACCTGGGCAGTCGTCTTGGGATTCGCGGGCATGGCTCAGCGAGGCTTCAACAGCCACAGTCGCCTGGCCCGATTCTCGGTGCCGGCGCGCATGCGCTCGATGTTGCCTCGGTGGGTATAACAAACGAACGCCGTCATCACACAACCGAACGTCAGCAACGCAGCTGACGGAGTGGCGTCGGTCAGGAACAAATACGCAGGAAACGAAGCCACCGCGACCATCGTGGCCAGGCCGACAAAACCGCTCAGCATCACCACGATCAGCCACACCGCAAACACCGGCAGGATGGCGACGGGCTTCAGACCGACCAGCACGCCGATCAACGTCGCAGCGCCTTTGCCGCCGCGGAATCCATACCACACCGGATAAACATGCCCGAGCACGACGGCGATGGCGCACGTGACCGCAAGCCAGGTGCGATCGATCTGCGGATCGATGCCGATGCCCGGCAGATTCAGCGGCGGCAGCAGCCCGGCAGCCAGCCAGCCCTTGCCGATGTCGATGATCATCACCCACACCGCAAAACTCAGGCCCTGGGTGCGCAATGCATTGGTGCCGCCGGCGTTGCCGCTGCCGAGTTTGCGAATGTCCACGCCGCCGCGCAGCTGGCCGACCAGCAGGCTGCCGATCAGGGCTCCGAGCAGGTAGGCGAGCAAGCTTTTGACGGCAAGTTCCAGCATGGCGCGCAGTATATCGATCGAGCCGGGCTACTTCCTGGGAAGATGGACCTCGGCCAGCATGCAACGCACGCTGCCGCCGCCGAGCCGTTCGATGGTGGGAATGGCGGTGGCGACGATCGCGCCGGCGCTCGATTCCAGGGTTTTGCGCTGGACCGGCGTCAGCACATCGCGCGCTCGTTCAGACATCGCAATGACGCTGCCCGTGCGCGACGAGCCGAGCTCCAGCATGTTGCCCGCAAAGCCGGCCATCTGCTCCAGCGTGAGCTCGACGATGGCCCGGCCGGATTTCTGCAACGTATCCAGCACCGCAGCTCGCTCGTCCTCGCGAATCGCGCCAGTGCAGACGGCTGCGAAACGTTCGCCCACCGACATCAACACGTTGGTGTGGTAGATCGCCGCGCCGTTGGCATCGTGCGCTTCGAACGCGACGATGTCGTAATCGAGCTGTTGCGCGAAGTCGCCGAGCACGTCGAGATCGGTCCGCGGCGACACGCAGGCGTAAGCGACACGATGCACGCGATCGAGCACCAAGCTGCCGGTGCCTTCGAGAAAGCGGCCGGTCTGCTCGTGACGAGTCAGGTCGATCACTCGCGAGGCGCGAAAGCCATGCTTCGCGCTCAGCGCTTCGATGACATCGAGGCGCCGCTCCAGCCGCCGGTTCTCCGCCATCATCGGATACAGCACGACCGTGCCGTCGGCGTGAAAGCTCACCCAATTGTTGGGAAAAATCGAGTCCGGCGTGTGCGGCTCGATCGTGTCTTCGAACGCATGCACCGTCACGCCCGCTTGGTCCAAGGCCGTGGCCAAAGCTTCGAACTCGCGCAGCGCCGCCGCCTGGTTCGCGGCGTCAATGGCGCCGGCGTCTCGATCCTGAAAGCTGTTGGACGCCTGGGTCTGCGGATTGCCGGCGAAGGCCACCGGCCGGATCATCATGACATCTGGGGCGATTTGCTGGTCGGGCGGGCGCATCTTTCCTCCCCCACGACGGGGTGCCCGACATTATAAGCGGCGCGCGCCCTACTTCAGCTCGATGCTCAGCCGGGTGATGAACCGCGCCGCGCCGGTGATTCGACCGCTCATGACGACCGTGGCCGTCGGCTCCTTGGCGTCGAAACTGCGGGAAATCCAGCCTGACGGCTCGGGCTTTTCCACGCCGCGACGGATATCGCAGCGCAGGCCGTCGGGAATGCTCATGGCCAGCGCCACATCGTCGCGAGTGGCGCGCACGACCGAGCCCTCCAGCTCGACGGTGCATTGCTCGGCGAAGTGCCAGAAAATCTCCACCTCGTGAGCACCGCTGCCGAGCAGCTCGTCGGTGACTTGCACGCGCGAATGTTCTTTGTCGAACAGGATCTCGCGCCGATGCGTCACCGGATGTTTCAAACGCGTGTAACCATCGTGACTGGCGACCCATCGATCCATCAGCGGCGTGCGCTCGATCGCGATCACCTGGGCCTGCGCATGTTTGACCCACAGGAAGTTGCCGCCGCTCACGGACTGATCGACGCCATCGATTCGAACGGTGTTGTGCGCCGAGGTGCCTTTGAAATAATCGCGCCACATACGCTGGGTGTGATACGCGTAGGTGCCGGGGTCGATCAGCAACTCTCGCCCGCCGGCGCTCAACGTGAACGACAACGCATCGGCGTGCCCGTGGGCGGCAATCGACAGGAAACCCAGCGGCCCCGCGTCCGCGACGATGCGCACTTCGCGACGGGTCTCGAACCGATCGCCCAATATGAAATATCCAGCGCGCAGGAAATCGCGACGGATCGGCAGCGAGATTTGTGACATATCGATGCCGTCGTACTTCGCGGCGGCCGCGTCGCCCAACAGCCAGCGAGTCTTGTCGTCGAGCACGCCGCCGGGCATGAGCGACTTGAACTTGAACTCGGCGGAATCGAACAGTGCCGCGCCGGTCGCCAGCAGCGATCGATACACATCAACCTTCGGATCGGGATCGAGCCGCGCAATGATCGCGTCGTCGGCATCGCCGAAATTCGGCACGTGCCCGTCCGCATCCATGATGCTGGCGATGTATTCGAGCATCCGGCGCAGTCGTTGCCAGTACGCGGTACTGAAGTCACAAGCGTTGGCGCGCGCGATCAGGCCGCTGACGATCATCATGTCGGCGACTTCGTGGTGATACCAGTTCGCCTGCTCGCGATTGACGCCGTCTTCGCCGTTCTGAAGCAGCATCTCGCGTTCCAGCTCGCGCCTCGCGGTATTTCTCCAACGCGCACTCCGTTTCCATAGCGGCCAGGTGACGGCAGCGATGAACAACCCCATCAATTCGCCGAGCAAATGATTGTTGGCCGATGAGTAGCGCGAGAAATGTCCGGCGATGAACTGGCAGTGCTGGTAAATGCTGGTCAACCAGCGCTGTTTGAACGCTTCGCCCGTGGCGCCTTGGAAAATCGTCGCTGAATCGCCGCCGAGCAGATGCCACGCGAACGACCAGTTCACCAATCGAATCGCATGTTCGAGGCTGCTGGTCCAATGCACGCCCGACGGATACGGACATTGATCGAACCACGACTCCAGCAGCACGCGGCAGCCCTGCGCGTAGCTGTCGTCATGTGACAGGTGCCAGGCCTGCGCGAGCGTGACGAACTGCGAGTGCCGGCTCGGCTCCCACAGATATTTGATGTCGCCGACCAGGGACTCGTCGCGATAGTTCAGCGTCTTGCCGAAACGCAGCGGCGCCTGCCTGCCGGTCTTGGGATCGCGATTCCATTGCGGTGGAAATCCCAGCTCGGCCGCGGGCAGCGCGAACACCGGAAAACGGCCGGCAAGAATCTCATCTGCCGCGCGCCGATACTTGTCGATATCGAAATGAACCGGCAGCGTTGCGACCCAGGCGGCGCCGGTCTGGCCACGCGCGGGCGGCGGAGGCTCGTTCGAATGCAAACCGAACTGCTCCACGCTCGCTTGCACGCGCTGCTTCACGCGATAGCCGACTTCCCAACCGCTCATCGCCGACAGACGATGCAGCTTCCATTTCAAGCTCATGAGTGCTCATGCACCATTCATTATCGAACAGGCGCCGTGAGCCCGGGTCGTATTCAGGAGCTCTTTGACCGCTGCGCGATGAATGACGAACGGAGTCTTGCCGCGCGCCGTACGTTCGAGCGCGTTCACGGCGCGAATCTCGACCTGCATGGTCTTCGGCAATTTTTCACGCACGTTGCGCAGGAGCCGCTCGCGGTCGAGCTCGCAAAAATCCTCTTCGGGCAGCACCTGGATCAGGACGCGCGCCGCGGTCTCCTGAATCACCTGGATGCGCGCAATGTTCGGCACGTCGCGTTGGAAATGACTGATGCCCGTGACCTTCGCACCGTCCGGTGTGATCAGGATGTCACTATCGCGGCCGAGCACGCCGGAGAACGTGCGCAGTCCGAACGACAATTCCTGCAGTTCCTGCTCGCCCCACGTCGATGGCACACGGATCAAATCGCCGGTGCGATAACGGATCAGCGCCATGGATTGATTCCACAGCGGCGTGCCGACGATCTCGTACAGATTGTGCTCGCCTTCGCGGCCGGCGGGCTCGAACTCCACGTGCGCATAACCCGGCAGGAAACGATACGCGCCCGGCTCGGTCGCATAAGCGAAGGCAACGCGCTCGGCCTGGCCGTAATAATCGAGCAACCTGCAGCTCAGGCGCTCCAGCGCGGCGTGCCACACGCGATCGTGCAGCACTTCCGAAGAACACAGCACGGCCGGGATGTGAATCTTCTTGCCCAAGCGTTCCAGCAGCACGCACAGCGCTTCCAGCGACGTTGGATAGCCGAGCAGACAATCGGGGCTGAAATCTTCGAGTGCACGCGCGTAGTAATCTATGGTCGCCGCGTTCAGGTGGCTCGATGAAAACACAATCCGGCTGCCGCCACCGCCGTGCACCCAGTAAGGCGGTTTGAAATCGTTTGGATCCTTGATGCTGTCGGTGCGCAGCACGGCGCAGCGGCCGGAACGCGCATCGATGCCGACCTTCTGCATCATTCGATCGATACAAACCTGCTCGACGACGATGGAGCGCAGCGAACGCACGATGGTCAACGGCGTTCCCGATGTGCCGCCAGTGCTCGCCTTCAGCGTGAATAACTGCGAGCCGCTGGCGAAGGCGGCGGGCGCAGCTCGCACCTCACCCTTGGTCAACAGCGGCCAGCTCGCGATGTCGCCGCCGCCACGGACGATGCGTCCGTAGCCGGTGCGGCTCGCTGGAAACAAAACTTCACTCAAGCGGTTCAGCGTCCACCGGCGACGCTCGGCAAAGTCGGCCTGTTCGAGACGCTCCAGCTCGCGCTGGGCGTCGGCGTAGAACAAGGGATTGCGACGGACCGCGGCATCCCCGACCTGCAACTGCTTGAGCTTCTTAACGAGAGCTTGCATGTGACTGACTCGCCCGCGCCTCGCGACGCGTATTGTTTTTTGCCAACGAGCGGTACACCGCACACATGCGGTTCGAATACTGCTTCACGCACAACGGCTCGACGGTCGCCCGCGCCAGCCGTCCCATGTATCTGCGCTGCTCGTCTCGAGCGACCAGTTTCTCGATTGCCCTCGCCAATTGCGGTACGTCGGCCGGCGGCACCAGAAAGCCGTTGGCGCCGTCGATCACATATTCGGGAATGCTGCCGACGGGCGTGCAGATCGGCGGCAGGCCCCAGGCCATCGCTTCCAGCAACGACATCGGCAGGCCTTCCGTATGCGACGGCAGGACGAACGCGTTCGCCGAAGCCAGCAATCGATCTCGCTCGGCGGGGTCGACCCACTCCCGAATCTCGACGATGTCCTGCACGCCCAGGCTGGTCGCGCGTTCACGCAGTTGCGCCAGCTCGCCATTGCCAGCCAATGTGAAATGCACACGCGCCCGGCACTCGGGTGACAACTGCGCGAGAGCTTCCACCAGGTCGAACACGCCTTTACGTCGCGTGATCAAGCCGAAATAAACAAACCGCACGGTGCCGGACTCGTCGCGCTCGGGCACGGCGTCGGGCAGCACCACCGGATTGGGCGCCACGACGATGCGATGTTTGGGAATGCCGATGGATTCGAAGAACTCGCGCCAGCCTTCACCCAGAACGACGAGCCGCTTGGCACGCAGCAATGTTCCCAATGTCACGGAACGAGCAGCGGGCGACATTTGCGCCCAGTGGGTCCGGTAATAGCCGCCGTGCGCGTGCATGATCACGTTCGCGCCGAATGCCATCGCCAGGCGCGCCATGATGATCTTGCGAACGTTGCTCGCACCGCTGGCGAAATGGATGTGCACGACATCCGGGTGTTTGCGCAGCTCCCATGCCAGCAGCGCGAGCGATTTAGCAAACGTGGCTGCCTTGGCCCACTTGCTGCCATCGACCATGGTCGCGACGTGAGTGGCGTGAACGTCGTCCGGCAGCGCATTCAGCAGCAGCCGCTGAACTCCGGACACACCGCCGCGAACTTTCAAGCCGGGGCCGACCATCACGATGTTGGCGTCACGCATGGCTCACCGCCTGGCGGGATCCCAACAGGGACTGGTAAGCGCTCAGCATGCCTTCCCAGGAGAATGTTTGCTGCGCTCGTATCATCGCCGCCGCAGCCATTCGAGTGCGCATCACGTGATCGGTGCGCAGCTGATTCAGCAGCCCCGGCAAGCGTTGCGGCAGCTCTTCGACATCGACGATGTAACCTTCGCGCCCTGCTTCGATCATCTCGCCGGCGCCGCCAGTTCGAGTCAGGATCACCGGCACCTGCATCGCCAGCGCTTCGAGTGCCGCGTTCGAGAATGTTTCGGACAGCGACGGCAGCACGAACACATCGAACAGCTTGAGCGCGACGCGCACATCGGCCAGCGCACCGGTGAAGGTCACGGCATTCGAGATGCCCCGCTCGGCCGCGCGACGTTCCAGCGCTTCCCGCATCGGGCCGTCGCCGACCAGCATCAGATGCACATCGGCGTTCGCGGCTCGCAGCTCGGCGATGACATCGACCAACGGCAGCTGATTCTTTTCCCGCGCCAGGCGGCCGACGCTACCGACAACGAACGTGTTCTCGCCGATCCCATAGCGAGCGCGCAGCTCCGCCACGCCAACGCGCGACGGCGTGAATCGTGAGATGTCGACGCCGTTATAAATCACGCTGGAACGCGGCCGCATGGGGCTGTGCGGCGACAACCACACATCTCGCTGCAGCTCGCAGCCGTACACGGTCCAGTCGAGATGACGGATCACGCGCGTGTAGAAACTTTGCTTGAGCCGGGCGCCATCCATTTTGGTGGTATTCATCAAGCCGATCGTGCGTGCTTTATGACGGGCCCAGCGGCTCGCCGTCAGCACGTACAACGACGGATAGAGATTCACGGAAAGCACATTGCGCGGCCGCAGGTCGTCGATCAGCCGGCTGAGCGCTGCGTTCGCCTTCAAGGAAAAGCGCCCCTGGCGAGCCAGGAAATGAGTGCCGACCTGCGGCTGGATGTCCTTGAGCAAGGTCGTGGGCTCGTTGAGATAGGCGATGCCGATCTGCATGCCGCGCGCGCTCAACGAATTTGCCAGGCGTACAACTTTCTTTTCCGAGCCGCCGACCGCGAGGTTGTTGAGCACGAACAGCGCGTCCATGCCGCCGCTCCGAGGCGCCGTGCGCAGGCCGTCGACCGGCCGCTGAAGCTGTGACTGCGCGCCCATGAACTCAACCACTGGTGCCGTATTGCAGAGCCGGAGATGTCTCGATCGCGGCGAGCATCTCCAGGTAGCGACTGGCGATGTGCTTGGCGCCGAATGTCGCCATCGCATAGGCACGAGCCCGCTCACCGGCGCGCTCGCGCTCCTGCGAATCCTCCAGGAATGTTTGAATCGCTTTGGCCATGTCGTCGACATCGGCAGCCGTGCGCCCGAGCTGACGCTGTTTGATCAACGAATCAGGATCGAAAAAGGTCACTACCGGCACGCCGCGCACCCAGGCCTGCAGGAACGTGTTCGGGAAGCCTTCGATTTCCGAGGTGTTCAGAAAAATTCGGGCACGACTGAACAGATCGCCGACCTCGGCATAAGGCACGGCACCAGGACAGGTGACATTCGGCAGCTGGCTCGCCGCTTCGGTCACCGCACGGTAGTAATCCTCGGCGCCCGGCAGCGCACCGCCGGCGACCACGAACTTCACATGCGGCAGGCGCCGAGCGAGGTCCAGAACGACTTCGGGTCGCTTCACCGGACGGAGATTGGACACCCACAGCACGTCGATATCTTTCTGCGGCGGCGGGCCGCTCGGCATGTCCACCGCCATGTCGAGCACTTCGCTCTTCAAACCATAGTTTTTTCGCAGCAGCGTGCGCTGCTGTTCGCTCTGCGCGACGATCAAGTCGGCGTTGCGTAAGCCGTACTCGTAAATCTTGCGATCGCGCCAGTAACGGATCAGCTGCTTGCCCGGGATGCACGCCAGGTCCGAAGCAATGCGCGATATGAAACGTTTGCCGTGTCGCCGGCAATACCACGCCGTAATGCCCGTGGGCGCGCCAGCCGGCGATTGATAATAGACATCGGCATCGATCTCGCGCATCGCATTGATCATTCCCGTGAGCCGCGGATGCGCGAACCTGAAGACTGGAATGCCTTCGTTGCGTGAGTATGGAGCAACGGCGCGAATGCCATCGACAGTGGTCACCCGGCCCTGGCCGTGATCGTGAACGATCATCGAGACATCGTGTCCCAGGTCGCGCCACGCCCGCGCCAGCAGCACGTGCTGCACGGATTCGCCGCCGACATATTTTGCGTCCTTCAAATTCGCCAGTTGCGGATAATCGTCCAGGCCAACGATGCAGATCTTCATCTCGTTTCGATTCCAGATGCGTGTTGCGGTTACTGACGCACGGCGCCGACCCAGCCATACGGGTCGGCCTGACGCGGCCTCGACGCCGGCCGCTGCTCGATGACCACCGGCTCCGGCACCGTCTCGCGCGCAAGCATTGCCAAACGCATCGACACTCCCGTGTAAGCCCAGAAATAAATCCACGGCACATACAGGTCGACGAAAAACGTGGCGCTGGCATACGCGAGCGCGGCGAACACATAGCCGGCCAACGGCGCCCTGAGCGACGGCGTGGCGGCCGCAAACGACTGCAGCGCGGTGCGAATCGGCGTCACCAGCAGCACCAGGCTGCAGATCAACCCCGGCAGCCCGAGGTTGAACCACTGCTGCAGGTAGTAGTTATGCGGCGAATATCGAAACGGCATGATCCAGTAGGAGTTCCAGCCGAAGCCGCTCAATAACGTCACCGGATGCTGAAACATCATGGCAATCGCAGTCGCCCAGATTTCGGTGCGGCCGGACGACGTGCCGCTCATGTCCTTGGAGCTGAACTGCGCCACCACGCGCTCGTACAGCAGGTCGCCGAAGCCGGCACCGATCACCAGCGCCACTACCAGCACGCCGCCGATGCCCGCCAGCACGCCCCAGGTCATGATCTTTCCGAGCGACAGGTAACGGCGGAACAAGTACGCGCCAAACACTGCCGAGAAGAACACGGCAACGAACGCACCGCGAGACACCGTCATGATCAATGTGCCGCCGGTGAGCGTGGCGGCGCCGATCCAGAACCATCGCCACCAGCCTTTCACCGCAGCGGCCATCGCAATCGCTGCCGGCAATGTGAGCGCGACGAACGCGCCGTATTGGTTGGACTCGCCGACTGCACCCTGCACTCGCCCGTCGCCGCGACGTTCGATGTCGCCGATCTGCACGTAGCCCAACGCGTCCATCACTGCGACTGCGTGCGACACGATCCACGACAGCAGCAAACATTTGAGTACGAACTGGGCGTCCTTCTCGTTCTTCGGGCCGTAGAAGAACACCAGGAAGAACAGCATGTAGTCGACGCCGCGGTTCTTTAAATCGAAGGCACTGGTGAGCGCGTCGTAACGCGGATAGTCGATGAACAGCACGATCGCGAGATAACTGAGAATCTGGTAGACGATCATCACGATGAAGGCGACGTTGATCGCCGTCAGTTGGATCTTGAACTTGCGGCCCATGGAGTACGAGAACACCAAGCCCATCACCAGCAGATACAGAATGAAATTCTTGATCTTTACGCCGGGCGCGGGGCCCGGGTCCCAACTGAACACGCTGCTCAGGGTCAGGAAGAACGTCAGCGTGGCTAAGATCAAACGCATGAGCACCCTCGGTGCGAAACCGTCATCAACTCGGACGAGCAAGTTGCATACCAGCGCCGCGGCGGCGCGGCACCTGGCAGTCTCGGTTCAACACCGCCACTTTAGTTGTAATATTTGCAACGAGCCGTCGATTCCTTACATTCAACACCTGACATTCAACGACTAGCCGGCCATGCGTCGATGCGCGGTATGAAACCGAAACGCGGCGGCCACGCCTTTGCGATTGATGCCGGCCCCGATCAGATGGGCGGCGTCTTTGAGCCGCAGCAGGTGCTGCATCGTGGTCGACATATCGACCTGCTGAGTCGCGCGCAGCGGCTTGTAACCCAGCGCCTGCATCGCGTTCCAGGCGAGCGATTCGATGGCGGCGATCTCCTTCGGCGTCAGGCGACTTTCGAACTTGCTGAAATTGTCGCGCACGATGTCGGTCCGACCGGCGGCATCGCCGCGCCCTTCTACGGATTGCGCCAGCTGGGTGAGATCGGCGGAAAACTCCAGATCCAGAAACAAACAAATTCGCCGCATCTGCAGCTCCGGATCCTGCAACAGCTGCTCGAACTTCACCTCCAGGCAATGCTCCGTCCTGCTCACGCACTGACGATGCGCATTGAGCACGTCGCGGCCCCAACGCCACGCCGAACGCCGCAAATCCTTGCCCCAGGTATTCCGCATGGAAACGCAGTGATCGCGCACGTCCCGTACGATATGAATGATGCGTGCCCCGGGGAAATGCCGCAGGATCAGCGGAATGTGCCGAATGTATGCGGGCGATTTATCGGCCCAGATCAGCCCCGAGCCGCGTTCGGCATCGAGCTCGTAGCGCGCGAAGCCTTCAAACAATCCGCCGACATCGAAGCGCCCGTTGCAGGCGTCGCGCCACTCTTGCCAGCGAAACGGTGCGGGCTTGCGACGAAAGTTGAAATAATTCCCCGCCTGCAGCTCACTCGCAAAGCGCTCGAATGCTTCGGGCGACGTCGGCTGACCGTGCCGCCGGATCCACTCCTCGAAGAACGCCAGAAAGTCCGTTTCGGCTACGAGGATGCGAATGCGCGGATGTTTGCTCAGCAATCCGCGCAGCAACTTCGTGCCCGACCTCGGCATGCCGACGATGAACAGCGGCCCTTCCCACTGGGTTGCCGCCATCGCATTGTTTACATGGTCACCCCAAGCCCCCGACTGGTGCTCCAATGCCATCGCGAATCCCCCGTAACGGCCCCCGTGACCGTTTTATAACCATGGGGAAGCAATGCTCGTGCCGCCGATAAGGTTCGGCCTCGAGCTGTCGCTGTGAGGCGTCAGTGCACTGCAAACGTCAGGATTTGGCGGGCGAGAGCTCCCGATTCTTTCTGAATCGTTCCAGCATGGCAGTGGCTTCGGGCACGCGCAGCACGAAGAGCAACACGATGAACAACGTCATGAACACGGTCGAGCCCAGCACCACTCCGGCCAGGCCGAAGTAGTCGAGCCAGAACGATCCATAGAACACCACCGAAGCCAGCAGCGCCGCGAGCGCGACTTTGCCCAGGTCGAGCCAGCGCGCGAGGCCGCCGATGCCGATGTTATATGCGCGCAAGGTGCTGCGACTCAGCACGATGCCTTCGGTCCAGCGCGAGATGACAAAGGCCAATGCCGCCGCCGGTAAGCCCCAGATCGGCAACACCGTCACCAGCAGCAACAGATTGAGCACGATTGCAAACAAACTGCTGGTGACAATCGGCGCGGTCCGGTTCGCCGCCCGCAGCGCCACGCCGAAATCGAACACCTCGCGCATCAGCACCAGCAGATAAATCTGGAAGATCAGCACTGCAGGCTCGTAGCTGGGCCCGAACAATGTGACTACGAATGTGTGCGCGAACTCGAACAACACCACGCCCGCCGCCGTCAGCAGAATCATCGAGACGACCGTCGAGCGGCGCCATAGCGCCAGCGCAGCCTCGCCCTTCGTGCTCTTCAGCTCCGCGAGCTCCGGCAGCACCGCGTCCGAGATCGAATTGCGCAGCACGCCGATCACCGGCTGGATGTGCGTACCGATCGAATAATGCGCGAGCGCCACGACGCCTAAGGTTTTAGTAACAAACAAATTGCCGAGCGACTTGTTGAGCGTCACCAGGATCAGCGCCAGGCCGATGGGGAAGCAGTAGTGAAACTGCTCCTTCCAGCACGGCTGCTCGACGATCGGTCCGCCCTCCGCTTGATCGATTCGGGCGGTGGCGCGGCGCCATGCCAACCATGAGCCCACGATGCGCGCTGCTTCCAACGCGATCAGCGACCAGATGATGGGCATCACATCGCGCGAGATCGTGGCCGCGGTGACCACGACCACAATGCGGGCGATCAGCCGGCCGGTGGTGTATGCGAACACCGGCACCGGCCGTTTCAACGACAGCCAGTAGAACTCCCAGAAATCCAGGTTCACGAACAGCAGTACATAGATCGCCACTGGCAGCTGCAAACCGCCGAGGATCGCGCCTTTCGCGATGTAGTCGGCGAGCAGCGTGACGCCGACGACTACGACGCTGGTGCCGAATGTCATGACGGTCGCCTGCCGCACCATCTGCCGCACGCTATGAGGTCGCGCAGGAATGAAGTACAGCAGACTGTTGTTGATGCCGAAGGCGCAGAACGTCGTCAGCAGCCCCGCATACAACAGGAATTCGCGATAGCGGCCGAATTCCTCGACCGTCAGCAAGCGCACCAACAGGATGGGGCTGATGACCACCAACCCCTGATTCATGAACCGCGTAATGGAGATGATCGCGGTTCGACTCACTAGACCGGCAATGGCTCTACTCCTGGGACGGTGAAGGAGCCGGCGATGCAGCTGGCGTCGGCGGCGCACCGGTGGCGCGCCACACTTCCGTCAGTCGATCCCGACCCTTGTAGATGACTTCGAACTGCTGGGAATGCAGCACAGCGTCCATGTCGCCGCGCATGCCCTTGCGATGATCGCTCTGATTCTCGCCGCTGCCGATGACGAAAATGCGATGGCCGCGCTCTCGTTGCAGCAGCTGTTCCAACATCTTTGCGTCGCTGATGACGCCGGCGCCGGTGTAGAAATCCCGGATCTGGCCATCCACGAGCTCGACATAGCGGCGCGCGTGATTGCGACTCATCAACCAGTAATCCACCTGGCCTTTGCCCAGGTAATACGTCTGCTGCAGGACGTCCTCGGCAATGATCACATCCTCCGGGACCAGGTGCTGCCGACGCATGAATTCCGCCGCGCCCTTGTGATCGGGATGCGACTCATAACCCGAATTCACGACCGTGGCCATCGCCACCGGATTTATCACCAGCGTGGCAGTGATCGCTGCCGCCGTGATCTGTCCGCCGGTGCCGAGCGACAACTTTGTTTGCACCCAATCGCCGATCTTCTGCGCGAAAGCAAAGCCACACAGCATCATCGGCAGCAGCGACGCGACCGTGTAGCGAGGCGGCATGCTCCACAGGAAGAAGCCGATCATGAACATGGGAATCCACGCGCCGAGCAGCCCGAGCAGTGCGTAGTCGGTGACTCGGCGTCGCCTCGCGAGATTCCACAACGCCCAGAACAACGCCGCGGCCGCGAACAAGGCCACAACCTCGCTAAACTCCGCAATTCGCAAGTAAGGCCAGACGCTCGGCTGACCGACCAGCGCGCCCATCACTTTCTTCATCGACCCCGGCGTTGCCGCCAGCAGTGTGAAATGAATCAGCGCCAGCATGCCACTGCCGAGCAGGAATATTCGCAGTCGACGCCAGATGCGCGGCCCGCCGAAGCGACGTGCAACTACCGTCGCGGCGACGATCAATATCACTGCGCAGTGATACTGCAGTTTTAGTTGTAACAACAAGCCGAGCATCAGCAGCAGCGCGACGCTCACAGCGGCGATCCGATGCGGCACCACTCGGGCCAGGTGCACAGCGAAGAATGCGATCGCGATGCCGGCAATCCACAGCGCTACAGCAAACGTCAACGCAAACGCCTGCGGAGCGCGGCTGCGATCCCATGCCGGTGCACCAAGATCGGCGGCATACTCCGGCGGCGGCACCGGATATTGGCCGTCCACCCAATTGTTGATCAGCAAATACGCGATGCCGACAATGGCGGCCGCAGCGATGCCGTACACCAGCTTGCGCACGTCGCCCTGCAGGATCCCTGGCATCAGGAACAACAGCACGGAAGTCACTGCGAGCGCCTGCAGGTCGATGCCGACGATGAGCGTCGCCACGGCGGCGAGCAGCCATCCGATCCGGCCGCTGCGCTCCCAGGCGAAGATGAAGGCCATGCACGCGGCAACGGCGGCGATCAAAAAGATATACATGCGCGCCGTCTGCGAATAATCGATCATCGCTGGCAGCAGCGCCACGGCAGCCGCGAACGCGAGATTCCAATACGGCCGCAGGAAACGACGCCCGGCGAGCCACGAAAGCCAGATCACCAGCACGCCGCACAGAGCGGACGGCACGCGGAATGCCCACTCGGATTCGCCGAACAGTTCCACCGAGCCGGCCATCAGATACAGCTCTGTCAGCCCGCGCGGATAAAACATTCCGCTCGGAAGCACCGGCACTCCGTCGCGCACGATGCTCATCACGGCCATCGCCATTGTTTCTTCGTCGCCGTGCAGGCCGACGTTCGCCAATCCCCAGAAGCGCACCCAGGCGCCGACGCCGACGATCATCAGCAGCATCGCGCGATGAGCCAGCTGATCGCGCTCCAGCGGCGCGGTCAGGCGGAACAGATCGGACAGAGCCCGTATGAGCTCACCGAACTGCGCAGTGAGCGTCGGAATCACGGGGCTCCATCCGCGATTGGCGGCATCCGAGAGCATGAGCGTTCCCAAGCCAGGTTGTACTCAATAAGCCTTATCGGTGTTGAATAGTTTCGGTACCGTCAGCAACAAAATTTTTAAATCCAGCCACAACGACCAGTTACGCAGATATTCCAGATCGAAATGCACGCGTCGTTGCATATCCTGCAAGCGGGGCGTCGCACCGCGAAAGCCCTTGATCTGCGCCAGCCCGGTGATCCCCGGCGGCACTTTGTGCCTCACCATGTAACCTTTGATGAGGCGCCGATATTCTTCGTTGTGTCCGACTGCATGCGGGCGCGGGCCGACGAGGCTCATGCGTCCCTGCAGGACATTGATGAGCTGCGGTGTCTCATCGAGCGAATAACGCCGCAGGAAACGCCCGAGGCGCGTCACCCTCGCATCGTCCGGCCGTGCCTGGCTGATCCAGCCGGCGTCTTCGGTCACGGTCATGGTGCGGAATTTGTAGATCACGATTTCGCGTCCATCCAGACCATAGCGACGCTGACGAAACAACACCGGGCCTTTGCTGGTAAGCCGGATTGCCGCCGCAATCGCCAGCAGCACCGGCCCGCCGACGATCAACCCAAGCGATGCGAACACGATATCCATTAAACGCTTGGCCGCGCCCTGGTATCCATAGAACGGGCTCTCGCGCAGAGCGATGACGGGCACGCCGAGAATCTCGCCGACGCGCGCCTGGAACTGATTCGAGTCCAGCACGTCGGGCACGTAATAGAGCGACACCGTCGTGTCGCCGAGCGCGTCGATCAAATCCTGCACTCGCCGGATGTGACGTAACGGCAGGGCGATGAAGATCACATCGATGTTGTTGTTCTTGATGAACTGGGGCAGCTGCGACAGCGGACCGAGCAGCGATTGTGCCGCCGATGCTTCGAGACGCTGCGCGCTGCGATCGTCGAAGAATCCTTTGACCGTCATGCACAGCTCGGGGTGGCGGCCGAAGCGCTCCGCGAGCTGCCGGCTGACGTTGTTATAACCCGCAAACACGACGTTGCGACCGTTGGTCGGCCGGCACAACACCCGGCGCGCGATCTCATCGATCACCAGCAGACTTGGAATGAGTAAAGCCGGCGTCGCCGCAGCCCACAACAGAATCACCGGCGTTGAATACGCGGGCGAATAACCGGCGATGTAGCCGATGGTGAGCAAGGCGACCAGCAGAACTGCCCAGCGCGCCAGCAACTCGAACGCTACAACGCGTCGAGGCGTGATCAATTCCGCCGCCGGCGCGCGCGACGATTGCAGAAGAGTGATCGATAGCAGCGTGACAATGATCGTCACTGCGCTGAAATAATCGGTGGATGCGGTTCCCGTCAGCTCCGCCAGCACATACAACGTGAGAATGGAGACTGCCGCCGGCGCAGTGGCGCGCAATGAAAAGAACATCGCCGCGAGCGCCGACTGGCGCTTGAATAACAATGGCGCCGTAATGTCGTAAGTGGCGGCGGGCGATCCCAGGCCGGCCTGGGGTCCAGTGCGAGGCTCAGCGGACGGCTGCGGCTGAGCAGGAGGTTCGGGTGTCGTAACTTGTGACAGGCGTGGCGTGCTTCCGGCCAGCTTCACTTCGCTGCGGACCGCGCTGTCGGGAACTGCGCTCATTCAATGGATCCATCAACACTGATGCGTCTTACATCAGAGCAAGATGCGTACCACGAATGAGAACTGCGGCAATCCCTTGCTATTTATATGTGACGGCGCGAGCACCGCAGCGGATGCTCGCGCCGATGGGCCAAATTACCGGCTCAATTTACAAGCCGTGGTTGTACTTCTTACCGGTCCAGCGCCGGCGCTTCCGGCAAATGATACGAGCGACCTTCCACTTCGGCGCTCATCCGATGCAGCCACAACTCGAGGTTGGTGTAACCGCTCGCAGTCACCGTGCTGGGATTTGCGGGCAGCGTCAGCGTGCGATGGTTGACCGCCAGCGCCGGCCAGCCGCCGCCATTGAGACTGCATCGCGTCGTGCCATTCGGCGACACGCAATTGATGATGCTGCCAGTGTGATTGCGCACTTCAGCGACGATGCGTGTATCGGCGGAATCGCGATCCGCAGGGCGAGCGCCGGAATACTTCAGCACATGCTCGCGCACCACGTTGTCCGAACTCGGCAATGTCGTCATGCCAGCGGGCCACGACTGCACTGACGATGTTTTGAAGTTCGACACCGTCAACGTGCCGTAGATCGCGCCCGCAAGCGACCAAGGATCTGCAGTGGCGCCGGGGCCGGCGTTATCAGCAATGAAAACCTTCGCTCCCGGTTGGAGTGCCACTGTATCGGCACGCAGGCCGATCGGTGCATGATCGCCATAGGTGCTCGGCCCCGGAATGAATACGTTGCCGATCACCGAGTTCGATGTGACCAGGCCGCGGCTCTGCAGATCGACTGCGGTGTAGCCCCAGTTATAAATGACATTGTTCACGACCACGACGCGCGAGGCGGCAGTCATCGGATTGCGGGACTGCATATCGGTGAGCAGGTTGCCCGCGATGGTGGCATTGCCGTCCACCGGCCCGATCAGGATGCCGAAGCCATGCTTGCCTTCGGGATGAATCGAATCGTGCAGCGGCTCGGCAAAGATGTTGTTCAGCAGGCTGATGTTGTTCCAGTACTGCCAGGCGCTCGCGACTTCGTCCACCGACCAGGTGAAGGTGCAGTGATCGATCACGATGTTGGCGATCGGCGCCGTCTCGGGCGCTTCGATCTTCAATGCATCGCGGTTGATCGGCGGCTCGCCATCCGGGCCGTCGCCGGGACGCACGCGAATGTGCTGGACCAGCACGTCCGAGGCCTTCACCAGCAGACCCGAGCCACGCAGCGTAATGCCGGGCGACGGCGCGGTCTGGCCGGCAATCGTGAGGTAGCGATTGCGAATGGTGAGGTCGTCCGGCAGGGTGATCGTGCCGGAAACCTCGAACACGCACACGCGAGGGCCGGTGGCGTCGACGCACGCCTTCAGCGAACCGGTACCGCTCGCCTGCAGGTTGGTCACGCGGATCACGGCGCCGCCACGGCCAGCGGGCGTGGAAATGCCATGGCCGATCGCGCCGGGCAACACCGGCAGCGCGTTCGCCAGCGGCGCCACACCACAAGCCAAGGCCACGGCAGCCGCGATTCGGCCCACTCGCTTCTTCATGGAAATCTGATCGCTCATCGACATCGTTGCTCCAACGAGAGTGTTACCGCGCCCGCTTCAATTAGAAACAAAGCACCCTGAAGCGCCGCGCGCCTTGAGAGAAAAGTTACAAGTCCAGTTGCAACGATTACATCGGGGAAGCCCTGAACCCCGGCGCAGTCGTCCCGGGTGCTCGTAGGGCGATTGCCTGCCCCTGTTCCACGACAGTCCTGCCCGCTGCCGAAATCGCCGGGCAGAAAAACCCGACGCAGCCCGGCACTCAACGTGCATCGCAAGCGTTGGGCATGAACCTGTCGAGAAGCCCCACGAATGCAACGCCGACCTGCTGTCCTGACCGAACGTGAATACGACTTGCTGGTGATCGGCGGTGGCGCCTTCGGTGCCGCTGCCGCGCACGACGCCGCCCGCCGCGGCTTGAAAACCGCGTTGATCGAGCGCCGCGACTTCGGCGCCGGCGCTTCGGCCGAATGTTTCAAAATGGTCCACGGCGGCATCCGTTACTTGCAGCATGCGGACATCCGACGCTTGCGCGCCTCGTGCCACGAGAGATCGGCGTTGTTGCGCATCGCTCCACACCTGGTCAGCCCCCTGCCCATTGCCATTCCCACGTACGGCCATGGGCGCAGCGGCAAAGCATTTCTCGGAACCGGTGCTCGGGTATATGACCTGCTTTCCTGCGATCGCAATCGCGGGATCCGCGATCCGCTGCGCAGGATTCGAAACACGCAGTGGCTGTCGCGCAATGAAGTGCTGCGAATGTTTCCTCATCTCGAAACGCCTCGTCTGACCGGCGCAGTCGTGTTCGAAGACGGCCAGATGTATAACGCTGCGCGACTGGTGCTCGCCTTCGTCAAAGGCGCCGCTGCGGCCGGCGCCGATGTTTGTAATTACGTCGAGGCGACCGAGTTCCTGTGGTCTGGAAATTCGGTCCGCGGCGTGCGCGTGCACGACACATCGACTGGCGAAAGTTTCGACATTCGCGCCCGCCTGACGCTGAATGCCGCCGGCCCCTGGGCCGATTATCTGCAACGCGACCCGCAGCGTTTCGGCGCGGCCAGACGTTTGCCGTTTTCTCGCGATGCCTATTTCATCGTCGACCGTCCGCCGGGCTCGGCCTATGGCATCGCCATTCAAGGCTTGAGCCGGGACAAGGACGCGCTGCTCGGCCGGCAGACGCGCCATCTGTTCGCCGCGCCCTGGCGCGATAAAACATTGCTCGGCGTATGGCACAAATTGTTTCCAGAGCAGCCGGACGAAGCGTGCGTGCTGCCGGGCGAGATCGAGGAATGGATGACCGAGATCAACACGGTCTATCCAACGCTGCAGCTGTCGCCCGATGAAGTGAGCTTCGCGCACTGCGGCCTGGTGCCGTTCGGCGAAACCGCGACTGCAACCGAGCTCAGCTTCGGCAAGGAATCGCGGCTGGTGGATCATCGCCAGACTCACAACGTCGGCGGCCTCGTGAGCCTGGTGGGCATTCGTTTCACCATGGCGCGCGTGGACGCCGCCCGGGCAGTCGACATGATTCTGCGCCAGTCGGAGCGTGCACCCGGCGAATCTGCATCCAGCAGGCCACCGCCGACCGAACGCCTGCCGCTGCCGGGCGGAGAAATCGAAAACTTCGCCGCATTCGAAGCCGAGGCCTCCAGAACTCTGCCGCCGGACATCGACGCCCGCAGCCTGCATGGGTTGCTACGCAATCACGGCACCGAATATCGGGCCGTGCTCAGCGAGCACCGCAACTCGACGGTGACAAATGTGCCTGGCACGCGAACTCTGACCGCTGAGATTCGTTATGCGGTGAACCGCGAAATGGCCGTGCACCTGGACGACGTGGTCATGCGCCGGACAGATCTCGCCGCGGGCTCACATCCAGGCCGAGCAGCGTTGCTCGCCACCGCCGCCGAAATGGGGCGGCAGCTCGCATGGTCAGCGGAGCGTCTTCATCAGGAGCTCGCGGCGGCGGAGCGAAATCTGCGCCGGCATTTAGCGCGCGATCCCAATCCGGATGTCGCATCGAGTGATGAACCAGGTAATCGGGCGGCTCGTGCCCTCGATGACGCCGCCATGCCGAGGTCGGTGCCGTCGAGTGATGGCGCGATGCTTGCAGAATCAAACGTAAGAGCGTCTGCATGAACCCAACTCAACTTCAAGCTCCCCAGAAATTGCTCGTCACCGGCGCCACCGGCTTCATCGGTGCGCGCCTGGCGTTGCGTGCCCACCAGCAAGGGATCGATGTGCTGGCAACCGGCCGCGTCGAGCTACCCGTCGAAGCGGAACGCGCGCAGGAACTGCGTGCGGCGGGCGTTCCCGTTGAAGTCGGCATGCTGCAGGATCTTTCGCTCGTCGATCGCCTGCTGCAGGGACGAACCGCTGTGATTCATCTGGCCGCGGCTCAGCACGAAGCTGAAATGCCGGAAGCCTATTTCCGTGCCGTCAACGTAGACGCCGTGCGAACGTTGCTGGCCGCCTGTCGCGACCACAACATCCGCCGCTTCGTTTATGGCAGCACCATAGGCGTTTATGGAGAAGGTGGCGAATCGTTGCTCGATGAAGACAGTCCGTTGCGTCCGGAGAACGTCTACACCCGCACCAAGGTCGAAGCCGAAGCGCTGGTGCGCTCGTTTGGCAGCCATTTCGACACTTGTATCATCCGCATCGCCGAGACCTACGGGCCCGGCGATCATCGGCTGCTGAAATTGTTTCGCAGCATCGCGCGCGGCCACTTCTTCATGATCGGCAGCGGCAACAACCGTCGACAATGCATACACGTCGACGATCTCGCGCGCGGGTTGACGCTCGCCGCCGAACATCCGGCAGCGGTGGGACAAACATTCGTAATCGCCGGCAGCGAGATCATGACCACGCAACAGATGGTCGAGCGCATCGCGAGCGTGCTCGAACGCAAGCCGCCCCGCCTGCAGCTGCCGATGTGGCCTTTCATCGCCGCTGCCGGCGTGATGGAAACGACGCTGCCGCCGCTGCACATCGCGCCGCCGCTGCACAGCCGGCGGCTGGATTTTTTCCGGAAGTCTTTTGTATTTTCCACGGCCCGGGCGCAATCGGTGCTGGGATTCCAACCGGCGATCGATTTCCGCACCGGAGCGGCCGATACCGTCAGCTGGTATCGTGCACGTGGCCTGCTACCGCCGCGACCTGCCCTCACGGGGGTCGCCGATCGACAATCGGCTTGAATAACACTATGTCTGCCAACCTCTACGGCTCACCTTTTCATCCACGGCGCCCTCGGGTGCACGGCACGTCGACCATGGATCTGGATTCGACGACCGATGTGCACGAGGAGAACACCACGGATCTCGAGCCCGCGACCGCGGACATCGTGCCGACGGATGTGCAACGTCCGGCGCTGGCGGCCACATCGCCGCCTCCGCCGCCTCCGGCAAATGAAACACCCGTTTCCGCTCGACGTGAGCCGTTGAACGAAACACCTGTTTCCGCGCGACGCGAGCCGTTTATTTCGGAGCCGGTCGTGGCCGCGCCGCCAGCGATGACGGCGAGCACGCCGAACACGATCGATGTTCCGATTTTGCACGAGCAGGCAAAGCCTGCAGCGCCAGCGCCGGTGGCAGCGGCGCCCGCTCGTAAACCCATTCTAAAGGCGGTCGAGAAATCCAGGCCGGCGATGGCGCCAGGCACAGTGCTCGCCGATCGTTATCTGCTCGAACAAGTGATCGGCTGTGGCGGCACCGCCATCGTGTTCCGTGCGCGAGACATGCTCTCCGCAAAAGGCGCGGCGCCGAACATGCAAGTGGCGGTGAAAACTCCGCGCCCCGAGTTGGGCGATCCGGCACGCGCCACCAAGCGACTCAAACATGAGTTCGAGCACGCCCGCTTGTTATCTCATCAGAGCATCGTGCGCGTGCTCGACTTCCATGAAGACCAGGGCCGCTGCTTCATGACCATGGAACTGGTCGAAGGCAAACTGCTGTCTCACATGCTGCGCGACTGGACGATGATGCCGGTGCCGCTGGCGTACAAGATCCTGCAGCAGTGCGCCGATGCATTGAGTTACGCGCACAGCCAGAACGTCGTGCACGGCGACTTCAAGCCCGGCAACGTATTCATCACGCGCGACGAAGGCGTTCGCATCGTAGATTTCGGCACGGCCGCCGGGCCGAGCACCAACGACTCGCGCATTCCCGCTGGAACGCCGACGTACGCCAGTCCCGAAGTTCTCAGCGGTGAGACGCCGGACACGCGCGACGATGTATTTAGTTTCGCCTGCGTCGCCTACGAACTGCTGACTGGACAACATCCGTTCGGCCGACTCTCTTCGTTGCAGGCACGCGACGAAGCGAAGATTCCGCCGCGCGCATGGAACCTATCCACTTCGCAGTGGCTCTCTCTTCTTTCAGCACTGTCGTGGAAGCGCGAGCAGCGCCCCACCAGCCTCCAGGCGCTGCTGGCGCGTTTGATCTCTGATCAACCCGTCGCTACAGCGGCCCCTGTTCATGTCGATCCCGAGGAAGCCGTGCCTGCCGAACTGCCCGCCGAATTGATGCCCAAGCAACGCAGCTGGGGTTTCTTCGCTTTCATCGCCTGCGCGATGGCAGTGACATACTTCGCCTATCAGAGTCAGAGGGGATCGGATCCCGGCGGCAAGCCCACGCCGGCGATTGCGCCGGCCGCTGTGACATTGCCTCCGAGCCCGATGCAGACTGCGCCGATCGTGAGACAGGAGGCGCCCGCTCCCGCCGCTGAGAGCACAAAGACGGACGCTGATGCGCCCAACGCTGCAACTCCCGCCGAAGCAGCGCCCGCTGCCGCGAGCAAAACCGCACGGCCGTCGTCCGCGCCGATGAGCGAGATCTCTTTTGAAACACCGACGATCGTGACCAGCGAAACTTCAGTCGCTGCCGTGTTCCTGGTGAAGCGATCGCAACCCCTGAAAGGACGCGTGAGCGTCAACTGGCGAGCGGTGAGCGGCACCGCGGATGCGGGAATCGATTTCGCTTCGTCAGCGTCGGGCACGCTGACGTTTGCGGATGGGCAGGCACAACGCGCGATCTATGTTCCGCTGCGGAACGACTTGCTCAAAGAACCGGACGAAACGTTTTACGTCGAGCTGCTGCCGACCAAGTCGGCGCGGCTCGCCAAGCAGACGCGCGCCGAAGCGATCATTCGCGACGACGACTGATCTTTGTTGGTCAGCCGCGGATCGCCACCGCCGCGACTTTCTTGCTCAGCACGTTCACTTTCTTGCCGTACATCCGGAACAGCACGCGCATGCCGAACTCCAGCACGCTGGTGACGGCCAGGCCGACGTAGTTCAGCGGATTCTTCCAGAATACATACAACTTCAACGCGAACGGCTTGATGTCGCGGAAGCCGCCGAGCTGCAACAGCTGGCCGAGGCTGTATTCCGTCACGATGTAAAAATGGTCAATGTTGTGAGCAAGGTTTTCAGCGCCCACGAAGGGGTTGGCGCCGTTCATGGCGTAGACGATGACGCGGCCGCCGGGCCGCAGCGCCGCATGACACAATCTCAAGAATTCGATTGTTTCTTCGTGGGTGAGGTGGTTGAGCTCCTGCTCGGGAATGATCACATCGAATTGCCCACGGCTGTCTTCCAGGTACGGAAACGCCTCTGCCGCTTCACACGGCAAATGACGCCGCCTGGCGTACTCGACCTTCGCCGGGTCGGAGTCGATGCCCATGACGGACTTATAGCCCGCCTGGGCGAGCACATTGACGAGATACCCCGGCCCGCAGCTCACCACCAGGATCCGTGCGGACTTATCGGCCGGCAGGTGCGGCAGGTAGTTGGCGCGGTAGTAGGCGGCGAAGGAGTCGTAACCCGCTTCGATGTTGGCAGGCGCCTGCCAATAGGAATCAAACGGTTCCAGCCGCGCGGCGAGCACACGACGTGGACGTTGGTTGACGATGGGCTGGGCGCTCATGCAATCCCCACGGGGTAACCTGACCGTTCGCGGTCCTGTCGCTAAATGTGATCTGGGCGGTAATAGTTCCAGAGTCCTCAGCTTGTGGCTCGGTGGCTTGCGTCGGCGAGGTGGGTGGGGTCTCTCTCCCCGGCGCCGCGCACCGCCCTTGTCCGCGCCGACGCGCGGACCGTATGCGTTACATCCATGTAGCTGCTGCTGGGGCCGACTTCCCTGTCGGACCCAAGCCGCCGGTGAGAGAGACCCCACCCACCTCACCGACGCCTCAACGTTCGCGGACTCTGATGTCTCGCGCCGGAGCGGACTGAGTCCGAGAAAATGTCGCTGCTGGTGACATCGGAACGGACGCTAAGTCTGCGATCCCACGGGCGCCCCTGGAACGGACGCGAGTTTAATGTTTTCTCGCGGAACGTAGGACGCGTCTGAGATGTTTCTCCGGGAGGGCGGCAATTCACGTACGCCAAGTCTCAACGTTTCCGGAAGCGTCCGTACGCCTCATCCGTATCTGGTGCTTTTCCGGAACGCCTGAAACATCGACGTACGTTGAGGCGGAGGATGGTGGGTCCTATGTTCATCCGGCGGCTTGGCTCCAGCAGGGACGCTGGGCCCAGCAGCAGCTACAGGGACGTAACGCATACAGTCCACGCGACAGCGTGGACAAGGGCGGTGCGCGGCGCCGGAGGAACATAGGACCCACCAGCCTCCGCCAGCCACCAACGCGGCCCCTAACGACACGACAGCGACACGACAGCAACAGCGGCACAGAACTTGCTCCAACCACCCAACGATGCGCATCCTGTTCTGCAACTATGAGTACCCGCCGCTGGGCGGCGGCGGGGGCGTGGTCATGGCCGCGCTCGCGAGGCAACTCGCGAAACGCCACGACGTCACCGTCATCACTTCACGCGCTGGCGAGTTGCGCGCAGAAGACAACGACAGCGGCGTGCGTGTGTTGCGCGTTCCAGTCTTCTTTCGCCGTGAGTTAGCCGTTGCGAACTTCCCATCGATGGCGGCGTACCTGCCGACAGGTTTCATTCGCGGCGTACGCCTTCGCAAGAACGATTTCGACGTGATCAACACTCACTTCGTCGTGCCCACCGGCCCGCTGGGCCACGCGCTCGGCCAGTGGTTCGGCCTGCCGAATGTTTTATCCGTGCACGGCGGCGATCTGTTCGATCCGAGCAAAGGCAGCTCTCCGCACAAGCATGCACCGTTGCGCGCCGCTGTTCGCTGGCTGCTAAAAGCAGCCGATGAAGTCGTCGGCCAATCGCGCGACACGGTTCGTCACGTCACGGAGTTGTACGGCGTACGACGCCCGGTGGAACTGATTCCGCTCGGCATCGACCGGCCGCCGCCGATCAGCGCATTCTCGCGACAGGCGTTGGGCCTGCCTCAGGATGCGTTCGTGTTGATCACCATCGGCCGCCTCGTAGCTCGCAAGGCGACGCCGCAATTGATCGATATGTTCGCAGCCAGCCGCATTCCCAATGCTCACCTGGTGATCGTAGGCGATGGCCCGGACGCGCCGGCGATCGAGCGACGCGCGGTCGAGCTGGGTGTGCGCAATCGCTTGCACATGCTGGGTCAAGTGACCGACGCAGAGAAATATGCGGCGCTCTCGATGGCCGACGCGTTCGTTACAGCGAGTCAGCATGAAGGCTTTGGCCTGGTGTTTCTCGAAGCGATGGCGTTCGGCCTGCCGGTCCTGTGTTACGACCGCGGCGGGCAGACGGACTTCCTGACCACGGGCGAAACCGGCCACGTGGTGAAGCTCAACGATTGCGACGCCTTCGTTCGCGCGCTGATCCAGCTGCACGCCGACCGGGACGCACGCGAACGTTACGGACGCCACAATCGGAAGCTGGTGGAGAACTATTTCATCGATACTTGCGCCGCTCGTTACGAACAGGTGTTTGCTGCCGCGATCGACCGGCGCGCTGGGGCCGGCCGCCGCATTCCCTCTCCTTCCTAATCAGTATGTGTGGCATCGCTGGATTGATTAATAACGACCCCGGTCGCGAGCAGTCGCTGCAGCGGATGATCGACGCGCTGGCGCACCGCGGGCCCGACGGCGAAGGCGTGCATCACGATGCATTCGCCACGCTCGGCCATCGTCGCCTGTCCATCATCGATTTGAACGGCGGCAAACAGCCGCTGTACAACGCCGATCGCTCGCTGGTGCTGGTGTGTAACGGCGAGATCTACAACTATCGCGAGCTGCGGCAGACGCTGGAGCGGGAGGGCTATCAGTTCCTGACTCACAGCGACTGCGAAGTGATCCTGGCGCTGTACGAGCGCTACGGCGAGAACCTGCTCTCCCATCTGCGCGGCATGTTCGCGTTCGCGCTGTGGGATGTGAGACGACGACGGCTGCTCGCGGCGCGCGATCATCTCGGCCAGAAACCCTTTTTCTACAGCTTCGGCGAGCAAGGCTTCGCGTTCGCGTCCGAGATCAAAGCGCTGCGAGCGCTGGATCGGCGGCGCATGCGCATGAACCTGGCGGCGCTGGATCAATACCTCGGGCTGCGCTTCATCGATGCGCCGCTCACGATGTTCGAAGGCATTCATAAGCTGCCGCCCGGACATCTGCTCACCTACGACTTGGGATTCCCGCCTCGAGTGCGCCGCTATTGGCAACTCACGCAAGAGCCGAAGCTCGCCGGCAGCGAAGAGTCGCTGCTCGATGAGCTCGAAGCCAAGCTGGAGCAGACATTACGGCTGCACCTGGAAAGCGACGTTCCGGTCGGCGCATTCCTGAGCGGCGGCATGGATTCGAGCCTGCTGGTCGCGATGCTCGCGCGCAAGCTCAAAGTGAAGGACCTGCCGACATTCACGATGAGCTTGAGCTACCAGCGCTTCGACGAAGCGCCCGCCGCGCGCGCGGTTGCCAAGCTGTTCAAGACCGATCACCGCGAAGAGCGCGTGCGGCCGGAGATCGCCACTCACCTGCCGGACCTGGTGTGGGCGCTCGATGAGCCCTCCGATCCGTTGTCACTGTGTACCTGGCTGCTGGCGAAATTCACGCGCCAGCATGTGAAAGTCGTGATTGGCGGCGACGGCGGCGATGAGCTGTTCGGCGGCTACGATCGCTATTACGGCAATCTCTACGCGACTCACTACAGTCGCCTGCCCGAGTCACTGCGTCGGAAAGTGCTGGCGCCGGCGGTCGCGATGATTCCCGAATCCGGCTGGTACAAGAGCCTCGGTCATCAGCTGCGCTGGCTGCATCACCTGTCGTTTCATTCCGGCGGCGAACGTTACGCGGCCAGCCTGAATTATTTCTATTTCGATCCCGTGCGCCGGCGACAGCTGTACACCAACGAAGTGCAGCAGCGCTGGCCGAATCTCGATGCCGAAGCTGCGATCCGTCGGCCCTATGAAGAATCGCGCGGCGGCGATCTCGATCGCATGTTGTATGCGGACAGCCTGGTGCGGCTGCCGAATCATCCGGTGATGATCACCGACCGCATCTGCATGGCGCATGGCCTCGAAGCGCGCAGCCCGTTCATGGATCATGAGCTGGCCGGCTTCGCCGCTCGCCTGCCTGCATCGCTCAAGGTTCGCGGTGCGACCTTGCGTTACATCCAACGCAAGCTCGCGGCCCGCTATCTGCCGCCGGAAATTCTCGATCGGCCCAAACAAGGGTTCTCATCCGCGCTGCCCTACTTGTTACAAGCCGAGTACGCGCGGCTGTATCGGATCTGTCTGCGGCAGTCGCAGCTGGTGCACGATCGGGTTTTGGATCGACACGCGATCGCCCAACTGGTGGACGAACATACGTCCAAGCGCGCCGATCACGGCAATCGCCTGTGGCTGCTGATCAATGCCGAGATCTGGTATCGCATGTGTATTCTCGGCCAATCCAAAGAAGACCTGCGTCGCGAGCTCACTGCGGACGAGCATGGCACCCGGCGGGCCGGTTGAGCGGTCCGGCCGCACGATTATGAAGCGGTGGCTGCGGATCGCGGTGACGCTGCTGTTGTGCGCGTTGCTGCTCATCTACGTCGCCGACATCAAATCGGTGCTCGCGACCTTGAGCCGCTGCGATCCTGTGTGGGCGCTGGCGGCCATCGCAGCGCTGTTTCTCGATCGCGTATTGATGAGCTACAAGTGGGGCCTGCTGCTGGCCATTCGCGGCTATTGGATTTCGCTGGCGCAAAAGCTGATGGTTTACTGTAGCGCGATGATGTGGGGGCTGGCGCTGCCGAGCACTGTCGGCGCCGACGGCATTCGCGTGATGCTGGTGCGGCGATTCGGTGTTCGCGTCGACGACACACTCGCAACCATCCTGGTCGAGCGCGGCATTGGCTTCATCGTCGCGCTGCTGACGACGGTTGCCAGCCTGATCATCCTGCGCACGTTGCTGCCGCATGATGCGATCTACGATTCCGCATTGATGTTTGGTGTGGCGGGATTGCTGGTCGGCATCGGGCTGCTGGTGTTTTCGTTTACGACCAACGCGCTGAACTCGGCGTTGAAACTATTTCCGCGTCGGTTCGCGGACAGCAAGGCTGCGCAGTTGCTGATACGTCTGCACGAGGCTTATGCCTCGCTCGGCAACGACCGGCGCCGGATCGCTGCGTTCTCGGTGCTCACGCTGCTGGAACACATACTGGTGATTGTTTGCTACGCGCTGGTCGCCGTCGCGCTGCGCGTGGAGTTCAATCCGCTGTTTGTTTTCGCCGCGGTGCCGCTGGCGATCCTGGTGTCGCGGCTGCCGATCTCGCTCGACGGCATCGGCGTGTATGAAAGCATTTTCGTCGCCATCATGGCGCTCGGCGGCGTGCAGCCGGCCGATGCCCTCGCGGTGTCGCTGGCGGCCCGAGCGTTTCAAATCATCGTGTGGCTGCCATGGTGGATGATGCTCGCGGCCCGCATCGGCGTTCGTCCGCCAACCACTGCCATGACTGCACCTGCAAGGGGGTCATCATCATGAACGCACCCAGCTCCGTGTTGCCCGCCAATCGTCCGCCGCGCTCCGAAAGCCCGCTGCGCGCCGATTTGCGGCGACGTTATGCGATGACCTCCGGCAGCAAGCTGAAGCGAGTGCTCAGCTGCGCTCGTGCGCCTGGCGTTCATGCTGTGCTGGTGTTGAGGTTTGGCCAGTGGAGCCGGCGCAGGCCGAAGCTGCTGCGGATCCTGTTCGATCCTGTCTATGTGATCCTGGATTTTTTTGTTCAGGCGCTGTGGGGCATCGAGATTCCCCGCGCCGCGAAGATCGGGCCGGGGTTGTATATCGGGCACTACGGCGGGATTACGGTTTCGTCGCAGACGGTGATCGGCCGCGATTGCAACTTGTCACAAAACATCACCATCGGTGTGTCAGGCGCCGGCGCCAAGCGCGGCGCGCCGACGATTGGCGACAATGCCTATATTGCGCCGGGCGCGCGGCTGTTCGGCAAGATTGCGATTGGCAATAACGTGAAGATCGGCGCGAACGCCGTGATTCACAAAGACCTGCCCGACAACGCCATCGCCGTGCTCGACCCTGGCTTCAAGATCATTTCCTATGCCGGCAACCGGCCGCAGGACTCGGATATAGACTCAGCGTAGTCCGGCATCTCAAGCAGCCGTCCCTGGAGCGTCGGCCAGCCAGTACATCCCCACTTTAAACAGATTTGGCTGTCGTTCGCGGGGTCCGCGGACACGTTAAGTGTCCGCGGAAAGACACCCCCGCTCACCCTGAGCAACGATCCCACCTTGTTTTCTTTAGCGGGCGTACGAGTAGTACGCACCGTCGTCTTGCGTTTCCGAACGATTCAAGACCACCCCCAGCAAATTCATTTCCTGCAGCACCTGCTTCGCGCCTCGCAGGGCGTCGCGGCCAGTGGTGCCTTCGGCGACGACCATCAGCAAGCCATCCACCTGCGGTGAGAACGCGAGCACGTCGTCCGCCGCCAGCACCGGCGGCATGTCGAAGATCACGATGCGCCGTGGCATCTCGCCTTCCAGCGCCTGCATGAGCTCGTCCATCTTCGGCGACGTGAGCAGGTCCGACGCATTCGCGACCGCCTGGAAATTCGGGATCAGCGCCAGCCGCTCGATGTTTGCAGGCGCGTACATGATCTGCTCGAACGTTGCGTCGCCGAGCAGGAAGTCCGTCAAGCCGCGCTGGCCCTGGCTGTTGTTCAAGCCGAGATAATCGGCGATGCGCGGCCGCTGCAGATCCAGATCGACCAGGAACACCCAGGTGTTCGAGTCCTGCGCCAGCGCCATCGCGAGATTGATCGCGGTCAACGTCTTGCCTTCGCCGGCCGTCGCGCCGGTCACTGCAAACGAGTGCCACTGATTCGCTTCGAGCCGCCTGAGCAGGCGTGTGCGCAAGATCTTATAAGCTCGCAGCGCGCCCGGATCGGTGACCTGCGGCAGAATGTGATTTTCTTCCAGCACGGCGCGATCCAGCGACACGGGCTGGAAACGCCGTACGTTGGCACTGTCCACCGTCGCAGACGGTACGCGCCGCAGGCGTGGACGGTTGCTCGCCTGGTCGGGTGGCGGTGCGTGACGCTGGTGACGTTCCGCGGTCTTACGCACTGCCTCTTCGATAATGCTCATTTGCGTGCTCTCTCAGGCGATAAAGCGAACGATGACGGCGCAGATCACGATAGCCAGGAAGGCCGCGGCGGTTGCGGCGTACGCTGGAGCGGCGCCTTTGCGAACCACTCCCGAACGTTTGATCACTGGCACCGAAGTCAACGGCGCGACACCCAGAATGTCCTGCACGTCGCGGGCGCCACGCACAGTCTGATCCAGCAGCTGGCCCATGATGACACTGGTCAGCGCGCCGATGGTCGCCAGCACCACTGCGATGATCATGATCGCGATTCGCTGCGGCTTGGCGGGTTTATCCGGAACCTTCGGCGAGGACTTGATGCGGAATTTATCGGCCGTACCCCCGGCGATTGCCGCTTCGCTGACTTCGGCATCCATCTGCCGCTTCAACAATTCGTCGTACTTCGCTCGCGCGCCGGCGAGATCGCGCGTGACGGCTTGATAGTCGCGCTCGACTTCCGGAGCGGCGGTCATGCGCCCTTCCAGGCCACTCAGTTTGGTGCGCAATTCCTCGGCACGCGATTGCAGAGCCGAAAGCTGCGTGTCCGTGGCATTCACCTGCGTTTGCAACTGCATGGCCATCGGCGAGTCGACGGCGCTGCTGCTGTCGGCAGTTTCGCCGGCGGCGATGCGAGCCTCGAGCGCCTGGATGTTACGAGCAATGCGCTGCACGTCCGGATGATCGTCGCTGTAACGCTGCTTGGTTTCGGCGAGAATGGAACGCTGCTGTTGCAATTGAGCCTTCAGCGACATGCCCGCGGTCGAGCCGCCCTGGCGCAGCTGATCGATCTGCCGGCGCAGCATGATCAGGTCCGGATGACTCTGGTCGTACTGCATGCTCTTGCGGTTGTACTCGTCTTCGAGGGCGCGGAGATTGCCGCTGTCCGGGCCGGCTGCGCGCGCCTGCTGCAATTGAGCCACGAGAAACACGCGCTCACGTCGCAGCGCCTGCATCTGCGACTCGATGTTTTGAATGTCGTTCTCGGTGCGCTCCATGACATTCATGTTCATTTCGTTGAGCTCGGGCAGCTTGCCGGCGTTCTTTTGTTTGAAGTCGGCCAGCTTCGCTTCGAGCTTCGAGACGTACACGCGCATGCGCTCCGCTTCGTTGGCGAAGAACTGCGCCTTGCCGGCCGCCTGTTTCTGGCGATCGGCGCGGTTCAAATCCAGGAACGAATGCACCAGCCAGTCTGCGCCGACCTGCGCGCGCTGCGGATCCGGATTGTCGTAAGAAACACTGAATGCGGTGACGACGTCGCGCTCGCGGCCGGTGTTGGGATCGATGATGGGCACCGTCACGATGTCGACCTTGACGTCGCCGCTCAGCTTGTCCAGCGCGCCTTCGGGATCGGCGGCCTGATCGTCGTACAGCCGATGCTCCTTGAGCAGCTTCGACAAGTTGCGATCGCTCAACACCAGGGTGCTCAGGCTGCGCACGTATTGATCGGGATACGGTGTGTCGTCCGGATCCTGGGTCAGCGAATTGGGATTGTTGCTCTTGAGCGCCTGCGCGCCTTCGATCTCGATGTCGCCCGAGGAGCGATACACATTCGGCAGCGCTATCACCAGCGCGAGACCGATGGCGATGAAAGGCAGCCCCACCAGGAGCGCCGTCTTGCGACGCTTGCGCAGGATCGCGAGGTAGTCGCCGAAACCGGTGGAGTCCGGCTCGTGGCCGGCAGCTTGGGTCGTCTGCATAGGAGTGCTGAATTATTGGGCGCGTTTGGGTTCGTACACGATTCCGATCAGGAAGCCGCTGGCATCGCGATCCGTAGGGTCGTCCTCATACTTTTGCCACCGATAGTTGTAACTGCCGGTCAGCGACAGGGTCCGCAGCCATCGCCACTCGAAACCCAGTTCGCCGATCGCATATTTGCGGGTCGGATAGGTGCCGGTTTCAATTTCAGCGTCGCGCGAATATCGGGCGCCGGCGCGCAGGGCAAAGCGTGGCGATACGTCGTGGTCGATCCTCAGACGCAACTGATGACGCTCGACAACAGTTCCCGCCGCCACCGCTCCGACGCTGCGGGTGAAGTCCAGGAACAGCCGGTTGCGCTGGCTGGCCCATTCGCCGCCGGCGCCCGCAATCAAGCTGGTGTCGCTGCTGCTGGTGGAACGGCGCTGGCGGTCGGTCTGCTGCGCGCCCAGGCGCACGTACGCCCGTGAGTTCTCGGAATACTGGGTATTCCACTCCACTTCGCCGCCGTAAGCGTCGGTCGTGGACAAGGTGTCGTACTGAGATGCGAGAGCGCGCAGCAGTAGCGTGGAACGCTGCGTGGTGCGAAATCCAAAGGCAGCACCGACGCCGGCTTCGCTGAAGTCCTGCTGGGCACGAGCCACCTGGCTGTCGAAGTCGGCCTTCAGGTAATAGCCGTTGAGCTCCATGCGATACCGCTCCGTCAGGTCGTAGCCGAACGACGGCGCCAGCCGATAGAAGTCGCGACGATTCCGCACCAGGAACCGGCCCGAGTCGCCCTGCGGCGGCTCGCCGAGCCCGCCGCCGGTGTCGACATTCGGCAGCTCGCTGTCGACCACGTTCTCCTCCGAAAAGGTGAACGGCACTTCGATGCGCCGGCGCGGCGAGATGTCCGTGAAGGCGGCGTCGAGGTAATAGTCGGTCGAGTCCTCGGTCTTGTCGTTCGGGAAATAAGTCTTGTTGATGCGCGGCGTGATCTCGAAGTTGGTGCGAGGATCGACGGTGCGAAACGTCACACCAGCTTCGGCCTCAGCGCCCGATACATCGACTTCACCTCCCGGCAGTTCGAGATGATAGTTGTCGCTGTATCGATAACCCGCCTGCGCACGCGGATCGATTTCCCAGTTGGCCGCCAGTGCTGTGCACGTGATCAGCGTCAGCGGCACCAGCGTTACGAATTGTAATTTAGGGGACAACAACGATATCTCCTGCAATGAGCTCGATGTTGGTATCCAGGCGCTTGCCGCGCACCACTTCGGGATAACGGAACGCCATCGCCGTTTGATCCTTGCCCTGGCCGCGCAGCACGATGATGTCGTTGGTGGCCGCGAACGCCGTCATGCCGCCGGCCATACTCAGCGCCTGCATGATGTTGACGCTGGGATTGACGATGAACTCGCCGGGCTTGTTCACCTGCCCCAGCACATAAATCTTGTTGCCTTTGATCTCCTGCACCGAAATCGTCACCACCGCACCGGAGATATATTTGGCCAGGCGATCCGCCACCACTTTGTTCAGATCGGCAACCGTCTTGCCGCGCGCATCCACTTCGCCGACCAAAGGAAACGAAAACGCGCCGTCGGGCCGCACCAGCACCTGACGTTGCAAGTCCGGCTCCTTCCACACCGAGATTTCCAGTGTGTCGCCGGGCTTTACGATGTATGACGCCTGTTGCGCGTGCGCGGCGTGCATACCCAACACTGCCAACAACATTCCGCAGATCTTCAACATTGTCTTCACTTGTCTCGACATCAGGAGCACTCGCTCTTGTTGTTACGTTGGCCTGTCCTTTGCAGGTCGTGTGCCAACGGCGACGCATGTCGTTGGATGGCGGCAGTGCGGCGCGAACACAGGGATTGATTGGCTCGTTATTGCTGTTAGCAACGGATCGAGCGCTTGTGAGCAGTCTCCCTGCAAATTCGCCACGGTCAGTGCGAATGTGAGTTGTAAGAACGTCGGGAAAGCCAGGATGAGCGGTGCAAAAGTTACAACCCCTGAGAGCCTAGAAAAACCGGGTGCGGACGTGCCCCGGCAGCCGCGTCCGCGGTTGTCGGTCATCGTGCCGCTGTATAACGAAGAGGAAAGTATCCGGCCGCTGTATGCGGCCATCGTGCAGGCGCTGGGCGATATCGGCTGCACGTTCGAAATGGTGTTCGTCGACGACGGCAGCAAGGACAACACGGCCGAGATCGCACGTGAGATCGCACGCATCGATTCACGACTGCGGCTGGTGAAGTTCCGTCGCAACTACGGCCAAACACCGGCGATGGCTGCGGGCATCGAACATGCGCGCGGCGAAATTCTAGTGACGATGGACGGCGATCTGCAGAACGATCCCGCCGACATCAAACTGCTGCTGGAACAAATCGAGGCCGGCTTCGACATCGTGGTCGGCTGGCGCCACAACCGTCAGGACAAGCTGGTGACGCGCAAGATTCCTTCGCGCATCGCCAATCTGCTGATCGGCAAAGTCACCGGCGTGCCGATCCGCGACAACGGTTGTTCGCTGAAAGCGTTTCGTGCCGAGCTGATCAAGAGCATTCCGTTGTATTCGGAGATGCACCGGTTCATTCCGGCGATGGCATCGATCGCCGGGCCGCGAGTAGCGCAGATCCGCGTGCGTCATCACGCGCGTCGCTACGGACAATCCAAGTACGGGCTGTCTCGCATCTACAAAGTGCTGCTCGACCTGATGGTGATCAAGACAGTGACCACCTTTGCATCGCGGCCACTGCGCTGGTTCGCGATGCTGTCCGCCCCTTTGATCCTCATCGCGCTCGCCCTGCTCGGCCACGAGGCGTGGAGCTTGTTCACCGATCAGGCGTCGCTGTCCTGGCCGCTGGCCGGCACCGGCGTGATTTTTTTGGCGTCCGGCATGATCCTTTTGTGCGGTGGCGCGTTAGCAGAGCTGATCTATTCACGCGGCGACGTTCGCGACAACGAATTCTTCCGGTTGACTCAAACCGTCCGGCGCCGCCAGGAAAGCGCCGCCGGATCCAATAGAGATCCGGCCAGACCTCTGAGCAGTGTCACGACAATCTCATCTATATAGAACCATGGCATCATGAGCACACAGTTCCCGAATCCTTCGGTTCCTTCGGTCTCCGTCATCGTGCCGGTGTGCGCGCGGCGGTCGGAGTTGCGCTCGCTGTATGCAGAATACAAAGCGGGCATCGAGGCCATCGGCCTGCCGTTCGAATTCATTTTCGTGATCGACGGCAATCGCCAGGATGCCAGCCGCACGCTGGAAGATCTGCTGCGCGAAGGCGAGGATCTCACGATCGTTCACCTGACGCGCAGCTTCGGCGAAGCGGCGGCGCTGATGGCAGGCTTCGAGCGAGCGGCCGGCAGCGTGATTGTGACATTGCCGGCCTATCACCAGATCGAAGCACACGATATTCCCAAACTGGTGGCGGCGCTCAGCACCTCGGACATGGCGATCGGCTATCGCTCGCCCCGCTACGGCAATGTGCTGGATCGCATGCGGCGCAGTGCTTTCCATGGTCTCGTGAACTTCGTCACCGGCTCGCGCTTGCAAGACATCGGCTGCGGCGCACGCGCCATGCGCCGGCAGGTGTTCGAAGAAATGGATCTGTACGGCGATCACCACCGCTTCATGGCGATCCTCGCTGCACGGCTGGGTTTCCGTGTCAGTGAAGTAGCGCTGCGCCAGTCGCCGCAGGATCGCCTGGAACGCATGTATCGCCCGCGGGAATACGTGCGTCACATGCTGGACCTGTTCAGCATCTTCTTCCTGGTGCGCTTCACCAAGCGGCCGCTGCGCTTCTTCGGCATGGTTGGCGTCGGCACATTCGGCATCGGCGCAGCCATCATCGCCGTGCTCAGCGTCGAACGTTTGTTCTTCGACGAAAAGCTGGCTGATCGTCCCGCCCTGCTGCTCGGAGCGCTGCTGGTCGTGCTGGGCATGCAAGTGTTCGCACTCGGCTTGCTGGGCGAGCTGATCATCTTCACGCACGCACGCGGCATGAAGGACTATCGGGTGCAGGAAGTGATTCAGTATCCCGAGATCGTTGCGGCATCCGCCGAGGACAAGGACGGCGAATCGGATGTCGAGGCCGGTCGCAATAGAGATATTCGACACACGGCGCCGCCGGCCGTCACCGCCTGACCCTCCGCGCCGGCCGTGCCCGGCGCGTCTGCCAGCGGCAGGCCGGTCGAGATGGTGAGTTTCACGTCTTCCAGAATGGCCCGCGGCAGCAAGCCCGCTTCGGCGCTCGAATAAACCATCGTCACTTCAGACAACCGCCGGATGGCGCTGCCTGCATGCGAGCCGTTGAGAAAGCGATCGGCATGATGAATCAGGATGCAATGAGGCCTGCCGGCGCGGTCGTGCAGCGCCTGTAGCTGCAGCAGCAGCGCATCGATGAACACGGGCCGTGTTTCGGCCGGAAGCGCGGCCAGATTGATCTCGATGCTGTGAGTCGGCTGTTCGAGCGCGGTGAGCACGTCCGTCAATCGCGGCGCCTCGTGCGCGTCTCCCCAACTGCTCATGCCAGCGAACGCTCCGCGAGGCGAAGCCACTGGCGTGTTTCGATCCGCACCGATGATGCAGCACTGGTAATCCTGCTGCATCATCTGTTCGAGCAAGCGATTGCAGATCAGCGTGCGCAATGTTTCATCCGCGCCGCTCACCAGCACCGAATCCTGGCAGGGCGACAGAGCTACTTCCTGCTGATCTTCGTCCCTGCCCAGCACCACGCGACGGCGCGGCACGGCGTTCGCCAGATCGGTTGCGACCAGGTCGCGCGCCAGCTCCAGGAATCCGTCGCAAAAGGCGCCTTCAGTGACATGGTCGGCCGCCTGCTTCACGGCGTCGGACGAGTTGCTCACCGCTACCGCATGTTCCGCCGAGGCGAACAGCGGCAGGTCGTTGTGACCATTGCCGATCGCGACCAGGTTGTGACGCGATACGCCGAGCTCGCGCAATGCTTCTTTGATGCCGGACGCCTTGTCGACGCCCGGCGGCAAAATGAGCAGCCGCTCATCGTTGTTCACCAGCTCGTAATCCAGATGCAGCTTGAGCTTGCGGAGCGCTTCGCGAGCAGTGTCGGCGTGCTCCGCCGTCGTGGTGATGATCGAGCTGCCGACGGAGAGCGGTGAAATGTGCTGGCGTCGCAGCTCCTGTAACAGGATCTCGGCAGGCGCCTGGCCGAGGATCTCCGATTGGCGCGTCGCTGTACGATGCAGGACCGCGCCGTTCTCGGCGACGATGTAATCGAAGATGCGCGCTTCGGGAAATATCTCCAGCAGCGGCCGCAGCTCGCGCCCGGTCACCAGGATGAGCTTACGACCGGTCGCAGACAGCTCGCGTAACGCATCTATGCAGCGCTCATCGCAACGGCCGTCGCGAGCCAGCGTGCCATCGAATCCTGCGGCCAGCACCACATATCTCATCGCGTCTCGTCTTCCCCGCCGCCGGCTTCCCCATCCCCGGCAACCTCGCTAGACCCTCAACTGAACAATGTTTCGTAAGCCGCCAGCAGGCGCGGCACCTCATGCTCCCAGGCAAGTTTGCTCTTGACGCGCTCCCGGCCCAGCTCCCCCATGGCCTTGCGCCGCGGCTCGTCGTCCAGCAGCCCCACGATTTTCTCCGCCATGTCGATGGGATCGTTGCGCCTGGCGTACAGCGAAGCCTCCTGCGCCGACACGCGGCCTTCGGTTAGGTCGTACTGCACGATCGGCTTGCCCAGCGCCATGTACTCCATGATTTTGTTCATGGTGGATTTATCGTTCATCTCATTCGCGACATCGGGATTCACGCACACGTCCGCGGTGTTGAGCATCGCCAGCAACTCCGCGTCCGGCACGCGTCCGGTGAAAGTCACAAAGTCCGCGACGTTGAGCTCTTGCGCCAGCTTGCGCATGGCTTCCAGTTCGGTACCGCCGCCGACCAGGCCGAAGTGAACATCGGTCCGGCGCATGGTGTGCACGATGTGATGAACGGCGGTGAGCAGCCCATCGATACCTTCCTGACGGCCCATCACACCGACATAACCCACCAGGTATTTACGACCTTGCTTCAAGGCCGGTTGCGGTGGCAGCACTTTCAAACGCCGCAGGTCCGGGCCGCTGCGCACGACGAATACTTTGCCTGGCGAGCGCCCGCCGCGCTCGATCGCGATCCTGCGATACGACTCGTTGGTCGCGACGCAGACGTCCGCGGTCCGAAAGGTCCAGCGCTCCAGCGCCAGCATCAGGCGATAGAAAAAATCCCGCCGCTGAAACTTCGCTTCGTACAGCTCGGGATTGATGTCGTGATGGTCGAACAGGAATTTCTTGCCGAACAGCTTGTAGAACGCGCCGATCAGAAAAATCATGTCCGGCGGATTGCAGCCGTGAATGACGTCGAAGCCGCGCGTGAAACAAATCTTCAGCGACAACAGGAATTCGGCGGCCAGCGCCCAGCTGTACTCGGCGAGATAGCCAAGCGCACCGCTGGCTTCGAACGGCATCGAATGCCGATAGATCGCCACGCCGTCGAGCTCTTCGAAGCTCTTCTCGTAGCCTTTGCCCTTGGGGCAAATGATCGAGACCTGATAACCGTTGGCGTGCAGCGTGCGCGCTTCCTGCCACACACGCCGGTCGAACGGCAGCGGCAGGTTCTCGACGATGATCAATACACGCCGCCGCGCCAGCGTGCTCACGGCCTGGATGTCGCCAGCTTGTTCTTCTACGTTCGCCATGGCCCGTTACCAGCACACACCCTGGTAAGTGGCCTTGTAAGCCTCACGCTCCGGCAGCATCGCGATATCCAGCAGCATCTGCTCGGGCCGCGTGTGCGCCTTCAATGCCGCCAGCACTTCCGGCGTCTTCATCGCAACCACGAGCACGTCCGACTCGCGCACCAATTTATCCAGGTCGGTCGTCATCAGCGAGGCAATGTGCGGAATGCTTTCTTCGATGAAGCGCCGATTGGCGCCGATCAGCCGCGCCACGTTCACCTGCGGATCGAAGATGCACAGCGGCAGGCCTTTGCCGATGAAGCGCTCGGCCATGATCACCATCGGGCTCTCACGCAAGTCATCGGTGCCGGACTTGAAGCTCAGGCCGATCATGCCCACCGAACGCCGGCCGCTCGCCAGCACACGCTCGACGGCGTGCTCGATGTGAGCCGCATTGCTGGGCAACAGGTTGGACAGCATCGGCAGCTCGACGTCGTTGCTCTTGGCCAGATACAACAGCGCCTTCAGATCCTTGGGCAGGCAGGAGCCGCCGAACGCAAAGCCCGGCCGCAGATAGGCCGAGGAGATATTGAGCTGGCGATCCATGCACAGCAGCTTCATCACTTCGTGCGGATCGACGCCGGCCGCTTGTGAGATGCGCCCGATCTCGTTCGCGAACGTCACTTTCAAGGCGTGAAATGCATTGCACGCGTACTTGAGCATTTCCGCGGTCCGCACACTCGTGTGCACGAACTCACAAGGCAAGTGACCGAACACGCCGCGCAGCGCTTCGACGGCATATTCGTCATCGGCGCCCACGACCGTGATCGGCGGATTGTCGTAATCGTTGATCGACGTGCCTTCGCGCAGGAACTCCGGCTGGAAGCACAAGCTGAAATCGCGCCCTGCCTTCAGCCCCGAGGCCTGCTCGAGCGCCGGCTTGATCACTTCATCGAGCGTGCCGGGCTTGACCGTGGAGCGAATGACGATGATGTGCCGGCTCGATTTCTCCGGCAGCACCGCGCCGATCTGCTCGGCGATGCGAGTGATCGCGGCGAGATCCTGGTTGCCGTTCTGGCGCGCCGGCGTGCCGACGCAGACAAAAGAAATATCGGTGGTAAGGATTGCATCGCGCACCGAGTCTGTGACATTCACAGCGCCGCCTCGCATGACTGCGCGCGTGAGCTCTTGAATGCCGGTCTCGACGATCGGCGCCTGGCCTCGACGCAACAACTCCAGCTTGCCTGGATCGATATCGACACCCGTCATCTCATGCCCGTCGCGCGCCAGGCACGCCAGCGACACGGCACCTACATAACCCAAGCCGAAAATACTGATCCGACGTGGCGAGCCCGGCGCAACAAATTCATCCTGCGCGGTCTCCCGCACCCAGGGCCGGCGGGCAGCTTCGGCGCTCACGCTATCGATCTGCAACGACATCATTGATCTCCGTATTGAAGGAACCGCGCGACGCTGGCGCGTAAACGCACGATCCCCTCAACAATGGCAAGTTCTATGCCGCCGTTCCGCGATTGCGTCCCGATTTATCTCCTCGTGTGTCTTAAGCAAGGAAATCCCGGGATTTCCAGCACTTCGTGCGTCAACTATTCCGACGCCAGAGATTTCCTACTTTTACAGCGACGAAAAAACCTTATTACAAAGGAACTCGGGTCGCGCTTGAAGAATTTGCATCTCACGAATTGAACGACTCACTCCTTTGACTTTCTGGGGAGAATTTTCACAGTGAACGCACCGACTACGCTGCACGAGAACGGCCTCGGCAATCTCCTCGGGCGCTCGCCTGCCATGCAACAAGTGTTTGGGCTGATCAAGCGAGTCGCACCGACGGAAGCGACAGTGATGATCATGGGTGAAAGTGGCGTCGGCAAAGAACTGGTTGCCGAATGTATCCACATGCTGAGCCAGCGCGCACAGGGACCGCTCGTCGCGATCAATTGCGGCTCCATTCCTGCATCGCTGATCGAAGCCGAGTTGTTTGGTTATGAGAAAGGCAGTTTCACAGGCGCGTCTCGTTCGCACGCAGGTGTGTTCGAGCGGGCCACCGGCGGCACGCTGTTTCTGGACGAAGTCACAGAAATGCCGCTGGACATGCAGACGCGCCTGCTGCGCGTGCTGGAAACGGGACGTTTCTATCGCGTCGGCGGCACGCAGGAAATCAAAACAGATATTCGCGTGATCGCGGCGACCAATCGCAATGTCACAGAAGCGGTTGCGAACCGCCAGCTGCGCGAAGACTTGATGTATCGGCTCGCGGTGTTCCCGCTGCACATTCCGCCGCTGCGTGAGCGTCCGGGCGATGTGCCGCTGCTCGCGACGCATTTCTTGAACACGTTGAATCGTTCCAGCGACGTGACGAAGCGGTTCTCATCTTCGTTCCTGGAGGCCATGAGCACCCGGCGCTGGGCAGGCAACGTGCGCGAACTCAAGAACGCGGTGGAGCGCAGCTTCATCCTCGCGGACGAAGTGCTGGAGATCGACCTGTCACTGACGATGCCGACGCAGCCGGTCGAGCCTGTTGAAGCTGCACGGCCCGCCGGCCTGCACGTGCCACTCGGCTCGCGCCTGGACGAAGCCGAGCGCTCGTTGATCGAAGTCACATTGGATTACTGCGAGGGCGACAAGCGTCGCGCCGCCGCCGTTCTCGGCTGCAGCCTCAAGACGCTGTACAACAAACTGAACAGCTACGCCCGTGAACGTTCCGAGGGCAATGAGCGCCTCGGCCGACACATTCCCAGCGTCGGCGCCAGCGTGCCGCTCGCCAGTTGAATCGAGACCAGCACGAATCGTTGAATTAACTTCTCAAAAAAATTGTAGGAAATAATTCGCCTCGGCGAATTATTCAAATCGACCAAGCAAAAAGGCCGGCTGTTTTCAGCCGGCCTTTTTTTCGTTGCAACTTGCGTTTGGCGATCAGCCCTGGCGCACCTGCGCGAGCACGACGATGCGGTCGCGGGAGGAGACCACGGAGCCACCCGGCTTCTCGATCGTGACAGCGAACATCGCCGGATCGCGGATTTCCAGTTTCGCCTTGATCGGGATGATCACTTCGTTCTGGCCGGCCGGAATGTTGAACACGCCGCCGTCGACCGGGTAACGCTCATCGCGCGTGCCGTCGAAAATCCACAGCTGATACTGCTGCTGAGTCGCGTTGTTGGCCTGCATGCCGCGGAACCGAACGTAGCCGTTTTGACTCTTCGGGTCCCACACCACATCGCCAGTAACACCGCTTGCGGCAGGATCCTGCGTCGTCTGCCAGGTGCGCTGGACCACGCCCTGCTGCGCCAGCAGCTTTTCGCGCTCCTGCTTCATCGCCGTGGCTACCGGCACTTCCGGCGTCACTTGATCGCCGTTCTCGAGGCGCGGCCACCAGCCCGCCACCGCGATCAGCACACTCGCCGCCGCCGCGAACCAACCCGCCTTGGCCTGCAAGGAGTAGGACGATGACGGCTTGCGAGCCGACTGTTTGCCAATCGCCGGCTGCCCCATCGACGGAGCAGGCGTGGGCGCACTCGAACGCGAGCGGCCCGCGATGCTGATGACCTGCGGCTGCCCGGAGGAGGAAGAACGCTGCCGGGGCGGCGGCGCCATCGTCGCTTCGAACATTTCCGCCTGCGCATACAAACGATCGCGCAGGCTGTCCGGCATTTCTTCCGGCACGGTGTTTTCGACATCGCCCGCCAGCAGCAGCGCCGCAGCGGTGTATTCGAAGCGACCGGCGTCGACGTAATTCTCTTCTTCCAGCAGCGACTTCAGCTCGGCGCGCTCGGCAGAGTTCAGGCCGTCCACGGCCCGCTGCACCAGCAACTCCACCAGTCTCTGGTTCTGCATGACTGAGTTGCTCATGAGCGCACCCCGTCCGACGCAGCATTCGTAATGCCCATCAGTTCACGCACTTGAATCAGTCCCCGACGCATCATGGTCTTGACTGTACCGAGTGGCATTTGCAACACATCGGCAATTTCCGAATGACTCAAGCCCTGCAGGATTCCAAGCTCGAGTACCTGCCTTTGTTCCGGCCGCAGCTGCATGACCGCCCGGGCTGCCGCCTGCGCCTCGGCGCAGACTTCGGCGCTGTTGCTCGAGTCGGCGAATCCTAACGAATCGATATCGTCCGTGGATTCGGTGCGCGCTTGATGAGCGGCGCGACGCATGCGGTCGATCAAACGACGGCGTGCAATGGTGGCGACGAAAACTTTCTCCGAGCCCTGCGCGGGATCGAAACGACCGGCGCTGCGCCAGACATCGGTGAAAATTTCCTGGACGGCATCTTCGGCATCGGCGCGCGTGCGCGTGAGCCGGCGTGCAATCGACCAGATCAGACTGCCGAATTGGTCGATACACTCGCGCACGGCGCGTGGATCGCCTTGCGCGACTCTGGCGAGTACGGAGTCCGTCATTCGCGGGCGGCCCTGCGTGACATTTTGGGTGGCATGAGTAGTTCGCGTCGCATCGCTGTTAGTGAGTGCGAACGGATATTGAGGAGCCGGAAGTATAGCGGAGACTGTCACGTCAGTTCGCCCAGGTTCGCCATGTATATGAATAGGTTAAAACGTACTCGCAACCCCTTATTCGCGAGCAGCCGCCGAATGGGATTCAGTGTCATTTGCTGACGCGCAACGGATCACAGTCTGGTAGGGCCGATTCAGTTGGACCGCCTCCACGGCGCTTGTAGCGGAGCGCAAAGGATCCTAGACTCGCTACCAGACGTTTGTCTGGTATCCGCCGTACCATCCTTTCCCCGCCATGCCTGACCTCACCCGCAAACAATTGGAAGTATTGGCTTTTATCCGCCGCTTCAGGGAGCGGGACGGATTGCCGCCGACGCGCGGGGAGATCGCCGAAGGCTTGGGCCTGAAGAATCGTCAAGGCATCGATCAGCACCTGCGGGCACTGGCAAGCAAGGGCGCGATCGAGCTGGTGCCGGGCATTTCCCGCGGCATTCGGCTGCGTGAGGAAGACGTCAATGAGCTGACTGGCTCAGCTTCATTACGTTCAAAGCGCGCATCGGTCGAATCAGTGAAAGCATCGATGAGCCTCCCGCTGTTGGGGCGCATCGCCGCCGGGGCGCCGATTCTCGCGACCTCGCATATAGATGAGCACATCACCGTCGACGCTTCGTTGTTCACGCCGCGTGCCGATTTCTTGTTACGCGTGCAAGGCGACAGCATGAAGGACGCCGACATTCTGGATCGCGATCTGCTGGCCGTTCATCAGACGCAACAGGTCCGCAATGGGCAGATCGTCGTCGCCCGCCTGGTGGACGACAACGAAGCGACGGTGAAGTACTACCGACGTGAGGGCCATACCGTACGGCTGGAGCCAGCCAACGCCGCGTATCGGCCGATCGAGATCGATTTGCGCGAACAGCAGCTGTCCATTGAAGGACTGGCGGTGGGAGTGATTCGCACCGCGCTACCTCGAGTTCGATGAACCGGAGGAGCGAACCATGGAAGTCGTATGGATCGATGAGCGCCGCTCGCCATGAGCGGCTCTCGCGCCGAAAAATTGGAGCAACTGGCGCGGCTGTGTCGTAACGGCCGCGAAGGCCCGCCGCCGCGCATCGAACCGAGCGGCTCGGCTCTCGATGCGATCCTGCCTGGCGGCGGTTGGCAGGCGGGCACCATCGTCGAGTTGATGCCGGCCTGCGACGGCATCGGCGAGCTGCGCCTGCTGATGCCGACGCTGGCTCAGATCACTCAAAGTGAACGGCACGTCGCGATGATCGCGCCTCCCTATATTCCATTTGCCGCAGCCTTGGTTCAGCACGGACTGCAGTTGGAACATTTCTGGATCATTCGTGCGCAGACCGCCACGGATATTTTGTGGTCCGCCGAGCAGACGCTGCGATGTAAATCGTTTGGCGCCGTGCTGACCTGGCCGATCTCGATCCGCGATCGCGAAGTGCGGCGGCTGCAGCTAGCAGCCGAAGCGGGCAACAGTATTGGATTTGTTTATCGTCCACCAACGGCAGCGATGGAGTCCTCACCCGCTGCCGTGCGCTTGCGTTTGCAAGCTGCGAAGGACGGGCAACTCAACATCGATGTGGTCAAGTGCCGGGGCGCTCGCGCCGGTATGTCACTTGCCGTCGCTCAGTCCATCGCTAACTGATGGCTTCGTCATGCTGTGGCTTTGTATCACCCTGCCCCAGTTGCCTCTCGAAGCTTTGCAATGTGAGCGGAGCGAGCAGCCCACTGTCGTCACCGCGCTCGAAGGCAATGTTCGCTCGGTGATCTGCTGCAATCCGGCCGCCGATCGCGTCGGTCTGAAGCCGGGACTGAACTTCACCACTGCACTGTCGATGCTGCCCGAGGTGATCGCCTTGGAGCGCCGCGTGTCGGCCGAGCAGTCCGCGCTCGAACGCCTGGCGACCTGGGCTTATCAATTCAGCGGCACGGTGATCGTCGGCGAAATCTTCGGCGATCTGCAGCGGGCTCGCAGCACCGCGCTATGGCTCGAAATCGGCGCCAGCCTGCGACTGTTCGGCGGCTTTCGAAAGCTCATCGAACAATTAGAAGCAGACCTGCGCAAGCTGTTCTACAGCTATCAGCTGGGCATCGCGCCGACGTTGGAAGGCGCGGCTTTGCTTGCTCGCACCGGCGTTCGCGTCGCCATCACCACACCCGGCGCCTTGCGTGCTCGTATCGAAAACATCGGCGTGCACTGGCTGAATCTGGACCCCTGGATCACGCAGCAGTTGCAAACAGTCGGCGTGCGCACGGTGGGGCTGCTGGTGAGCTTGCCTCGCGACGGCGTGGCCAAACGTTTCGGGCCGGAGGTCTGCGACTATCTCGACCGGCTGATCGGCGCCGCGCCCGATCCGCGGCCGACGTATCGATTGCCGCTCAAATATCACGCGCACTTCGAATTCGAAGCCGAGATTCGTAACACCGAAAGCCTGTTGTTTCCTTTGCAGCGCATGCTGCGAGAGTTCGTCGGCTTCCTGCGTGGACGCGATACGGGAGTGCAGCGTTTCACGGTGCGCTTCATTCATCGTGATGCTGTGACGAATATCACCGTCGGCCTGTCGATGCCCGATCGCAACAGCGAACGTTTCCTCGCGCTGACTCGCGAGCGGCTGGAGCATACGACGCTGCCCGCCGCCACTATCGCCTTGCAACTGTCGGCCGAAGAGTTCGCGATGCCCACCGCACTTCACAGCGACATGCTGAGCGGCGCGGCCGAGCAAAGCGAAGATTTCTCTCACACCCTCGATCGACTCACCGCTCGCTTGGGAGAAGAACAAGTGCATGGTGTGAAAGCGGTCGCCGATCACCGGCCCGAATCCACGTGGGCTCCGGTCGCGGGCATGGCCAGCGTCGATACGACGCGACAACGCCTGGCCGGGTATCAATTAAAGTGGCCAAATCGGCCACTGTGGTTGTTACCCGAACCCAAGCCGCTGCAATCCGGCGCCGTGCCGCAGCTCGCGCCTGGTGCGGAACGCATCGAGAGCGGCTGGTGGGATGGCGGCGACGTGCAACGTGATTATTTCATCGCACACACTCCGCAAGGCGCGGCGCTGTGGATTTATCGGGATGCGAACGACGGCAGCTGGCATCTGCACGGGTTCTGGTCATGAGCGCCGATGTGATCCACCCATACGCGGAGCTCCACTGCGTCAGCAACTTCACCTTCCTTCGCGGAGTATCGCATCCCGGCGAGCTGGTCTATCAAGCTCACAACCTGGGATATTCCGCGCTGGCATTGACGGATGAATGCTCGATGGCCGGCGTCGTGCGCGCGCATGAGGCCGCAAAAGATTGTGGATTGAAGCTGATCATCGGCGCCGAATTCCGCACCAGCAATCTGCACCTGGTGCTGCTCGCTCCGTCACAACGCGCGTACGCTCAAATCTGCAGCCTCATTACGCGAGCACGCTCAGAAGCCAAAAAGGGCACATACCAGATCGCGCGCGCCGATTTCGAAAATGGCCTGAGCGAATGCCTGGCGTTGTGGATTGCCCCTCGCGATCCGTTGCCGTCCCAGGCTCGCTGGCTGCGTGACTTTTTCCCAGACCGCGGCTGGATCGCCGTCGAACTGCATCGTCAACCGGACGATCTCCGCTACCTGGACGAGGTGCAGAAGCTCGGCCAACGCATGGGACTGCCACTGGTCGCTAGCGGCGACGTCCACATGCACGTGCGCGAACGGCGCGTTCTGCAAGACACGATGACGGCGATTCGACATCACAGCACGATCGCACAGGCGGGTCACAAGCTGTTTCCCAACGGCGAGCGACACCTGCGTCCGCGAGAAATATTGGCGGAGCTGTACCCGTCCGAGCTGCTTCAGGAAACGCAGCGGATCGCCGAGCGCTGCGAGTTTTCATTGAGCAGCTTGAAATACAACTACCCGAACGAGATCGTTCCGGCCGGGCTCACAGCGACGGAACATTTGCGCAATCTCACCGAGGCCGGCGCACGACGGCGCTGGCCGCGAGGCGTGCCGGCGAAAGTTCAGGGCATTCTGCAAAAGGAGCTCACGCTCATCGAGCAGCTGCGCTACGAACATTTCTTTCTGACGGTGCATGAGATCGTCGAGTGGGCGCGCTCGGAACGCGGCTTGCGAGAAGGTGAGACCAAGAAACCGATCCTGTGTCAGGGCCGCGGCTCAGCCGCCAATTCGGTGGTGTGCTACGCATTGCACGTGACGGAAGTCAGTCCCGACGACATTCAGGTTTTGTTCGAACGTTTCCTGAGTAAAGAACGCGACGAGCCGCCGGACATCGACGTCGATTTCGAACACGAGCGCCGCGAGGAAGTCATTCAGCATGTCTTTCTGAAATACGGCAGAGCACGCGCGGCCATTGCGGCCACAGTCATCACCTATCAACCCAAGAGCGCCATTCGCGATGTCGGAAAGGCGCTGGGCCTGACCGAGGATGTCACGGC
>CAMLEO010000012.1 GCA_946478975.1 uncultured Steroidobacter sp.
CGAGCGGGCCGCGCAACTCATGCCGGAGCACATTGGCACGTGGCACGTGCTCGCCTGGACAGCACTGCTACAGGGAGACTTGTCCGGCGCCGCGCGTGCTTTCGACAAAGCGATGGCGCTGGATCGTAACTTCGGCGAGAGCCACGGCGGAGTGGCAGTGATCGCAGCGATCGAAGGCCGCATCGAGGAGGCGCACAACAGTATCAAACGCGCGCTGCGGCTGGACCCGAATTCGCTGTCGGCGCGCTATGCGAAGATCGTGCTGCTCGATCGCGAGGGCAATCGCAAAGAGGCGCAAGCCGTGCTCACCACGGTGCTGGCGCAGCCGATCGACGGCGAGCTGACGTATCGGGATCTGCTGGCGCGACAGATTCAACGTCTCGGTACGCGCATGCACTGACTGATGACTTGGCAGAGCAGCTGCGCGCGGCCAAGGACAATTAAAAGTGGCAGTCGCGGCGTGCGGATTCCGATTTGCTTCGGCAAGAGCAGTCATTCCTTGAGGACACAGGGGTGTTGGCGAGGTCGATGGTCGTGCTGATTGCCGATGAGCACACGCTGGTTCGCGAAGGCATGAAGATGCTGGTGAGCGGCGTGCTGCCGACGGCGGCGTTCGTGGAGGCGAGCGATGCGGACTCGCTGCTGCGTGCAGCGGCCCATCCGGCGGTGTGCATGGCCGTCATCGATCTGCACTTGCCCGGCATGCAGGGCGGGGTGCGTTTGCTGGAGCTGGCCCAGCGCTTCGCGCGGCTGCCGTTGATCGTGATATCTGCGCTCACGTCGGTGGACGTAGCGCGCCGGATAACAAACATTCATACGGTGCATGCGTTCGTGCCGAAGAGCAGCGACACCCAGACCATTCATCGGGCCATCGAAGCGACCCTGCAGGGGCGCAAGTGGCTGCCGCCGTTGCCGAAGGCCATGAGTGCCGGCGCTGTGACATTGACGCCGCGTCAGCAGGAAATCTGCGCGCTGCTGCGCCAGGGGCTGAGCAACAAGATGATCGCCAGCGAGCTCGGCATCAGCACCGGCACGGTCAAGAATCACATCACCGAGATATTCCGGATTTTCAACACCACCAACCGCACGCAGGTCGCCCAGCTCGATCTGCGCCAGGATCGAAGCGCATGACCGACCTGCTCGACGCCGATGAGTACCTGCACCTGGCGATTCATGCCATCTCGGCGGGGGAGATGCACGCCAGCTTGAGCTACCTGCACCAGGCATTGCGGCTCGAACCAAAAAATGCGCGCGCCACACATCTGCTCGCTGCTCAACATCTGCAGCTCGGTCTCGTCAACCGTGGGCTGGCTGGGCTGCGAGCGGCCCTGGCGTTGGATCCTGGTCTGGAAGTCGCACGTTTTCAGCTGGCATTGTTACTGAGTGGAATGAATCATCGCGACCAGGCTGAGAAAGAGCTGACTGCACTGGTGACGAGTAAAGACGCGGCACTGGCCTCTTTTTCCCAAGGGATGCTGGCGGTGGCGCGGGGCGATCGGGAAACGGGCCACAAGAAGATGGCGGCAGGATTGCAGAACAGTCAGTCGCATCCGTCCCTGGCTGCACTGATGCAACGAATCCTGCAGTCGATGAGCTCAGACGACGCCAGGCCCGCCGAGCCGACTGAAAACGTGCTCGCACTCGGCGCATACCGGAACTCGAATTGTTAGACTGGCCGCTTCATCCAGAAGGAACGAACCCCTCATGAGCTCGGCTGTGCTCGACGCGGCGATGTGGCAGCTGGTCGATTCATATCTCGACCAGGCTTTCGATCTCGAAGCATCGGAGCGCGAGCAGTGGCTGGCCGAGCTGACCGTCACACAGCCGGTGATTGCCGGCGCCGTGCGCGAGCTGCTGGCGGAACATGCCGAGCTGCAGGCCGAGGGATTCCTGAATGAGCCGGCGGTGCCGGCCACGGAGCTCGCGGCGGCCGCAAATGTTTCCATGGCCGGTCGCGTCATCGGCGCTTACACCATCGAAAGTCTGATCGGCCGCGGCGGCATGGGTGAAGTCTGGCTGGCCTCACGCAGCGACGGCCGCTTCGAAGGGCGCTATGCCATCAAGTTTCTGGACAGCATGGTGGCGCAGCCCAAGCTGCTCGAACGATTTCGCCGCGAGGGCAGGGTGCTCGGCAAGCTCGCACATCCCAACATCGCGCGCCTGCTGGACGCAGGCACCACCGACGACGGTAAACAATTTCTGGTGCTCGAATATGTCGACGGCCAGCGCATCGACACCTTTTGCAGCTCCAAGCGTTACGAGATCGACGCGCGCGTCCGCTTGTTCCTGGCGGTGATATCGGCGGTGGCGCACGCTCACAGCCAGCTGGTCGTCCATCGCGATCTCAAGCCATCGAACGTGTTCGTGACCGAGGATGGCACCGTCAAGCTGCTGGATTTCGGAATCGCAAAGCTGCTGGGGGTCGACCAGGCTGGCGAGGAATCCGCGACGCGCGTCGAAGAAGCAGTGCTCACACCCGAGTACGCCGCACCCGAGCAGTTGCTCGGTGAGCTGCCGACGACCGCGACCGACGTGTATCAGCTGGGAATGTTGTTATATGTGCTGCTGACCGGCGCACATCCCTTTCCTCGCGGCAGCAGTCGTGTCGAGCGCATCAAGATCGCGTTGGACGGTCGCATTCCACGTGCTTCGCAATTCGCGAGCGGCAAGCTGCGAAAACAGCTGCGCGGCGATCTGGACGCGATCCTGGCCACGGCGCTGCAAACAGATCCGAAACTGCGTTACGCGACGGCGGCAGCATTGCGAGAGGATCTGGTGCGCTATCTGAATCGCGAATCGGTTCGGGCGCGGCAGGGCTCGATGTTTTATCACGCTGCCCGCTTCGTGGCCCGACACCGAGTGGTCGTGTTTGGATCGGCGATTGCGGTTGCTTCCTTGTGCGTGACCTTGTTGTTTGCATTGGAGCAGGCTCGGGTCGCAGCCACGGAACGAGATCGCGCGCTGAGCCTCGCGACGCGTAACACCGCTGTGACAGATTTTCTCGGCATGCTGATTACCGAAGCGGCCGAAGCCGACAAGCCGGTGACGGTGCTCGATATGCTCGAACGTAGCGAGCGCCTGGCAATGAACGACACCAACGATACGCCAGAGAATCGCGCGGCGGTGCTGGCGATGATCGCCTCGCGCTATGGCGCATTGGGCGAAGACGACAAAGCGGCTCGTTTGCAGGAGCGAGCGCTGACGCTGTTGGAAGGAACTCACGATGCGGCGTTACGTGCGCAGGTGAGTTGCGATCGCGCCGAAATCATTGCCGATCTCGGCCAGCTGGAGCAGGCCGACCGCATCATTGCCGAGGAACTGCCGAAGCTCGACGACGAACCGGAAACGGCTGCCGGTTGTTTGCTGAGCGGCTCGACCGTCGCTGGCACTCAGCACGATCCCGAGGCGACGCTGCGCTACGCGGAGCAGGGGCTGGCACGCATTCGCAGCGCCAAGCGCTGGAACCGCGTTGACGAGGCGCTGCTGCTTTCGATGGTGGCGTATGGACATCACTTGTACGGCAGCAATCAGGAAGCCGAACGTTACTTCGAGCAATCGATTGCAACGTTTGCTCAGCTGGGGCGCGAGGGCGCGCCGGAGGCGCTCTCGGTCAGAAACAACTGGGCCGTTTCGGTGGACGAGGCGGGCGTGCCGCAGCGTGCGCTGGAACTTTATGAAACCATCCTGCGATTGTTTGCTGAGCGCAATCCAGGCGGCGAGGTCCCCGCATACGTGCTGGGAAATCGCGGCGGGGCATTCGAATCGCTTGGGTTGTACGAACAGGCGCTGGCTGCGACCAACGATGAGCTGAGGATTGCACGTGCCGCCGGCAGCGTGATGGGAGAAGCGCACGCCTTGAAGGGGCTTGCGTCCATCTATCAGCATCAAGGCAAGTCGGACCTCGCGCAGCGCTATCTCGATGAGTTCGCGGGGCTATTGAAGCAGATGCCGGCCAACAGTCCACCCTGGACCAGTCACATGATCCTTCAGGCACGCATCGATATCGATCACGGCCGGCTGGATGAAGCGCGCAGTCGCTTTACGCAAGCCTTGGATCGTGAGATCGGCAGCGCCGCCACGATCACGACGCGGCTCGGGCGTGCGGAAGCCGAGATGCGCGCAGGCGATGACGATGCGGCGGTGGACGATGCCCGCGTTGCGCTGGAGATCGCCAAGTCATTGCAGGGAGATCTGCCGTACGCGGACCAGACCGGGCACGCGTCCCTGATTCTGGGACGTGCGCTGAAAAAGAAGGGACGCATCCGCGAAGCGCACGATGCGTTCGAAGTTGCGGTCGCGAACTTGTCGCACACGGTAGATGCCTCGCATCCCGCCGCCGTGCAGGCCCGTCAGCTGCTGGCCGAAACTTAGTCCGCTTCGGGACGCGCCAGCACGCGATGAAGGAACACGCGTGCCTTTTCCCAATTGCGCTGAACGGTACGTTCCGATGTGCCCCACATCGCAGCGATATCGGCGCAGGAGAAACCGCTGAAATATTTTAAATCCACCAGCTCTGCGAGCCGCGGCTGAACCGTGGCGAGCTGTTCGATCGCATCGCTGAGCCGCTGCAGCTCCTCTGAGTCCGCGCATTCCTCGGGAATGTTGGTGGGCACGGAGGTGATTTCAAAACCCGCGCCGCGCTTCAATGCCTGCCGGCTGCGTGCGTAATCGATGATGAGGCCGCGCATGGCACGCGACGCATACGCCAGGAAATGGCCGCGGTCGGGAAAATGCAGGCGCTGCCGCTCGCTGATGTTCAGATAAGCTTCGTGCAGCAGCGTGGTGGCGCCCAGCGTCAACGCTGAACCGTTACGGCGCAGTTCATTCTGCGCCAGCCGCCGCAGGTCGCTGTACAACGATGCAAATAGTTGCTGCCGGGCCTGCGGATCGGTCATTTCGGTCGGCTCGGGCAGGGACTCGAGCGGCTGATGTTTCAACATGCAGTCTCCGCTGCGGAAACGGTGGCAGCGGCAAACTTTATCACGAACCGTTCAGAGCCTGCCGGTCGCACGACACCTGGGTGTTCCAGTCGGCAAAGTTGCCGTCCGGGTTGTTTTCCCAGGCCCACACGTGCAGCTCATAAAACGCCGGCAGGCCATAACGGTTGGGCGCGCCGACGTAATTCATCAGGTGCCCTTCGACCGAAGGCGCGCTGCCATCGGGATGCAGGCGTGCCCAATCCTCGGCGACCACGATGAACTCCACTGCAACCAGCCGGAATGCGCCGCCGGGCAGCGGTTCGTAGATCAGCGCTTCGGGCTCATCCGAATTCAACACGCCATCGCGCAGCCGCGACGGCTGTATGAAATGAACGCCCATCGCGCCGGAATTCGGTCCGCTCACGCAAGGCGTGCCGGGCACCCAGCCCGAGGATGTGGCCGCGTTGATGTCTTTGAATCGTGCCGTGGCTCTGCGCACTTTTTCCACCAGCGGCGCGGGGCTTCTCTTCCATGACGATACGGCGCTGAGGGTGTCCGCCGCCTGCGCGCCGGATTCGGCTGCAAGCATCAGTGCCAGCGGCAACAGTGAGCGTAGTAGCAGGGCTTTGGTCGAGGAGTGGCGCATCGTCGTTGGATCTCCGATTGGGGGTGGTGCAAACAACATCGGAAAGTCGTCCGGAAAACCGCCAACGGACGTGCAACTCGATCCTGCGCGTCAGTCCAGCCGGCAGCGGTACGCTTCGAGCAACGAAATCTCGCCCGTTCTCGCCAGTGCCAGGGCCTGTTGTACGAGGGGAGTCATGCCTTCGCGCGTGGCGATCGCCTGCAACTCGTCATCGCCGCTGCCCGCACGCACGGCGGCTCGCAGCGCCGGTGTCATTTCCAGGATTTCGCAGACCGCCACGCGTCCGTGATAGCCGAGGCCGCCGCACTTGTCACAACCGGCACCCTTCATGAATGTTTCTTCAGCGCTTGCGCCCAACGCGGTTCTGATGTCGTCGGCGACTGCTTCAGGTTCGCGGCAGTGTTTGCAATTCCGGCGAGCCAGTCGCTGCGCGACTGCTCCGCCGAGCGTCGAGCTCACCAGGTAGGGTTCGATGCCCATTTCCAGCAGGCGCGTGATGGTCTGGACGGCGCCATTGGTGTGTAACGTCGAGAGCACCAGGTGTCCGGTCAATGCGCTTTCGACAGCGATGCTGGCGGTCTCGCGGTCTCGAATCTCGCCAATGAGAACGATGTCCGGATCGTGCCGCAGGAGGTGGCGCAGGGCGGTGGAGAATCCATAGTCGATCGCCGGGTGCGCTTGTGTCTGCACGATGCCGTCCAGCCGGTATTCGACCGGATCCTCGACCGTCACGATGTGATATTCGCCGGTGTTCAATTCTTGAAGCGCGGCATAGAGCGTGGTCGTCTTGCCGGAGCCGGTGGGGCCGGTGACCAGCACGATGCCTTGATTGCGATCGATCAGGCGGCGAAAGCGCTGCTCGTCCGCCGGCGCGAAGCCGATGTCTGCTATGCGCCGCAGGCTCGGCCCGGGATCGAGCACTCTGATCACGCAGTTCTCGCCTCGCACCGTCGGAATGATGGAGACGCGCAGATCCACGTCGTGCTCTGCGAGCGAGAGATGAATTGCGCCATCCTGCGGCAGCCGGTGTTCCGCAAGGTCCATGGCGCCGAGCACCTTCAGTCGCGCAATGATTCCGGGCAGCAGCGAGCTGCTGAAGCTGCGGATGTGAAGCATCGAGCCGTCGATTCGGTAGAGCACGTCGACGTGCTGATCGCGAGGACGAATGTGAATATCGGACGCGCGCCGGTGAACTGCATCGTGCAGCATGTTGGCGACCAAGCGAACGATGGGTCGTTCGTGGGCCAGCTTCTCGGCAGCCTCCGGTGCAACAAGCGTTGCGTTGGGCGAGGTCAGTCGTTGGACCTCGCCGTTCAGCTCGGCATCGTCGAACGGCGGATAGTGAGTCGCGATCGCGGCCTGCAGATCGCCGGGGCTCGCTAGAACGGGCTCGACGGTGGAGCGCGTGAGCACGCTCAGCGCGCCGAGAATATTGGAGTTGGTCGGATCGCTCATCGCAACCACCAGGCGGTGCTGGTGGCGCATGAGCGGCAGCACACGATAGTTGCGCGCCACATCCTGGGGGATTGGGGCGAGCGCTTCGGGATCGACGTCGAAGCTGCTGAGACGCACATAAGGAAGGCCCAGCTTCAGGCCCAGCGCGCGGTAGAGATCGTCTTCGTTGATGCGGCCCTCGGTCAGCAGGATCTCGCCCAGTCTCGTGTCCGGCTGCAGCTTTTGTTCGTCCAGCGCTCGCTGCAGATCGTGCTCAGTGATATTGCCCACCAGCGACAGCAGCGCTCCCATCGGTTCGCGATGAGAGCTGCTCGGCACCAGCAGTGCGGCCCGCAGCCCGCTGCGAGAGTGGATCGGCTTCGGCAAGGGCTCGTCGATGGCGCGATCGGCACCAGCGAGCATGGGCGCGACGATGGTCATGAGTGCTGAAGAGGTGGGTGCTGGCCGCAGCGGACGCACTCGATGTGGTCCGCTTTGCGACTCGGGCGGGTTGGCAGATCAGGCGTCCGAAATGGTCAGGTACACCAGCGTCTGGTTCAGCAGCTGATAGGCAATCTCGCCGAACGTGATCGGTCCGGTGACAGTGCCGGTGCGGCGGCCTTCCAGCCCTGCATAGAGATAATTCAGGATGCAGTTGCAGGTGAAGAACATCGAGTCCTGCTGTTTGTCACTCAGCTCGCGCGCGAAGTTTTCCAGGTACGTGCCGTGCTGCTGCGCCTGGCGATACTTTGCGCCACGAAACACCGGGGCATAGAACTTCACCGCCCGTGTCGCCGGGTCCACCGACTGGAAGCTGGTGTTGATCAGCGCGCCGGCATAGTCCGCAACCAGCGGCAATTTCAGATCCAGGCGGCTGCGCTCGATGTAGTCGGCGAGCGGGCCGGGCTTGCCGTTGATCAACGCATCCTTGGCCTCGAAACCGTCTTCGAGAAACTCGATGACGTCGCCGGTGCCCTGCTGGAAGATGTTCAGGATGTCGAGCTGGGCGACCTTGTTCGACGGCAGATCGACGTGCATGACGACTGCGCCGTCGCGATGCTGCCGGCCGGTGGTGCCGTCGAAGATCGACGGGCTGCGCCTGCCGACCTGGTCCAGCGGCACCCCGGTGATCCAGCCGATCAGTGGCTGCGCGGCAAAGTCTTTGTAGCCCGGCGCATTCAGTGCGAACGAAGAGTGCGTGTCGCTGAAGCCGGGAATCAGAATGACGCTGAAGCCGTGACGGCTCATGTCCCGGTAAACATTCGACACCGTGTGCCGGTCGTAGTAGCTGATGCGGATCGTCTCGCAGTAGGCGGGCAGCTCCGTGACGTAGATCTTCTCGGAGGTCTGCACGCCGCCGGTCTCGGCCATGAAGTATGGAATGCTGCCGCCGATCCATTGGCCTCGCGGCAGCGATTCGAGCAGCGGCGCTTCGCCGGCCAGGAGCAGACGTTGGCCGGCGCGGATCATGTCTGCAACCTGGCTCGAGCTGTAAAGAACGGGTTTCATCGGCGTGGTCCTATGTCGTGGATTACTTGAAATTGGCCAGGTCGCGCTGCACGGAGTGCAGCTTCTCGTTGCGCAGGAACACCTCGCGCAGCTCTTTCACCAGCCGTTCGAGCTGGGGCGCGGAGGAGTCGCGGGCCAGCTGCAGCTTGGCGGTGCCCAGAAAAATTTTGATCGGCAGACTCTCCAGCTGCCAGGTGACTTTGCCCTGCAGGAGCTGCGCCCAAGCGGGATTCGAGGCCGGAGGAACACTCATCGCCATCTCCAGTTGTTGGATCAATGGAGAGGAGTCTTGCCGAGCGGGCTGCGCGCCGGCACTCGGAGAACCCGGCTCAGCGTAGGGCCCCGAGACCTAATGGAAAGGCTCATGCGTCGACGCGCCTGGCCCGCGCCGGGCGTCAATGTTTTGTCGCTCGCCAAGGGAAAATCACTGTCGCTGACTGACGTCGCGCAAGGGAGTGGCAAGAAATTCTTGCACGTGCGAAGCTGTAATAACTGCAGGGTCGGTTTTAACTTAACTCAAAACGGGCGTAGTGACGTGACAGCCTCCGCATTGTATCCGGCGCCGCATATCTCGCTGATTTCACTGACTCGCGACGATTCGACGCGGGCGGCCCCTGTCGCTCGGCGGCGACGCCCGGCGGTGGACTCGGTGCTCACCCGAGTTGCGCAGGGAGACGCGACCGCGCAGCGGGAATGCATCGATCAGTTCGGCAACCTGGTCTGGTCGATCGCACGCCAGTTGTCCCATAGCCGGGCCGAGGCCGAAGAAGCCGTGAAGGAGATCTTCACCGAAGTGTGGCGTCGTGCGGACCGCTTCGATCCGACGCAGGGCTCGGAAAGCGTTTTTGTCGTCACCATCGCGCGTCGTCGCCTGGTCGATCGCATGCGCCGCGCCGCCCGTCCGGATCCCGCCAAGGCGCTGAACGCCCAGTCGTCCGGCTGGGGCGGGAATAGCGTGGGCACGTGCACCGAAGCTCGGGATGCTGCCTGGGCAGTCACGCAGCTGCGGCCGGAGCTGCAGCGGGTGATGGAGCTTGGAATCCTGCGCGGCCTGAATCATTCCGAAATCGCCGAGGTGCTGCAGTTACCGGTGGCGACTGTTAAATCCATGATGCATCGTGGATTGATTCAAGTGCGCGAGTTGATGGGCGGCAATCACAACGGCACCTGACACGCCAGCGTTCCAGATCGGCCGTCGATTTCCTTGAAGCGGATCTCTCGCGAGGGCGGCGCCAGCGAGAGATCCCGATAGATTTCGCGCAGCGAGCACGGCTGCATCGAGCGCTCCAGCCAGCGCTTCAACAAACGTTCGAACGCCGGCAGCAATCTCATCCCTTCCAGCTCGGCGTGCAATGTGAACACGTGGCCCGCGGGTGCAGGTTCGAGGCTGCGGCGAAATAAAACCTCCGCGACGTCAGCTTCCGTGCAGCCGTCGATGCCGATGACTTCATCGAAGGTCGGCAGCGTGGTCGGCAGCTGCAGGCAACGGCTGCTCGCGCCGTTCATCACCGGCATGAAAGGCTGATTTCCCCGCGTATCGCTGGCGTATTGGAAGCCGAGCTCGGTCTCCAGCTCCAGCACATGCTCGTTCAACTGCCAGCCGGCCGCTCCGTGCACGTGCGGACTCATGCCGAACACGTCTTCGAATGCATCGACCGCAAGACTCATCTGCCGGCGCGTCCAGGCACGATCGCGATCGCGCACATGATCCTGCCACAGCACGTGATCATAACAATGCACGCCGACCTCGAAGCCGGCGTCTCTCACGGCTCGCATCGTCGTGCGAGCACGGCGACTGATGTTCGGGCCGGGCAGCAGCGTGCCGTAACACAAGGTCTTCCAGCCGTAATGCGTGGCCACTGAAGTGCGCATCACTTTGCGGAAGAAGCCCGGACGAAAGATTCGCTTGAGCGCGCGGCCGGTGTGATCCGGCCCGAGACTGAATAGAAACGTCGCATCGACGCGATGCTTCCCGAGCAGCGCCAGCAGGGAGGGAACGCCTTCGAGGGTGCCCCGCAAAGTATCGACATCGATCTTCAGAGCCACCCGCTGCGACATGAGACTGCCGCGACTACGCGGCGGCGTCGCGCTCGCTCACTTTTGGGAACGTTCCCGTCGGGGTGAGATCGCGTGCCCGTTGCAGGTCCTGTGCGTAGGCATCGAAGATCGCCTGCAGCGCCGTCGGCATGTCGATCTTGGGATGCCAGTGCAGATCTTTGCAGGTGTTGTCGATGCGAGGCACTCGCGTCCGGATGTCCTGATAGCCCTCGCCGTAGTAGCTGCGCGAGGAAACATCCACGAGCCGCACCTGCCGGGCGGCGTCTGCGTATTCGCGCCGCGTCCGCGCGATCTTCAGCATCATCTCCGCGAGCGTGCGAATGGAACAGTTGTTGGCGGGGTTGCCGATGTTATAGATCTTGCCCGACGCAATGCCGCCGTCGTTCTCGATGATTCGCAGCAAACAATCGATTGCATCGTCGATGTAAGTAAACGAGCGCATCTGCGCGCCGCCGTCGACGAGCTGGATGCTTTCGCCGCGTACGATGTTGCCGAGGAATTGCGTGAGTACGCGCGAGCTGCCTTCCTTCGCGGTGGAGATGCTGTCGAGCCCGGAGCCGATCCAGTTGAACGGCCGGATCAGCGTGAAATCCAGCTGGCCCGCCATGCCGTAGCTCCAGATGATGCGGTCGAGCAGCTGCTTGGCGCACGAATAGATCCAGCGGGACTTGTCGATCGGGCCCAGCACCAGCGGCGAGGAATAAGCGTCGAACTCGGTGTCCGGACACATGCCATAGACTTCGGAGGTCGAAGGAAAGATCACGCGCGTGCCGTACTTCACGCAGTAGCGAACGATGGGCAGGTTCGCCTCGAAGTCGAGCTCGAACACTTTCAGGGGTTCGCGCACGTAGCTGGCGGGCGTCGCAATCGCAACCAGCGGCAGCACCACGTCGCACTTGCGAACGTTATATTCGACCCACTCGCGGTTGATGGTGATGTCGCCTTCCACGAACTGGAAGCGCGGATGGTTGCGCCACGCTTCGACGCGGTCGCTCTGCAGGTCCATGCCGAACACGTACCAGTCGGTCCGGGTCAGCAGCGCCCGGCTCAAGTGATGGCCGATGAATCCATTCACGCCGAGAATCAGGATGCGACGCATGAGATCGGCTCCAGTGTCGTACGGGAACGAAGCAGCGCGGCCGGCGTCAACGATTCGCCGTCGAGCTCGGCAGACGTGAGTGTCAACCGATGTCCATCGATGCAATCCAACTGCAAGGTCTGGCCGTCGGCATACAGACACGGCGCGAGATCGGGAAATCGTGCGGCCTCCATGGCGTATCGACTGCCCAGCAGCCGCAGAGTGCGCCCCTCGCACATACCGAACGCACCGGGAAACGGCGGTGCGACAGCGCGGATCAGATTGTGAATTTGCAGTGCCGGCCACTGCCACGAGATCTCACCGTCTGCGGGGCGGCGCCGGCCGAAGTACGATCCTTGCGACAGATCCAGCGGCGTTGCAGGCGCACGGCCGGCAATGAGATCGGGCAGGCAGCGATCGAGCAAACGTTCGGCGGCGGCCGCCACGTTCAGCGACACCTCGAGTGCACTGTCATCGAGGCGAATGGGCACGCGTTCCTGCCCGACCAGCGGCCCGGCATCGGGCTTGCTGGCCATGTAGTGCAGGCTCGCTCCGGTTTCGGTCTCGCCTCGAATGATTGCCCAATGAATCGGCGCACGACCCCGGTACTTGGGCAGCAACGATCCGTGCATGTTGAGCGCGCCGAGACGGGCAGCAGCCAGCAGCTCATCGCACAGCATGCTTCGATAGTAAAAAGAGAAGATGAAATCTGGTTGAAGCCGTGCAACGGCGCCCACCCATGCGGCCGAGTTCGGATCGGCGGGCATCACGACTTTGATGCCACTCGTTCTCGCCGTGTCGGCGACGCTGCCGTACCAACGCTGCTCGTGCGGATCGTCCTCATGCGTGAACACCATCGGCACGTCGATCCCATGACGAAGCAGCACGCGCAGGCAGCGCACGCCGACTTCGCTATAGGCAAACGCCACCGCGGTCGTCATGACTGCTCCCGGTCGCTTGCGCGCTCGACGATGGCGTCGATGAGATAGCGCGGGCGATGACGAACCTGCAGGTAGATCCGGCCGATGTACTCGCCGAGCAGGCCGATGCCGAACAGCGCGATGCCGATGAGCAGGAATACGATGGCAAACAAACTGAACACGCCTTCGGCTTCGGGCCCGACCACGATGCGGCGAATCAGCAGCGCCACGACAAACAGCGCCGACAGCAGCGAAATTACGATGCCGGCCATGGAGAACAGCTGCAGCGGCACCACCGAGAATCCGGTCACCAGGTCGAAGTTGAGGCGGATCAGGCGATACAGCGAATACTTGGATTGACCCGAGTGGCGCTCTTCGTGGTGCACGGGAATTTCGGTGGCACGCATCGCATACAGACTGCCGAGCGCGGGAACGAAGGTGCTGACCTCGCGCGATTGATTGATCGCGTCGACGACATCGCGCGAGTAACCGCGCAGCATGCATCCTTGGTCGGTCATGCGAATGCCGGAAATGCGAGCACGCAACGCATTCATGGCAGCGGAGGCTGCACGGCGCCACCAAACATCGCGCCGACCCTGACGCACGGTTCCGATGTAGTCGTACCCTTGATCGAACTGCTCGACGACGCGGGCGATCTCGCCCGGTGGATTCTGCAAGTCCGCGTCGAGTGTCACGATCAGCTCGCCGCGGGCTCGTTCGAAAGCCGCCAGGATGGCAGCGTGCTGCCCGACGTTGCCGCGCAGGATCAGCACCCGGGTCTGGTCCGGACGGGATTGAAACATCTTGCGCAGCAGGGCCACGGATTTGTCGGTGCTGCCGTCGTCCACAAAGATACATTCATACGAGCGCCCCAGCGCATCGAGCGCCGGATAGAGCTGTGCAAACAACGCCGGCAGCGCCGCTTCCTCGTTGAACACCGGGATCACGATGCTCAATCGCGGCACGGGCAATGGCGAGAGTCGGGGTTGCACGCTCATGATCGATTCGCCAGCACGCTGCGCAGCTCGCGGCACACACGATGCACGTCGTCATCCAGCATGGTTGGAAACAACGGCAGCGAAACTGTCTCCCGGCCGATGCGGGCGGCATTGGGGTAGAGCGCCTCGTCATATCCAAGTTGCCGGAACACGCTGAGGCCCGGTATGCAGGGATAATGCACGCCGACGCCGATGCCGCGCTTCGCCATTGCCTGCTGGAATTGCGGCCGCGTCATGTTGAGCTGCTCGAACGGCAGCAGTAACGTGAACATATTCCAGCAATGGCCATCGTCACCACGCTCCGGCAGCAAGCCGGCGTCGTCGCCGCTCAGCTCAGCGAAATAGATCTCTGCCAGCGCTTGCCGGCGCCGGGTGAGCGCGTCGAGCTGTGCGAGCTGGCCGAGCCCGATGCGCGCCGAAACATCGGACAAGTTGTATTTGCCGCCGGCCTGAACCACGTCGACATTGTTGTTCTCGTCGCGTTCGATGCCGTGAAAGCGCGCAAGCTCGATGTAATGCACTTCATCCGGATCGTCGAGCACGACCGCGCCGCCTTCGATGGTCGTCATGTTTTTATTGGGATGAAAGCTGAAACACGCAACATCACCGAACGAGCCGATGTGTCGGCCACGCGAAATCGAGCCGATCGCGTGTGCTGCATCTTCGATGATACGAATGCCTCGTGCACGTGCGAGGTCCAGCAGGCGATCCATACTCACCGGCAGGCCCGCGAAGTGCACTGGCATGATCGCGCGCGTCTTCGGCGTCAACGCAGCTTCGACTCGATTGAGATCCAGGTTGCGGCTGGCGAGTTCGACATCGACAAAGACCGGCTTGGCGCCGACTCGTAACACGACATTCGCGCTTGCCGCGAAGCTCATCGCAGGCACGATCACTTCGTCGCCTTCGCCAACGCCGACGGCGCGCAATGCGAGTTCGAGTGCCGCCGTGCCTGAAGTGACGCTGCGGACGGAACGACCGCCGAAGTAACTCGACAGCGCGGCCTCGAATTTCGCAACGTAAGGCCCGGTCGCGATCCAGCCGGAGCGCAACACCTGGCAGACACCCGCGATCGTTTCCTCATCGATGACGGTGCGGGCAAACGGCAGATAACTCATGCGGAGCTCCGCGCGAGAATCCAGACACCGAGAATGATGATGGAGATGCCAGCGAGTTTGGCGGGCGACAGCACTTCATCAAATAACAATGTCGCGCCGACGGCATTGACGATGTAGCCGATCGACAGCAACGGATAGATGACGCTCACCGGTGCCCGCGACAAAGCCAGGACCCAGATGACCAGGCTGATGCCGTAGCAGGCAAGCCCGCCCCACAACGCGATGTGAGATAACAAGTGCTGGCCGGCGACCGCGATTCCTGACCAGCTCAGCTCGATGGTGCCGGTGGCCGACGTTGCGGCCTTGAGCAGCAGCTGCGCGGCGGCATTGAGCAGCACGCCACTGATCACCAGCATCCAGGTAACGGCGTTCACTGGCGGCTCACGGCGACCCGACGCCGGTCCTTGCCGAGCAGCCGCATGGGCAGGCCTCGGGCGGCCTGCTCTGCATATGTTTTGTGCGACATGATGGCGACCGCCTGTGTTGCCGACAGCCAGCGCTGCTCGAACGCGCGCATGTCGGCGATGGCTTTGTCCGGCGTTCGTTGCTGACCATAGTCGAGCTCGCCTCGATAATCGACCAGAATCATCGTGCGTTGCAGATAAAACGGCAGCGATTGATCGTACGTCTGCACGCTGAAGATCGGCGCCTGCGCCGCGAGGTCGGCGGGAATGGTGGCAGCGAGATCTCTGCCGGAACGTAACGAGCTGTCATGCCCCACAGTGGCGAACAGCAACGCCAGGCCGAGGAACCATCCCGTGGCGAGACTCACGATCGAGCGCACCGTTTGTTTGTTGCGTGCGGCGCGACGATAGAAAAGCGCGGCAAGCGCTGCAATCAGGGCAATCGCTATGGATGTCGGGCGTGTTTCGTAGGCAACGGTGCGGGCGATGGGATCGGCGACGAAGTACGGTGCAGCCTGTGTGTAGGCGAGCAGCAAGAATGCACCGAGCAGCAGGATCCAGGCCGTCGCATCCAGCCCCTTGATCCCGCCTGACGACGCGCGTGCCGCTGTGAGCAATGCCAGCGGCGGCAGCATCGGCAATATATAGGGCGCGAGCTTGGAGCCCGACAAGGAAAAGAATACCAGCACGAAAATGCACCAGGCCCAGAGCAGGCGCCGGACATCGAACTGTCCTTGCACCACCGTCGTGCGCCAGCCATCGGCGAGCGCCGTCATCATTTGCCACAGCCACGGCAGCACACCAGCGAGCAAAATTGCAATGAAATACCACCAGGGCTCGACGCGTCGTGCTTCGAGGGTCGTGTAGCGCAACAGATGTTCGTGAATAAAAAAGAACTGCAGGAAGTCGTCGTTGGCGCGAGTCACCAGCACGAACCACGGCACCGTGATCAGCAGCATCAGGCCGAGCCCGGGGAGCAGTTGCAACGTGCGCCAGACTGCCCAGTCTCGCTGCCACACCATATAAATGCCGACCACGCCGCCGGCGATGGCCAGCGCTACGACGCCTTTGGTCAGGATCGCCAGCGCCAGGAACAACCAGCTGGCCAGCATCCATCGCCCTGCGGCCCGGCGATCTGTGTCGCGGTTGATTTGAGCCATGCAGAACGCGCACAGCATGGCGGTCAGCTGTAACGTAAATGTCATGTCCAGGGTGAGCACCTGGCCCATGACGAAATGCAACACCGAAGAGCCGAGCAGGGCGGCCGCTATCACGCCGGTGCGCGCGCCCCATAGGCGACGTGCGAGCAAATATACGAGCACGACATCGAGCCATGCCGACAGCGCCATGCACAGACGCGCACTCCACTCGCTCACTCCGAATGTTTTATACGCGAGCGCCGTCGCCCAGTATTGCAGGGGCGGCTTTTCCAGGTACGCCAGGTCGTTGAGGCGCGGGGTCACCCAATCGCCGGACACCAGCATTTCGCGAGGGATCTCCGCATAGCGCGCCTCGTCGGGATTGCTCAAGGCGCGGTCTATGGGAATCAGGAACCAGATGATAGTGAGGGCGCCGATGGCGAGCGCCGCGTAGATCAGGCGCGATGGCACCAGAGGAGCATCGCGAACCGGCAAGTCCTGGGTCATCGAACTTGTCATCGTGAGGCCTCGTGCGCCCGGGCACGCACATATCAGGTCGACGGGGGCGGCCGGTAAGTTGGACGCCCGTCAGCGAAAGATCAATCGCCCACGATGAATCGAGGTGGTTTCTGCGTTGCGATCAGGTGACGACGATCGGCTGGCCGCGCGTGATGATGAGAGTGTGCTCGAATTGCGCGCCCCGGCTGCCGTCGGGCGTGCGCAATGTCCAGCCGTCGCTGCCGGTGATGGCATGAGTTGCGCGAGTGGTTAGAAACGGCTCGATCGTGATCACCATTCCTTCTTCCAGCACGGTGCGGTCGAACGGATTGACCGTGTTCGGGACCGACGGCTCCTCGTGAATGTGACGACCGACGCCATGACCGCAAAGATTGCGAATGACTTTGAAGCCGCAGCGTTTGGCCCGGCGTTGCACGGCCCGCCCGATGTTGTTGATGAGCGCGCCGGCGCGGGCTTCCATCATTCCTTCTTCGAGGGCCAGCCGCGTGGCACGTAACAACTGGTCGGCTTGCGAGGAAACGGCGCCGACCGCGAAGCTCGCGCCGGTATCGGCCCAGTAGCCGTCGAGCTCTGCTGAAACATCGATGTTCACCAGGTCGCCTTCGCGCAAACGCTGCTGGGACGATGGAATGCCGTGCGCGATGTGGTCGTTCACGCTGATGCAGGTTACGCCGGGAAAGCCATAGGCCAGCTGCGGTGCTGAACGAGCGCCGTGTCGATCCAGAACTTCCTTGCCGATGCCGTCGAGCTCCGCCGTCGTGATGCCCGGCGTGGCGTGCTCGCCCATGAGCCGCCGTGCCTCGGCCACGATGGCGCCGATGCGTTTGAGCCCGTCGATATCCTGTGCATCTCCGATAGACATAGGCGCCTCCAAGCGTCGCGAGATTTCATACTATCATCAAAGGATCGTGCGACCGCGTGAAGGAGTGGATGATGGCGGTTTATCTGCTGCAGACCTTGCTATGGATCGCTTTCATGGCTGCAGTCATTCTCTGGCCGGCAGGCACGCTGGCTTACCCCGGCGGCTGGGCGTTCATCGGACTGTTCGCTGCCGGCAGCGTCGCGATGATCCTGTGGTTGTCGAAGCACAGTCCTCGCTTGTTACGCGAGCGGATGAGCTCGCCGGTGCAGAAGGGCCAGACGCCCTGGGACCGGGTGTGGCTGTCCTCGTTCATGATCGGCTTCTTTTGCTGGCTGGCCTTCATGAGCTGGGATGCTCGGCGTTACGACTTCACTGCCATGCCGTTCTGGCTGCAGATGCTCGGTGCCGTGCTGATCCTGCTGAACTTCGCCGGCACCTGGTGGACGTTTCGAGAGAACACCTTCGCGGCGCCGGTGGTGAAGATCCAGGAAGGGCAGAAGGTGATCGACACCGGGCCTTACGCCATCGTGCGTCATCCAATGTATGCAAGCGCGATGATCCTGTTCGTCGGCATGCCGTTGTTGCTTGGCTCCTGGTGGGGATTGGTGCTCGCACTCGTGTTCGCGCTCTCACTGGCCGTGCGCATCCTGCATGAGGAGCGAACGCTGCGGACCGAGCTGCCGGGGTATGAAAATTATGTCGCCCGCGTGCGATATCGTGTGATGCCAGGGATCTGGTAACAACGCCGTAGGCGATTTGCTGGCTGAGCTTAGGGATTTGCTGCGTTATTTTGTGGCTCCGCACTCATGCAGTGTGCAGGGAGGGGACATGAAGAACGCTTCGAAGCGGTTGTCGCTATACCGCGCGTTAACGGTGCTCGTCGTTCTAACAGTCGCGGGATGCGGCGGCGGAGGCGGTGGAGGCGGGGGCAGTGGTCGCGCTTCGAACGGGCCGCCGGTGCTTTCGACCAGCCCGTTTTCGACCAAGCTGAACACCGACCTGCAAGGCCAGGTGTCCGCGACCGACCCGACCGGCGAGGCGCTGACGTTCACCAACACCACGAATCCTTCGAGCGGCACGCTCGTCACCTTCAGTCCCACTGGCGCCTTCACTTATCGTCCCGCGCAAGGTTTTCTCGGCGACGACAGTTTCCGAGTGCAGGTTACAGATGCGGGCGGCAACTCGGTCAGCGGCGTCGTCACGATCAACGTGCATCCGAATCGCGCACCGGTCGCAGCAAACGACGCGATGCGCGCAGACGGAACAGCACTCGCGAAGATCACAGTGCTCGCCAACGACACCGATGCGGATTCCGATCCGTTGACGGTGACTATCGAGGAGGCGCCGCTCGCGGGCACGGCGACTGTGAACGCGGATTCGTCGATCAGCGTCAGTGCGCTGCCGGCAGGATTCAAAGGCGTCACGCGCTTCAAATATCGCATCACCGATTCGAGCTCTGCGTCAGCCATCGGCACGGTCGCAGTGTTCGTCGGTGTCGAACCCTTTCGAGCCGTCTTCGCGGGCGATCCCGCGGCGAATGGCTCATCCGAAATATATATGAGCGATTTCGTCAGCGATCCGGTTGCGCTGACTGCAGCGACCGATGGCAACATGCGACTGCGAGGCTTCGCGGCATCTCAGAACGGTGCGACGGTCGTGTATCGACGCGAGGATCAGACCAACGCCGCCAGATCCGATCTCGGGTTCGTACGAACGGCCACGCCCACGCAGAGAGTCATGCTGCCGCTGCAGGCAGATGTGACATTGCCACTCGACGCCAGCAACGCCGACCAGTTCATCGTCAGCCCGGACGGTCAGTGGATTGCGCTGATTGCACGCGGCGGCAGCGTCGACGGTGTGTATGTTTTCAATGTCACGACCGCGGGTGCATTGGTCAAAGTCAGTCCGGCGAACACCGTGTTCGCGAGCCGGCTGCGCTTCTCGCGCGACTCTCGGAATCTGTTCTTTCTTGCATCCTCGGTTGCAGGCGGCGGCTCCAAGACGCTCTATACCGTCACACCGGCGGGGCCGAGCCCGACGGTTCCCGTGTCCGCAATCAGCGATCCCGCGACCTCGGATGACATTTCCGACTATTCGATCTCCGCGAATCAGAGCTCGATTCTGATCCAGGGCAATCGCGGCGGGCGTCAAGGCTTGTTCTTTATCGACGCGCGCCAGTTACAAACGGAGCTGCAGGTGAGTCACACGCTGGCATTCGGCGAGTCCATCGCCGCCAGCACGATCACGCTGACCGGCGGTACGATCGGCGGCTCGGTCGGGCAGCGCGTCGGCTACACGGTTCGCACGGCATTGCTGGCGAGTCGAGCGTACGTTGCGGACGTTTCCACGACACCCAATCCGCGCGAGGTGGCGACGGGCGCCGAGGTCGTCGGGCTGCGCCCGGATGATGGCGCGTTGTTGTATTCGAAGAGCGGCCAGATTTACGAACGCGATCTCTCCAGCGGCGCGGACGCGCTGGTCGCGGCTGGCGGCAGCGCGTGGTACGACTCGACAGGAAACATCGTGCTCGTTCAGCAGGCGCAGTTTTCGGGTCTCACCCCGTATCCGGTGCTGGCGGTCACAACGCGAGGTGCTTTCGGTACTACGCAAGCCGTTGGCACGCCAGCGCAGGCGGCGCGCCTCAGCGAGGTCAGCGGCTTCGATCGCGGCGTGGCGTTGATCGCCGAAGGTTCGCCAGCCAGCCCGACGCCGGCTCGCGCACGAATCGCGCTGGTGAATGCGCTGGCGCCTGACAAGCTGCTTTATCTGGCCGATTTCTCGTCGCCGCTGCAGCTCACATCGTCGCCCGCACAGGTCGTCGCGCAATGAGGACGATCGGCTAAGTGCACGCCGCGCCCGTCGTCTTTCTCACCGACGGGCGTCCGGTGGCATCGATGGTGACCCGGCGCTCTTCGGTGCCTGCTGCAGAAGGGGCGCGACAGATTCTGAAGACGGCTGAAGTCGCATCGACGCCGGTCGGTTGAAACGTGAGCGTGTTGATGCCGGCGGTCGTGATTTTCACGCCCGAGGGTTTCGCCGTCAGCCGGCGCAATGTGACATCGCTGCGAACGATCCAGCCTTGTTCCCAATTGCCGGAGGTCGCGCAAGTCTGGCCGTCCGAGGACATGCACATGGTCACCGGAGCGTTGCGTTTGATCGCCTCGCTGCGGGCAAGGTGAGCACTGGTGACCAGATCGTTGGCCGCCGACCGCAGCTGGCTGCGAAACGAGGCTTCCCGGAAAGAAGGCACCGCGATGGCCATCATCACCAGCAGCACGGCGATGGCGATCATCGATTCGATCAACGTGAAGCCGCGCTGCGTGCTCATTTCTGGATGTACCAATAGACGCGCCGCTTGGGCTGGCTGGGCAGCGAGCTGCTCGGCACCGGCGGCTCTTCGGCGTCGATCGAAGAGTTGGCGCCGCAGCCGATACAAAACGCGACCGTTCGATCGCCCAAGTCCACCATGCCCGCGACCGGCGAGGGCGGCAGGCCGGTGTCCGGTGGCAGCAGTGCGGAGCGATCGGGAGTGCCGTTCTGGCTAGACGCGTTTGCATACGAAATCTTGTACACGCGGGCATTGCCGAGATGACTGGTGCAGGCGCCGGGCTGAGGCACATCGGGAGTGTGCGTGCTGAAGCTCACCGCGCCGAAGATGGTGATGGCCGAAGTCACCACCTGCTCGGTGGGGCGCAGTGCCAGATACCAACCTTTCTTATCGGCCAGGGCGGCGGCCGTGGGATCGGTGCTGCTCGTGATCGGCAACAGCGAATTCAGGCACATCACAGCACTGCCGCAGTTGCTGGTTTCGTTCGACAGCCAGGTGCTGTCGGACGGCCGGTCTCGCAGCTTGAAGAAATAATTCTGCACGCCGCTGGCGCGCGTGTAATAGAGCAGCGGCTTTTCGCGATCGCCGGAGCCGAACAGCAGCACGTATTCGCCGTTGTCGTCGAGGATGTCCGGAGCAAACATCAGCTTGCGATTGTCCGTGCAGGTGCTGACGGTGTTGCAGCCGAGCGAGGCGATCTTGGTGACGGTCCACGCGGACGGCGCGTCCGAGCCGATGTTTACGCGATAAACATTGCCGCCGAGATCCACCGCATATGCGTACTTGGCCAGGCCCGTCGTGGTGTCCGGCGCGATGGCGATATCCGCGATCACGGCGCGATCGGTGTTGAGCGCTTTGAGCAGCGCGCCGGAGCTTGCATCCAGCACGTAGATCTTGTTGCCTTTGGTGGCGGACGTGCAGGAGTTCGGATCGCGATCCTCGCAGGTGTCGTAGCCGCCGCCCATCATGATGACTGGCGATGCGCCGTTGTTATAACCCAAAACCTTGGTGGCCTTGGCGGCAGACCAGGTTTGCCCGATGCCGGTGAAGTTCGCGTCGCAGTTGGCGTCGCTGACGGTGCCGGTCGCGGGGAAGTTATCCAGGCAGCCTTTGCGCCACTTGAGCGCGACAATCGAAGGATCGCTGTTGGTGACATCGAACGCGTACAGTCCGCGTCCGCCTCGACGCATGGTGGCATAAATGGTCGTGGTGGTCGTGTCCTTATAGGCGGTCGTGGGGCCATCGATGCCGTAGGGCTTCGGCGCGGCGCCCACGGATGTGACATTCGGGAAACTGATCTGGACCGTGTTGTCGCGAAGTCGTTTGATGTTTGGGTAGAACTCCGGCGGCATGAATCCCCACAGCTCGCTGCCGGCAGCAGCCGTACCGATGGCGGCGCTTTGGTTGCCGTTGATGGCGCGGAACACGCCGTCATTGCCGCCATAGAAGACCACGACCTTCGGTGCCGCTGCCGTGCCGAAGTCGATCGCGACCGGGCGCGAGTGAACGACATCGCCGTGAACGGATGGTCGCATCGTCGTCAGGACCGTGTCGCGATTCTCATCGTCGACGTCGTCGCCGCGGGCCCACGAGATCAATGCATCGCGCTCAGTTGCCGTGGCCGCGCCCAAGCGGGCCTGAGTGATGTTTGTATTCGCAAGGTTGAACGTGGTGAGACTGGAGCAGCTGCCTGGCGTGCAGGTCTTCAATGTGCGCGAGCCGCTGGCGCGCAGTTTGTACGCGTGTGCGCCTTTCTCCACGATGTTGCCGTCCGGGAAGTTCGAGTTCTTATAGAAGTTCGCACTGGAGCCCGCCGGCGGGATGCATTCGCCCATCGGATTGAACGACCAATAGGTGTCCGGAGTCGTCGGGGTCCAGAAACTGCGCGCGCATTCGGTTATGAAGCCAGTGAGATTGTTGACTGCAACGGCCTGGTCGGCATCAACCAGCCTCAGCACGTTGTTGACGAAACCGAGCTGATATTGTTTCAAGTTGCCGACCCAGCGCGGATAGGTGCCGGCCTGCGGACGAAACATTCCGATGTACACCTGGTTTGCGTATGCGCCTTGAGTGTTGGCGCTCACCGGCAGGCTGACCGACGCAAACACGCTGTTGACCGCCTGAATCTCGGACAGCACCTTGGTCACGGCGCCGGCGATTTCCTGGCCGGCGTTGGTGCTGGAATTCACGCCGATGTATTTACCGCCGCCGACGCCTTCGGACATGCTGAACAGCGCGCGCGTCCAGCCCGGCCCCTGGCCCGAACTGCTGGGATCGACATCGATGGCATACGTGGTCACGTTGAGGCTGCCCTGACGCATGAAGCGCGCCCATTCATCGGTGACATTGGGCTGTGAGCCGGTGGGCGACAATGGAATCTGCGTCGTGTCGCCGCCGGCGGCCGCCAGCATGCTGTTGGCCTGTGCGATGAAGGTGCTGCTGTCCTGAGGTGCGCCGTTGCTGATGTAAACAATGTAGCTCTTGCCACACGCCGATCCGGTGGAGTTGTTGTATGTGGTCGCGCCTTTGGAGCTCAGCGCGTTGCCCGGCAACGCATAGATGTCTCGCATCGCTGCCAACGATGCGGCAGTCGTCGCGCTGCCCGACCAATCGGCACCGGTATTGCCCGTGTAGTCGGCCTTCGCTTTGTTGTTGCCCGCGTATGGAGCGCCGCGCGAGAAGTAACGATAGGCCTCCGCCATCACCAAGCTCGACGCGCCGCCGTTGCCTTTGTCTTTGCCTACGTCCAATGCAGCGATCATCGCGGCGTACTTGCGTTTGTTCGCGGAGGTCATCGGACGGATGGCTGCTCGGATGTAGCCGCCCGATATGTTGCTGTCGGAGCTGCCGGTTTCGGCGGAGAGCATCAGCCCGATGTTGAATCGCGCCGAGCCATCGTCGTTTTCGGGCAGCGCCGCGAAGGTGGTCGAGAGCGCCGAGATTTCGTTGCTGAAGGCTTGGGTCCAGTTCGCAGTGTTGTCCAGGATGAACAGCACGTTGGGCAAGCCGTTCGATGCGACCGGGTTGCCGACGAACAGATCGACGTCCTCTGCGTGCGCCACGCAGTGAGCTGTCATCAGCGCCAGGATCGATGTGCTTTTCAACAACAGTGATTTCATCGGTGAGGCTCAGCGACACACGGCGTCGTATTGGGATTGTGTGAGCAGCACGCGCACCCCCTGGTGCACCTGGACCGATGCGCCGCTGCGGCTGGTGTCGGTCACGCTGGCGCTGAGGTCCCAGATGGTTTGATGGAAAGTGCTGCCGGCGACGGCGAACGTCGAGCCGAGCGTGACGCTGCTGGGCGCCGAGCCGCCGACGGCGATTTCCGAATCGCTGATGCAAGTCGGTGCCGAGAACACCACCTCATAGTCGGGCGTGTCGTCGTTGTCGATATCGACGTTGATGCTCTGGCCCGCCGGCGAGTTCGTGAACGGCGAGCTCAACACCTGCTCGATCGCCTTGTTGGCGCCGGCAATCGCTTCGTCGCGAAATTGCATGTTGCCCACGGCGGCGAGATTCGTGGTGCTGAGATTGAATGCGCTGGTCACCAGCACGGTGATCAGCACCAGCATGATCAGCCCCACTGCGAGCGTCGCACCTCGTTGAGAATGCATGCTCACGGAGGCGTCTCCCGGCGTGCGGAAATGTTGACCAGGCGCACGCTGGTTGTGAACACGTGCCGCTTGTAGTTGTCGTTGGCGGCGGGGATGGTGTTCGCGACAGCGCAAGTGCCGTCGGCATTGCGCTCGCCCAGGCAATAGGTGCGGTTGTCGAGATAGCCGGGTGTCCGGTCGCGGCTGCGGACCAGAATATATAACTTCACGGCCACGACGTTGGTGAGCTGCGCGGCCGTGCACGGAAGCGCGATAGTACAGCGCACGAACTCGTCGGGCGCGCCGTCGCCGCGATTGGTCGGCGATGTTTTCAACGTGGGGTCGGCCCAGTTGATCGCGCCGGCGTAGTTCACGGGCGCACCGGAGTCGCTGATGCTGTCGATTCCCAGCACGACGCGGAATCCTTCGATGCCTTCGATCAATGCTACTGGCGCCTGCTGTGCGAGCGTGCCGCTGGAGAAGTCGAACTGCGAGCGCACCAGCGTGGGAATGACGTCGCCGGGCTGGTCTGGATGCGGGTAGTCGTGGATATAGTAGATGTTGGATATGAGCCGGCGCTTATCCGCGATCGCGCCACTGGTGATCGGCAGGGCCGCGGGCGTGCCGGTGCCCACGCAATCTTTCTTATGCAGCGGAAACGCGCTCGTGCCGAGCACGTATTCGAATGAATATGTGGTGGTGCTGTCGGGAATGATCGACCACGGCTGGCTCATGGTCGCGGTTCGAGTGCTGCCGTTGTAGCTGAGGACCGAGTTCATCTGGCCGGCGCCCGTGCCCGCTACGGTGCGCAGTGTGAGGCCCGCGTACGCGTTGTTGGTCGTCGCGGCGCTGGCGGAAAGGATCAGCGTATTGCTGGCGGCGCCTTGGGCGGTGCCGGCATTTCTCTCGGCCTTGCATGAGGACGTTTGCAAATAAAGCCGGCCTGCCACATCGGCCGGGCAGTTGCCAACGCCGGGGGCACAAGGTTCGACGTGGCGAATCGTGAGCACGTCCGTACCGTCCTTTTTTGACAGCGGCGAGACACAGGCAGTACCCGACGGCAGCACTTCGCTTGCATCCACGGCGATGCCGAGCAGATTGTTTCGATACGAGCTGGTCCAGCTGTTGAAGGGCAGGCAGGCATTTGGAATGCCGTTGGGAACATCCGGCGGTGCCGTCGTCACCGTGAAATCGTCGAACTGCGGAACGTATCCTCCCCAAAAGCCGGCATGCATCAGGTCGTCTTCGAGCAGTTGCGCGGCGATGCGGCCGTTCTCGATCAGCCCGTTGAGTTTCTCCATCTCGCGCTGACCGGCCGACGTGTTGACGAAGATGCCAATCATCGCGCCGAGGATGAGCAGCGAAATCACCATCGAAATCATCAGCTCGATGAGCGTGAAACCGCGCTGGTGAAGGTGCGTACTGGTCACGACGCGCTCAGGCTCGCGATGCGAACGATGGTGGTCACGACCCGGCGACAGCGATCCTGCAAGCACGGCGAGCCTTGTTCATCGTAAGCGCCGCGGCCGCAGGCAACGCTGGTCGGCGGCGAGGACACGGGACTCAGGCCCTGCCAGGCGACCGTGATCATATATTCGTTGTTCGGCAGCGCTTCGACGCAGCCGCGGCCACCGACCATCGCGCCGGCTTTGTCACCGGTCGAAGAGAGCTCGGCCGCGCCTTGCAGCGCCTGGCACCATTCGGCTGCGTCCTTGGCTGGCCGCGTCGCAGGGTTTATCGGGCAGGTCGCGCCGACGCCGAGTGGACCGCCGGATGTCAGATATTCGGCGGCCTTGCCGCGATTGACTTCGATGCGGCTCGCCATGTCGTTCAGCAGCACCAGCGCCTGGGTGCGTTGATACGACTCCATCTCGGACAGTTGCATGCGCTGCTGCAACCCCGCGAGCCCGAGCAGACCGATCGTGACGATGACGATGGTCACGAGCACTTCGATCAGGCTGGTGCCACGCTCCATGCACGCGGTGGATACGTACATCACTTCCATTTTTCCGCAGGAGCCTTGTCGCCAGCGCTGCTCAAGGTCAGCGGCTGAGGGGTGTTGTCGGCAGCTTGCGTACCGATACCGGTGAAGGTGATGACAAACGTCGGCCGCGAGCCGGTGCCCAACGTGACGTCCCAGGCATAGTTCTGGCTCACGTCGGAGGGCGGGGCAAAGCCATTGGACTGCAAGGTCGCCTTGTCCGCGTAGCGGCGATTTGCCAGCAGGAACTGCTGCTCGCGATTGGCGATATCCATCATCACCGACTGCGCGGCGGAGCGTTTGCCGCGAATCACGTACTGACGATAGTTGGGGACCGCGATGCCGACCAGAATGCTGAGCACGGCGACCGTGATCAGCAGCTCGGTCAACGTGAAGCCTCGGTCCATCCGGTATCGAAACATCGCACCGCCATTCGAGCCTGCACCCATGGGGGCTTGTCTACGACACTCGCAGCCGCGATGGCAGTCGTGGTGATTACCGGGAAAAACGCGGGAATGCGCGATTGAAATTGCGACGGCGCGGCTCGCGGTTGCAGCATCAACGTTTCCTTGACTCCGTTCAGCGGCGGGCATAGCGTCGCCCGGGGCCAAAAAAATCAATGCCAACCCGGGGGAATTTCCATGCAACGCATGCTAGCCGCTTCAACTGCGCTCCTGACCCTGTTCGCCGGCGTCGCGAGTGCAGGTGACAAAGAGGATCTCATCGCGCTCGACAAGCAGTGGGCCGAGTCGGTGATGAAGGGTGACAACGCCGGGGCAGGCAAGATTCTCGCGGACCAGGTCGTGTCGGTTTCCGACCAAGGCGTCGGCGGCAGGAAAGAAGAGATGGCGAGTTACCAGGCCGCTCCCGCCGGCACTCGTTACGAGGCCACCGATTACAAAGTTACATTCCTCACGCCCGACATTGCCGTGATGACTCACGGCACCAAGGGCACCGATGCCCACTACAGCATGCATGTGTGGTCCCGCAAAGGCGGAAAATGGCAGGTCGTCGCAACGTCGGCGACGCCGATCAAGAGCGCGACCGCATCCCGCTGAGCCGCCGATTGTGAGTTTTGACCGGCGATGAGGCGCTCGCCGGCCAGGCGTGCAGGACTGCACCTTTGGAGTTTGCTGACAGGATTACCCGGAGCGTAGCAGCGCGCCGCCGATGTTTCTTCCGCGTCAGTCCAACACTTCGAGATCACCAGGGGAGCAAGCTCATGAATACGAATCTCCGCGCCTCGTGTGTGGCCATTCTTGCAGCCGCCGCCGCCACGGCGGTCGCCCACGAGCAGAGCGATCCGCCGCCGAATCCGACCAGCACCCGATGCGCCGCGCTGCCGACCCATGCTCAATTGAAAGCGGCGCTGACGGCCGCTCGCAATCAAGCCAACGGAGGTTTCAACCTCGATATGTGGGCGACGGTGGTCGATCGGGACGGCGTCGTTTGCGCGGTGGCGTTCACTGGAGACAATCGTGGCGCGCAGTGGCCGGGCAGCCGTGTGATCTCGGCGCAGAAGGCGAATACCGCCAACGCGTTCAGTCTGCCGGGCCTGGCACTATCGACCGCGAATTTGTATGCGGCGGTTCAGCCGGGCGGTTCGTTGTATGGCTTGCAACACAGTAACCCGGTCGAAACGCTCGTCGCCTATCGCGGCCCCGCCGCCCACTTCGGTCTCGTGAACGATCCGATGATCGGTTATCGCATCGGCGGCGTGAACGTGTTCGGCGGCGGGCTCGCGCTTTATAACAAAAATCAGGTGCTGATCGGCGCGGTCGGCGTGAGCGGCGATACGTCCTGCGCCGATCACAACATCGCCTGGCGCACGCGTCACACGTTGAATCTCGATTTCGTCCCCGCCGGCGTCAGCGCTGCGGGCGACGACAACATCAACTACATTGGCCTGGTGCCCAAACCGAGCCTCGCCAACGATTTCTCACATCCCGTGTGCGCGATCGCCGGCGTGGACGGCGTCTCAGAGATCAGCGCCAAGCTGCCAGCGATCCAGAAGCCTGAAACCTGAGTTTGTTACAACTCGCACGTTCCGTCTGCCTGCGGCGGCGGAACGTGCGGCTGTCGTGCTTGCGTCGCTGACAGCCCTCATTTGCTAACAAGCTATCATCCGTCGCACCAGCTCGACGGCACTCGCTTGCAAACATTCGACAGTGGGGGCGAGGGCCTTCGTTGCGGCGATGGTTGCTGCCTGCTCCACGTCGACTCTGGAAGCGCCCTGTGCCGCTGCTTCTTTCGCTGCTGCTAAAGCCACATCGAATACAGCGTTGCATGGAGCGGTGACGATGGGGGCCCAGGCGGTTTCCACGGCGGCGGCTTGTACTGGCGCTTCGGTGGGCGGGTAGTCGGTTGCGTTTAGAGAATATTGCACGGCCTTGCCGCCCGTGTGCCAGGCAGTGTCCTTGGCAACTTCCCAACCGGCTGCAAGCGCTGCCAACAGCGCAGCTTCGCCGGCGCCGTCGTAAGCATCCTTGGTGGTGGGATCGTTGAGAATGCCCAGGCGTTCGACCTCGGCATCGGCAGCCTCAACCGCCTGGTACGCATCGATCACGATCGGCTCCGCGGCGAAGGCGGTTGCCAGGTCGACGATCTCCGGCAGCTGGCGCAGGGCTCGTCCGAACGAAACATAAGCAGGATCCAGTTCGAGCAACGTCGGCACGTACACACGCATGAGCCAGTCGAGCGCCATGAACGCGCGGCGCTTTTCGATGCGCTCATCGGCTCGTGTGCCGGCGAGGCTCGGAATCAATGGTTTCAGCAGCCGGTTGTCCCAACCGATCATGAACGTCGCGATCACGGGGCAGGTGGAGGGGTCAATGACGAGGTTCACGGTCTTTCCTGGGGGACGTGAGAATTATCATGGCGTCAGCATCTCAGCCCGTTTCGCCAACTCGCTATACTGCCGCGGATGCGTCCTCGAGCGGTACAAACGATGATCGAAGCGTTGAAGCGATACTGGATCTGCGCGTTGGGCCTGCTGGCCGCCCCGATCTGGGCGGGAGCGGCGGGCGACGAGCCCGAGCTGCTGTTTCGGGCCTCTGCGGACAAGGGATTCACGGCGGAAGTGGCGCACGGCGACGCCGAGCCCAACTTCAAGGACAAAGTGCGCATCGTGCCGACCGGCGCCCAGGGCGGCGCAATCGAATGGAGCGACGATGGCGTGCTCGCCTGGAACGCGCCCGGCAACATCTACGCCGAGCGAGGCACACTCGCGTTCTTCTGGCGGCCTCGCTATCCGGTGGGCGAGGCGCCGTTCGTGATCTTCCGTGTCGGTTACGCCGATCACACCAGCTGGGACATGACCTGGCTGCGCATCGATTGGAACGGTCACGGCTTCGACGCCTTCGTCACCGACGCGAATCTCGCGCGCACACGCGTTTCGTTTGCTCTCAATGCGCCTCCCGCCGCCGACTCCTGGACTCATCTCGCATTCGCATGGGATGAAACGTTGGGCGTGCGGTTGTATGTGAACGGTCGCGAAGCTGCGCGTGTAGATACGCGTGCCGATTACGACGCCGGGCTGGATCAGTTCGGCCTCGCGGCGCGCATTCTGGCGCCTCACCAGGTGCAGAGCCGTTATAACTATTTGCGGGGAAGCGATATCGATGAGCTGCGCATCTATGATCGCATGCTCGATGCTACCGGTGTCGATGCGCTCGCTCACCAACGCGAAGCGACGACGGCGATTGCTGCAGCGGACGCGCAGAAGGCGTGGCTGCATCGTTACGGCTGGGAAGACAAAGCGCCGCCGGCGTTGAAGTCGCCCGTCACGTCGGTCCGAGTGCTCGGCTTCACCGACGCACGCGACAAGAAAGAATGGATGTGGCGAGCAGTGGACGGCATTCCCGAAACCACCTGGCCCGGCGTCTACAACCGTTCACGCCTGCCCGGGCGCGACGATTATTTCGAGCTGCCCGACTGGAATACCTACGTCGAAGGCGGCCAGGCGCTCGATCTCAGCGTGCCGGACGAAACATTCAATCGCATCGAGATTCGCGGCGCGGCGTTTGGCGAGATGAGCTACGGCGCCGCGACCGATAAGTTGCAACCTTTGTTTTCGCGCCCGCGCGGCGTCGTACGCAGCGTGAACGAGTTCGATGCTCGCAAGGGCGGTCACCTGCGATTTACCAATCAGGAACAGGAAACCCCGATTCAGCAGCTCTGGGCTTACAGCGTCAGCGACGCTGCCGAACCCGCCGGCACGACCAAGTTGGTGTACACGATCCAAAGCAAGATAGAGCCCGACTACGAGAACTTCACCACGCTGCGTGAGTTCATCGCAGGCCGTTATCCTGCCGATGAACGTGCGACGGTGGTGGCATTGCCGGCGCGTGCGCCTTCGCGTCAGCGCGCAGCCACGACGCAAGTTCCGCAGCGTCCGATCGTCCACGTGTTGATTCCTGCCGGCCTCGGCGGCGCGCCGGCGGCGCAGCCGCTGATGCGCAGCTTTGCGTACGGCTGGGAAAATATGTACGACGGCCTCGATGGTGTCGCCATCGATCTGCCGGCACTCGACCTGCAGCCCACGCACGACGGCCTGATCCCGCTCAACATTCGTATCAAAGATCCGATCTGGCCGGGCCGAGACATGATCGACCTGTCCGTGTCGGTGCGCCCGAAAGAAAAGCGCACGCTGTGGCTCGATCTGCGCGATCGCATCCTGACCGAAGACAGCTTGTATCTCACAATCGCCTCGGCCGCGCCGGCGTTCAATGCCGCGATGCTCGACGGTGCGCAGATCCGTCTCGTGTTCAAGCCCAGAAAGGCTGCGATTGCCGAGCACGTCGCCGATCGTTTCAACCAGGTGAAGGACAATTGGGGCTTCCTGGTCGAAGAGCACACGACCTCCAAGCGGCAGGGTTTGTATCGTCGCGTGCATGCGGACGCGAGCGATCTGTTGCGCGTCGATCCCGATCACATGCCCGGCCGCGTGTATTGGGATTACATGAGCTTCGGCAACCAGTCGCCGCTGTCGTACGACGCGCCGACGCCGCCGGCTGGTGTGCCTGCGTGGGCGTTCTGGCAGACCGAGGAGTTGAAGCAGGTTCGACACTTCGTGAACTGGTGGATCGATGAGCGCCAGGTGGAGTACGGCGACTTCGGCGGCGGCATTTCCGACGACTCGGATCTGGTTCAGCAATGGCCCGCGGTCGCGCTGATGGGCGTCGACCCGGACAAGCTCAACACCTCGCTGATCGCGCTCGCCGATGCCGCTCACAAGCACGGAATGTTTACCAACGGCCTGTCGACCATCGAGACCGACGAGCTGCATTCCTACGAGGAAGGCATCAACAGCGACTCCGCCCGGTTGTATCTCAATTGGGGCGATCCGCTGACGCTGACGCGCATGATGACCACGGTGAAGGCGTTCGAAAACGTCGTTCAGCCGAATCCCAAAGGTCACCTGTTGTTCTCCACCGACTGGTTCGGCGGCCGCAAGCAATATCGCGAGCCGAACTGGCAATGGCAGAAGCCGTATTCGTTTCCGTTCCTGCACCCGGCATTCCTGATGGGCGGCTACAACGCGAACGAGCGAAGTCGCGCCATCGTCACAGGCCTCGCCGATAGTTATCTCGCACATGCATACACGGCCAACGATGGCACGTGGGTGCTGCCGAACGAGATCAACTGGCGCACCGACGAAACGCGCGGCGGCGAGTTGCGCGACGGCGTCGGTGCGGCCGATGTCATGCACACGTTCTGGGCCGCCTGGCGCTGGAGCGGCGATGCGCGTTATCTCAAAGCGATCGAATATCTGGTGGGGCGCAGCGGGCCGGGCAGCGTCGCGAACTTGGGCGAGAACTATCTGGATGCTCTCAACAAACGTGCGGAGTGGGGCAAACAGCTGGCGGCCGCCGCCGAGCGCGGCGATGCGCCGGGATTCGCAACCTACGTCGCCTGGGAGATGAGCGGCGACAAGAAATACCTGGAAACATTGTTCGCCGATGGCACGCGCCGTAAAGCTCAGCGCATGTACCTGATGACGGACGGGCATTGGTGGAGCGATCGTGTCACGGCGCCGAGTGAGAATCTGCAGCGCGCACGCCTGGGCGGCCTCGCCCTGGTGCGCAATCAGACATTCCCCGGCCACACGGTGAGCTGGCGCTTCGCCGATCCAGAAGGTGCGGTGAATGTCGGCTTGCTGGTGCCGCAGCCACGACAGGACCGCTTCAAGGTGATTGCTTATAACCTGAGCAAGAAGCCGCAGCGTGCGACGATGACGGGCTGGAACGTCACAGCCGGACGCTGGCGGATAAAGCAGGGCGTGGATACGCGTGGCGCCGATACACCCGATCGCGGTGTTTCTGAACGCACCATCGACTTCGAGAAGAGTGCGTCGGTCGACGTGGTGTTCCCACCGCGCAGTGTGTACGTGATGGAACTCGAGCTCGAACAGGCGGGACAAGCGGTGGAGCTGCGGCCGGACCTTGGCATTGGTCGCGACGAAACGCGCGTGCTGAACGATGCTGTCGAGCTCAATGTTTACAGCCTCGGTCATGTCGGCACGTCCGCGGGCGTCGCTATACTCGAAGACAATCGCGGCCGCGAGCTGGCACGTACTACGATTCCGCCGCTGCCGGCACCGAGCGACCTGGTCGCGAAGAGCGCGATTGTCCGCCTGCCGTTGTCTTCCGGTGCCGCTCGTGTGAGAGTGATGTTGGAGGGCGATCAGCCCGAAGTGACACGGCTCAACAACCGCGTCGATCTGCCGCTCAACCATTGAACGACATGCAATCAGGAAACCTGTCTGCGACGGACCGTCGAACGCTGTTCTTGGCTTCACTGGGCGGCGCGCTGGAGTTTTACGACTTCATCATTTTCGTGTTCTTTGCGACCACGATCGGCGCGCTGTTCTTTCCGCCCGACATTCCGGACTGGCTGCGGCAGCTGCAGACGCTCGGCATCTTTGCCGCCGGTTACCTGGCTCGTCCCATCGGCGGCGTGCTGATGGCGCATTTCGGCGATCGCATCGGTCGCAAACAGATGTTCATGCTGAGCGTGCTGTTGATGGCGCTGCCGACGCTGCTGATCGGCGCACTGCCGACGTATGCATCGATCGGCCTCGCAGCGCCCGTGTTGTTGCTGGCGTTGCGAATTCTGCAAGGTGCGGCGGTGGGCGGCGAAGTACCCGGTGCGTGGGTATTTGTTTCCGAGCACGTCTCGGAGCGTCGCATCGGTCTCGCCTGCGGTGTGTTATCCGGCGGTCTGACGGTCGGCATCCTGCTCGGCTCGTTGGTCGCGGGCGCGATTCATTCGCTCTGGACGAATGAGCAAGTGCTCGCGGGTTACTGGCGCGTGCCATTCGTTCTGGGCGGTTTGTTCGGCCTGCTCGCATTGTGGCTGCGGCGCTATTTGCACGAGACGCCGGTGTTCAAGGAACTGCAGCAGCGTCGTGCGCTGGAGGCCGGCTTGCCGATCGGACGCGTGCTCGGCGGTCATCGTGCGAGTGTCGCGCGCTCGATGGTGCTCAGCTGGTTTCTGACGGCGGGCATCGTGATCGTGATTCTGATGACGCCGACCCTGGCGCAAGCGGTGGCCAAGATTCCGGCGGCCCAGGCGCTGCATGCGAATTCCTGGGCCACGCTCGGCTTCGCACTCAGCTGTGTCGTGTACGGTTGGGCCGCGGATCGTTTTGGAGTCCGCAAGGTGCTGATCGCAGGCGCCGCGCTGATGTTCATCTCGGCGCTGGTTTTGTTTCAGGTGATGACCGGCGCGCCCGAGCACTTCACGGTCGCATACATCGTTGCTGGCACGTGCGTTGGCGTCGTCGGCATCGTGCCGGTGCTGCCGTTACGAGCGTTTCCGGCCCCGATCCGTTACTCGGGCCTTTCGTTCTCTTATAACGTTGCGTACGCGATCTCGGGCGGTTTGACGCCGCTGATCGTCACGTTATGGATGCGATCCAATCCGCACGCGCCGGCTTATTACATCGGCGTGGTTGCGCTGCTGACGGCGCTGACGGCCGCCACTTGGGCAGCCGCTCAGACAAATGACGTCGCCGATCAACCCGACAGCTTGCGTCGTCCGCGCTCCGCCGATATGCGGTGAGTGCCGGCGACAGCAGTGCTGCGTGACTTGATTGTTTGCAGGAACACCCATTCGCCGGTTATCCGCTGCGGAGTGATGTCGATCATCGTATAGCCGCGGTGACTGGTGTCGGCCCACACCAGCTCCGGGTTCATATCGACAAAGGCGCGTGCGACGTCTTTAGGATCGACAGCCATCTGCGCTTCGATGCCAGGAGAGGTCACGCTGTGACCGGCAAACTCGACGCCCACGGGTTGTCCGTCCTCCGCCAGCGAGTATGCCCACGCGTTGTGACTATCGCCGGATAACATCACCAGATCCGCGTCCGCTCGTTGAGCTGCTTTCAACAGGCGCGAGCGAGCGGCAGGGTAGCCGTCCCAACGATCCATCCACATCGGCACGCCCAGCTTCGACGCCAGCACATCTCGTTGGTATTTCTTCAGGACGTTCTCGCCGACCTCGGGGCGCAGCCAGCCCGGTGCTCGTTCCGGCATCAGGGTGCGTCCGAGGATGGTGCCCATGCCGACCATCTGCCAGGTCGACGCGGCCGCGTTGCGTTTGAATTCGTGCGCCAGCCACGACTCTTGATCGGAGCCGAGCATGGTGGCGCTGGGGTCGCGCCAGACATGATCGCGAAAATCTCGCAGCGCCACGCCGGGATTGCTGGCCCCATGAGCTTTGGACAGTTCAGCCGAGACGGGGCGCGTGCGAGCGAGCAGGCGCGACTCGGTCCGATATAACGTCGCGAGCGAGCCGATGCGATATGACTTCCAGGGATCTTCGGCAACCGGCAGCCACTCGCGATAAGCCTGCATCGCGGCCGCGCGACGAGTGTTCCAATCGCCTTCGGTCTTTGGCTGATGATTCGCCGCGCCGCCTTCCCAACTGTCGTTGGTGCTGTCGTGGTCGTCCCACTGCGCCACCATCGGGGCCATCTGATGCAGCTTCTGCAGATCCGGATCGGCGCGATAGCAGGCGTGGCGCAGGCGATAGTCGGCGAGGCTGATCATTTCGTGCTCGTGCGCCGGCATGACATCTCGATCCGCAACCAGATCGGTCGGTTTGTATGCAGCGAGCCCGTACTCGTAGATGTAATCGCCGACGTGCAGCCACAAGTCGAGATCGTCGCGGGCAGCCGCATGCGCGTACGCATTGAACCAGCCCATCGGCAGGTTGGAGCAAGAGAACAAACCCAGCCCGAAGCGATCGACCTCGCCGACTGGCAGCGTTCGAGTGCGTCCCACTGGCGATTTGCTGCCATCCGGCGCGATGAATCGATACCAATAGGTGGTGCGTGGTTGCAGGCCGTCGATTGTGAGTTTCGCCGTCCAGTCGCGATACGCGCCGGTGCGTACGCTGCCTCCGGCAGTCACACGTGTGAACTCGGCATCCAACGCGAGCTCCGCATCCAATCGAACTTCGTTGACGCTCGCGGACGGCACGTAGCGAGTCCACAGCAGCATTGAATCGGAGCCGGGCTCGCCGCTCGCGACGTTGTGTGTGAAGCCCCTGGCGCCGAGAACTTCGGCGGCGAGACTGCGACCGATGGGCAGCGCTAAAGCTCCCAAGCCGAGCGCGCCGCCGATGACCAGGCGCCGGCGATCGATATTCAAAGTCAATGCAGATCCTCCGCTTTGGCGGGGACGAACGGCTGGTTGGCATCGCCGGTCCAGCGCATCAAGGTGAGATCGGAGGTCTGCGCACCTTTCTCACCGGAGTTCACCGAAAGATAGAACAATCCGTGGCCGACGGGCTGGAAGCCCACGTCGCCTTTTTGATTCCAGCCTCGCACGCCCGTCGCCGCATCTTTCAAGCCGTCGTCGGCGAGCGCGAGCAGCTGACCTCGTTCGCCCACGCCGATCAACTCACCGGGCTTCGGCTGCGTCTTCGCGTCGATCGCGAACAACAGATAATTTGGGAACGAAGGTTTCTTGCCCTGGTACACGCCGAGGAACCAGCGCTGCAGCGACGGATCGTACGACAGGTTCTGCACGCCCCAGGTCGTGTTGCCGGTGCGGACAAAATACTTCCCCAGCAGTTTGTCTGGTCCGTTGTGATGCAGATCAGCTTCGTTGAATGGGCGGGCGTACTTGTTCCAGTTGCCGATGTCGTACTGAAGCAGGATCTGATGATCGTTGTCGTTGCGCGAGTTGTCGCCGTAAACGCCATAGGCCACGGTGAGATAGTTCGGCCCGTCGGCATGGCCGAACGCAGGGCCAAAGCTCACGCCATCTATGCCGGAACAGCCGTAGCGGCCTGAAGTGAAGTCCTTCGCGACTTCCGGCAGATACACTGTGCGGAAGATTTTGTTCTGCTTCGCCTCGATGCCAATGCGGTCGAGGCGGCTCACATCGATCACGGCGATATAAAACGTCTCGTCCTTGCCGTATTCGAGCGAGCCATACACTTTGCCGTCGGCGGGATTGAAATCCAGATCGCCGAGGTGGCCGGTCCAGCCGATCAGCGTGCCGATGAGCTTGCCGCTGAAATCGTACTTCGCCAGCAGATTGGTGAAGGAGTAATAGATATAGCCGCCCTGAACATCCACGGCGATCCCTTGCACGTGTCCCGAGGGCCAGGTGCCGCCGTTTTGTTTCAGCGGCAGCTGGGCGAGAGGCGCGGCGGCGACGGGCTGAGCCGTCGCCGCGAACGCGGACAGGAGCAGCAGCAACGCTGCGGAACGTGAATTGGACATCATGTCGCCGCTTTAGAAAGTCACCTTGACGCCGAGGTTCCACATCGAGCCGTAGATCGTGTACTGCTGCACGCGGCTCTCGACGTTGGAATAGATGATGTCGGGCTCGTTAAAAATATTTCGCCCGGCGAGCTGCACGTCGACGTTCTTCGAGGCCTTGTAGCTGGCGCTGATATTCCACAGGTCGCGAGAGGTGTGATACAGGATGCCGTTGTTCGCAGTCGTCGGCGTGTTGCTCAGCGCGCCGACCCGATACTTCGACTGGTAATTGCCGTTGACCCTGAAGTCGAACGGGCCGTAGCTGTAGCCCACACCCCAGTTCGCCGAGCGCTCCGGCAGGTTCACGCGCACGCCGTCCGGATCGACGCGCGTGATCGAACCGAACACGTTGAGGCCCTTGAACGCGCCGGGCAGGAATGTGAGCTGCTGGCTGTACTCGAACGTCATGCCTTCGTTGGTGCTGGTTCCGGGCGCGTTCTGCGTGCTGCGGAAGGTGTAGCCGGAATATTCGTCCGGGTTGAATCCCACATCCCGTGGATCGACCGTGATGCCGGTCACCTGCATGTCCTTCATGTCCAGCCGGTAATACGACAGGCCGACGATGCCCGAGGGTTCGAGGTAGTACTGCAGGCTGGCGAAATATTTGGTCGAGTGTTCCGGCTTCAGCTCTGGGTTCGGCACCGTGGCGGTCATGGTGCTTTCGTTCAACGTCACCACGCCGCCGAGGTTGCCGTAGTCCGGGCGCAGAATGGCCTGGCTGAAGGCCAGCTGGCCGACGAGTTGTTCTGTAAAGTCGTACTTGACGCCGCCGCTCACGAACCAATCGTCATATTTGCCACGACGCTGCGAATAGCTGCCGTTGTGATACTGGTACAGCAGGCCTTCGACCGTGTTGACGTTGAGACCGGCGGCGGTCACCTCCGCGGTCGAGCGAATGTTTGCAATTCGCGCCGCCGTCTCGGTCTGCTCGTAACGAACGCCGAGGTCAAAGCGAGCGTCGCCGACGCGCGTCTCGGCTTCGAAGTATGCGGCATCGATGTCTTCCTGAATGCGCTTGTTGTTGTCGAGCCTGCGCTTCAAGTTGCCGACGGTATCCGGGACGAAATATTCCGGATGAGCCTGGTAGATGTCATAGACTCCGTAGTTGCTGTCCGCGCGCCAGTTCTGATCGTTCATGTTGCCGGCGTTGAAGCCGAGAATGCCGAACTGATAATTCTGGGTCCACGGGATCACGGCCGCCGGATCGCGCTGAGCCAGGTCGCCGGTCGGGCCGACATACTGAAATTGTTGGAAGGAGCCTTCGGTGGTGCTCCAGTCGTTCTTGCGACTGCCCACGCCGCTCATCAGTGTGACGGGCAGGCTGCCGAAGTTGACGTCCTTTTTCACATCCAGGTTGCCGCCGTACTGCTGGTTGACGGCATCGGACTGGGAGGTGCGGATGTTGTTGCCGATGTCCGCGTCGCGATTGTAGTTCGTCGGATCGCTCCAATCGCGGCCGGCGGTCTGCCTGATGTTCCATGCATTCGAATCTTCCGACGCGCGGTCGAGCGTGAAGCCGATGCCGGTCAGCCATGAGTCGGTTCGAACGAAAAAGCCCTTGTCGTTGTCGCGGAAGTTGAATTCCGAGCGCGAATAGCTGGGGCGCAGCGTGATTTCCGTCGTATCGCCCTTGAATTCCAGCTTGGGCGCGATCGTATAAGTCGGCGTGCCGGCGTAGCGGTGTGAATATTCGGAGCGCCAGCGTGTGTTGGTGCCGTTAGGATTGACGACGATGTGCGTCGACGTGGAGTCCGGCGTGGCATACGTTTTCGACTCGGTGCCGAAGTACAAGAACGTGTACTGATTGAAGTACTCGACGTCATAGAACGAGTACGTGCTGCGCAAAGACAGCACCAGATCGTCCGTCAGCTGATAGTCGGCGCTCAGGTTGGCGGCCGTGCGGCTGGTCATCTTCGGGCCCGGGCGCCACATGATGCGATAGGGCAGCACTCGGCCATCCGGCAGGTAGGACCAATCGGTCTGAATGCGGTCCTGTTGCACGTAGTTCGCGTTGTAGCTGGTGTTGAACGCGACGCCGAGGCGGCCGTCCAGGAAGATGTCGCCATAGCCGAGCTGCGCCGACGGATAGATGGTCGAATGTTTCTTGTCGTCGGGGAAGTACTTGTCCCAGGTGGTGGAGTCGGACGTGCCGACGGCGCCGACTTGCATGATCACTTCGCGGTCGGTGCGATCGAAAGCGTACTTGCTGCGCAGATTGATTTGACCGCCGGGCGAGTCGGCGTCCATGCGTGCGGTCAGTGTGTTGTTGAGCTCGATGGAGGCGATGCCGGTGATGGACATCTGCTCGAAGGAGTTCTGGCGGCCGTCGTTGTTGTTCGAGGTCGCGGTGGCCATGCGGGCGCCGTCCACAGTGAACGTGGAATATTTCGGATCGAGTCCGCCGATGCGCACGGCAGTTGCGTCGACTTCGGTGTACGCAAGAGAGATGCCCGGCATCGATTTCATGAACTCGCCCACGTCGCCCATGGTGAGCGCGCCGAAGTTGTCGGCAGCGACGACGTTCTTGGCATTCATGGCGGCGCGGCGTTCCATGATGGCCAGGGCCTGGCCTTCGCGCTTCGCGGTGACGACGACCATGTCGACGGCATCGATGCCGGCTCCGGCGTAGGAAGGCACCTTGAGCTCGAAGTCCAACGTCACGACTTCACCCGCGACGACAGTCGTGGCCGCTCGCGACTCCTGCAAGCCGGTGTATTTCACAACGACAGTGACATCGCCGGCGGGCACGCCGTTGAGACGAAAGTTACCGCCGTCCTCGGAGTAGGTGACGATGGGTGTGCCCTCGACGCGAATCTCCGCGTTGCGCACGTACTCGCCGGTCGCGGTGTTCAGGACGCGACCGCGCACGCCGCCGCTGCCGATCTGCTGGCCCGATTGCGTGCGAGCAGCAGCGCCGCCGGCCTGCTCCAGCAAAATCACATTGCCTTCGTCGGACTTGATAGTGAGGCCGGTGCCCGCCAGCAACGTGCGCAAGGCTTCGCGTGCATCCATGTCGCCGGCGATTGCTGGCGTGTTGATGCCTTCCAACGAGCCTGCGGGCGCGATGATTTGTACTTGCGCCTGCCGGGCCAGTTCAGGAATGGCAGTGACCGCGGGCTGTGCGGGAACTTCGAACCTGCGCTGCTGCGCGACTGCGTGAGGAGGGCAAGCGAGTGCGGCTGCAATGGCACTGGCCAACAGGGCGTTCTTGTAACGATTCATTCGACGTTCTCAACGAGCCTGTGTGAAAGGCGGGATTGAGAACTAAGAGCCGTGGTGAGGTCGTCTCCGCTACCTGTCACAAAAAGTTCAATGTGAACGGGCAATGACGATCTGGCCGTCTTCTCGATGCACGTCGGCGTGAAACACTTCGGCGACGGCGCGGCTGAATCCCAATGGATTGTTGACAGCAAACAATCCGGTGACTTGCATGCGCGCCAGCTCCGGATCGGCGATCACGATGGGCGTGTCGCTGTAGCGTGCATAAACGGCGACGGCTTCAGCCAGCGTTTCACCTTGTAGAGCAATCTTGCCTTCGCGCCAGGCGAGCTCGCGACCCATTTGACCGAATGAGAGCGCGGTGAGCTGCCATTCTTTTCCGTCCGGCAACGAGGTGCTGGTGTTCGGTGGTAACGGAAACGAGTTTGTTTGCTGGGCCAACACGACGCGGCCATCTTGCACCAACACTTCGGCGGGCCGATCGTCGAGCTTGCGCACGACGAACGTCGCGCCGGACGCTTCCAGATGTTTCTCGCCGACTTCAACGACTGTCGGTACCGCTGTGCCGGCACCTTCAATCAATACTTCGCCGCGCACGACGCGGACTCGTCGATGACCTTCGTCCTCGTACACTTTGATACGAGTATCGGTGTTGAGCGTCACGGTCGTGCCATCTCCCAACGGCACGGTGCGCATTTCTCCTTTGGACGTGGCGTAGGCCGTGGGCATCGCCAACGTGGCGACCAGGATCACGACCAGTACAAACGAAGCGGCGAGGGCGCCACTCCATTGCATCCAGCGGCTGCGAGGGACGACAGCAGGTTGAAATTCTTCCGGGTTGTATTGCGGGCCGAGTGCACGCGCAGACTCGCTGCGCATCCAGATCGCTTTGGCACGCATGAATGCGCCACGACGACGCCGGTCGCCGGCGAGCCATCGTTTCAGCTCTGCGGCTTCGTCGGCAGACAGTGGCGCACGATCCATCCTGGCCACCCATGCGGTGGCGATTCGGTCAATAGCCTGGCTGCTTTCGCGCTCGTCCACTGGCACGCCTTTTTTCACGCTCCAACTGATTAGAGGTTTTGGCGGGTGGGTTTCCGCCACTGCCAAACCAATCTCCCAACCAGCGGATCCCCCGCACGATGTGCTTTTCGACGGTGTTTTCCGACAGCCCCATGTGCGAGGCGATTTCTCGTTGTGACAAGCCACGAATGCGGCGCAGGACGAACGCCTCGCGCGTTTGGCCCGGCATGCTCCCGATGACTTCGGCCAGGCGGCGCAGATCATCGTGTGCAATCGCGCTTTGTTCCGGTGTGGCAGCCTCGTCTGCGGGATCCAGCAGACCGAGATCTTCGACGGCGAGGATCGGCACGATACGCGCGCGACGGATGTTGCGAACGACCAGTGAGTGCGCCACCTGAAACAAGTAGGCGCGAGGATTCAGAATGTCGTCCAGCCGCTCGCGTTCGGCCAGCACGGCATAACTTTCCTGCACGATGTCGTCCACATCGAATGCCGCAGGCGCCCGTCGGCGGGACAACCAGCCGCGGAGCGCTGCCTCGTGCGGCAGGATGTGATGCATGAACCAGCGTGCCCTCGCATCGTCCAGAGCGACCTCCATGCCGCTCGCCAGCTCCGTTCGATCAGACACCCCGGTTCCCCAACACCCCGCCAGGCAAATGTGCGGCGGATGCTAGTGGGTGTATGTGACGGTTATGTTTCAGTCCGTCGCTTACAGCGGCTCGGCGAAGCCGATCTGCAACGATTCGCGCTGGCAGACATCGACGAAGTGCTGAGACACCACCAGCTGCGTCGGCCAGTCGAGGTCGCGAGCGATGGCGAATTCCCGCTCGAACTCGCTGCGATAGACCACTTCGTGTGGGATCTGCTCGCCGTCCGTCAGCGTGCGATAGGTGGTCTTCTCCTTGTCCATCAGCGGCAGATACAGCAGTGCTTTGGCGAGAAAGAACCCGAGCTCCTGCCCCTGGCATTCCACCGCACACTCATAGAACTTCAACTCATCGGGGAACGCTTCGGACAGCACGGCGCGCGCCCGCTCGGAGAAGATGGGCACTCCGATGACGGCGTTCAGATAATCGGAACGGAGCACGTCGTGCAGCCGGATGCGCGACTGCGCCTGGGCTCGCGGCTTGGAGAATTGCAACGACGCGTCGCTGCCCTGGTTGAGAATAAAGAAATCGAAAATCCGCCCCTGCGGGTTGCGCAGCTCGAACAGATCGCCGCGGGCCTGGACCGTCGAATCGAGTCGATACAGTTTCATCGACTCATGTTCGCATCTACGGCTCCAGGCGGCCAGCCGCTAACCGCTGGAGCCGGGTTCCTGCGGCAGCCTGAGCTTGATGCTTCGTCGAACGCGCCGGCGACCATCGCGCCTTTGCCGCCTCGAACACCCCGCGACGCCCAGGCGAGCGCCATCGATGTTCGAGAGGTCGCCTGCGCGTCTACACTGTCGGTGGTTCCACCGCAAACATCACCGGCCTGCCGGCTGTTTCTTATGGCGGACACGGCGGACTGCTGGATGTGGTTCTGCATCCGGGATTTGCAGCAAACAATCTGATTTATTTCAGCTACGCGGAGGCCGGTGCGAACAGCGCGCGGTACGGTTGTCGCTCGCGGCCGGTTGTTTCCAACGGGGGCTCTCGGCGCGGGCACTCGTTCGAGTGGAGATCAACGGCACGTCAGCACGCGAAGCGGAGCGCCTGAACTTGAATCAGCGCATTCGTGAGGTCGAACAAGGACCCGACGGCGTGATCTGGGTGCTGGAAGATCAACAAAACGGCTCCGGCGGCCGATTGCTGAAACTCACGCCCAGGTAGCGAAAGCTCGCCACGGTTGTTACTCCGCCGCCACGGTGTTCGAGGGCCATACTGCACCCGTCACCTCAGGAGATGCTGATGAAACGGGTCAAACTGCGAGCGCCGGGCGGCTTGGAGAATCTGCAACTGGTCGAGGACGATCCTTCGCAGCCGAGGCCGGGCGAGGTGCTGGTCAGGATACGGGCGAGCTCGATCAACGCGCATGATCACATGGTTGCGTTGGGGATTATTCCGAGCGCGGACGGCCGAGTGCCCATGACCGATGGCGCCGGCGAAGTGATGGCATTGGGCGACGGCGTAGACGCATTTAAAGTCGGCGATCACGTTGTCAGCACATTCTGGATGCACTGGTTGAGCGGCGATATGACGCCCGCCACGAAGCGCGACATACCCGGCGAGACTGTCGACGGATATGCGAGCGAATACGTGTGTATGCCGGCGCATGCGTTCACGAAGGCGCCAGCGGGTTACACACATCAGCAGGCGGCGACGCTCACGTGCGCCGGAGTGACCGCGTGGCGGGCGTTGGTCGTGTGCGGTCGAGTGAAGCCGGGCGATACGGTGTTGACGCTCGGCACCGGCGGTGTATCACTGTTCGCGCTGCAGTTCGCGAAGGCCGCCGGCGCGCGAGTCATCGCGACATCATCATCGGAAGACAAGCTGGAGAAGCTGCAGCGTCTTGGCGCCGACGATGTCATCAACTACCGGGCCGTGTCGGACTGGGGCCGCAAGGCGAAAGATCTGACCGACGGCCGCGGTGTCGATCACGTGATCGAAGTCGGCGGGCCGGCGACATTCTCGCAATCGATTGCCGCATGCCGGACGGGAGGGCACATCGCGATCGTCGGCTTGTTGACCGGTGTGGCAGCGGAGGTCTCGATCCCGGCGTTGTTTTCGAATCAGCTCCGCCTCAGCGGTATTTCCATCGGCAATCGCGCCGACCAGGAAGACATGATCCGCGCCATCGAGGTCAATCGTTTGCAGCCGGTGATCGACCGATGTTTTCCCCTGCAGGGGCTGGGCGCGGCGTTCGAGTACTACGCGTCACAACGACACTTCGGCAAGGTGTGCTTGGAAATCTGACGGGGAGATGCCCGCTGGTGCACTGCGATGACCTGAATGGCCTGATTGACATACAGTCATACCGACCGGTATAGGAGTTTTAATATAAGTATTCAGCGGTCGGCGGCAGCGATGACTTTGATTCGTGCCATCCAGCAGCTTTCGTTTGCTCGCGATCTCGGGACGGTGCAGGAGATCGTGCGACATGCAGCGCGCAAGCTGTGCGGTGCGGACGGCGCAACGTTTGTGTTGCGTGAAAACGGCATGTGTTATTACGCCGACGAAGATGCGATTACGCCGCTGTGGAAGGGCATGCGCTTTCCCATGGAGGCCTGTGTCAGCGGCTGGTCGATGATCAATCGGCGCGCGGCCGTGATTCCCGATATCTATGCCGATCCCAGGATTCCATGCGAAGCGTATCGGCCGACATTCGTGAAAAGCCTGGCGATGGTGCCAATCCGCAGCCTCGATCCGATCGGCGCGATTGGCGTTTATTGGGCGGAACGTCACGAAGCGAGCGCGCACCAGGTGCGCTTACTACAAGCGCTGGCTGACAGCACGGCGGTGGCGATGGAGAACGTTCGTATCTACACCGAGCTCGAACGGCGGGTGCGAGACCGGACTCGGGAGCTGGAGGAGGCGAACGAGGCGATTCGCAATCTGCTGCTGCTCGATGAGCTCACCGGTTTATACAATCGGCGCGGCTTCAATCTCATGGCCGAGCAAAGTCACAAAGATGCGCGCCGGCTGGGTACGGATCAGATCGTTTCTTTCATCGACGCGGACGGCCTGAAGCAGGTCAACGATGAGTACGGCCACCACGCCGGCGACGAGCTGCTGAAGAATCTCGCCGACGTGCTCAGACATACATTCCGCGAAGCCGACGTCATCGCACGCCTGGGTGGCGATGAGTTTTGTGTCCTCGGCACTGCGCAAACGAATGGGCAGGCGATGGCGCAACGCCTGGCCGCGGCGATCGCGAAGTTCAACGAAGACGCCGCTGTTCGCGGCTTCGAGCTCAAAGCCAGCTGCGGAATTTCAGCCTGGTCCGCGCAGTCCGCACAAACGCTCGACGAAGTCATTCGTCAGGCGGACGAAGCCATGTACACCGCGAAACGCGCTACGCGCCAGTCGCCGCAGCCGCAGCCGCAAACAGCAGCCTGACACATTCACGTCGCCGCAGCGGCGCTCAGCCAGCGAGCAGCATCTGTGCGAATGTCTCGACGTTCGAGTCGCGGCACGCTCCAGCTGGTCGAGCTCATGCGACCCTTGAGGCGATATCGGCTCACGATCTCCAGGTGAGGTTTCCAGCGCACGAATTTGCGCATGTCACTTTCCGTGCGCCAGACGGACACAGAGCCCGATGCGCGATCGAGCGCGTCCACCCACAGCCACGTTCCCACCGCGCCCGGAATCTCGTGCCAGCGGCGCATCATGGTCACACCCGCGTAAGCGATGCCGGGCAGGTGGCGCATCCGGAACGCCTCAAAGCGAGTCACACTCACGAACAAAGCATCCTGCGCTTCAGACTCCGGGCCCGGCGTCCAGCGCGACCAAAATAACATCGTATTCAGATCCATTTTTGGGGGGAGAGAGCAGGCGCAATGATAGGCACGCGGGCGCATCGAAGAACTGCGAGTAGCCGCGTCCGCAAGAAACTTTCCAGACCGATCCTGATCGACATCGTCCGAACAGGCGTCCCGCGCGCGGCGTCGTTCAGGTCGGAAGACTCTTGACACGCACGTCGTAATAGATATTCTGCGCGCCCCCACATGGGAGTAACGAACAAGTGAATTTGCAAACAACTCTGCAGCACATCTCGTGAGCGCCTGACTCGCAGCCTTGGCTTCGCGGGTGGCGCACCCCTGAAGCCGAGCGGCGAGTCGCAGTTGTTTGCGGACTCCAAAAACCCTCGGTCGTGCCGAGGGTTTTTTGTTTCTGGAGTCCTATGCGTAGCGATATGTACAAAGTGATCGTCGAGCGGCCGCGCGGCTGGAAGGGCGGCGATCGACGGGCCGTGCAGTGGCGGGACGATTTCGACGGGCCGATGCAGCTCGGCATGCGTGCCGGCTATGCCGGTCGCTTCCTCAATGAGAACCTGGCGCCGCTGCGTCGTTATCTGCGTGCGCAGGTCGGGCGCCCGTGGAACAAGGTGTTCAGCGAGATCAGCGCGGGCATCGATCGTCGCAACACCGTGCAGCAGCACATCCACCAGCACATCGACGATTTCATTGCCGTTCGCGTCGCCGTGCGCGACGAGCGGTTGATCGATCTGGATCGGCTGTCGAGCGTCCGGCCGGGCGAGCTGCGCCAGGAGTTGTATGTCGATCCGCTGACCGGATTGATCCGCGTCAACAAACAGTACCGCGCCCGGCAGCGAGAGTTCGTCGAGTGGCGACAGCAACAGCAGGCGCAGCTGGTCGCTCGCCGCCGCATCTTGAAAGACCGCACTGTGCTGCTGCGGCTCGACGATCTTTGGTTCCAGATCACGCTGGCGGAAGTGCCGGCGGGGCGGGCGGTGGAGCACATCGTGCACGGTCAGTGCAAGAAAAAGATCGTTTATGACCGGCGTTACGACGTGGTGCTTCGGCGTGAGATCTCGCTGTATGTGGATGCGCAGGAGCGCGAGCGTCTGTATGGATCGGCGGCGATGTATGCGGTGAGCAAACGGCAGCTTTCCAAGCGCGAGATGAAGGTGCACGGGCTGCGCGAGCAGATCCCCTGAGCGCCGATGCGACAACATTGCTAGAGTACGCGTCCGCAGACGTTTCAGCCTAGGATCGCTCGATGTCGCTGTTTTCGCGCTTTCGGAAGGCGCCACCCCCTTCGGTTCCGCAGAAGCCCCGGGAACGTTCCATGGAGCCCGCAACTCCGCAACCGGCCGCGCCGGCTGGGCCGGATCCTGCCTTGCTTGCCGCGCAGGAGGAGGAGACCTTGAAAGCGGCGATTGCGTCCGGCGATACCGCCGCCGTCGCCAGGCTGGTCATCGAAGGTGCGTCGACCCGGATCCGGCAGCTGGCGGCCGAGGCGATCGAGGATCCTGCGCAAATTCGGCAGCTGATTCGGGACGCCCGCGGTGGCAAGGACAAGAGCGTCTACAAAATTCTGACACGCAAGCGCGATGCGCTGCTGGCGCAGGAGCGCGAGGTCGAGCATCTCCGGGCGGAGGCGAATGCGACCGCCGCCGCCCTGGAGCGACATAGCCACCGCCACTTCGATCCGCTGTTCACGCCGACGTTGGAGCAGCTGGAGAGTCGTTGGACCGCCGTCTCCGCCCATGCGGAAGCAGACGTGGTCCAGGCAACTCGGCAGGCGATCGATCGCGCTCGCGAAGTCATCGCGCAACACCTGCGACAGATCGCCGTCGAGGCGGCTCGCGAGCTCGCAGCTGCGAATGCCGCCGCGTTAGCTGAAAAGCAGCGCGAGCAGGAAGAGAAAGCCGCCGCTGCCGCTGCCGCCGAACGTGCCCGCGTCGAGGAAGAAGAGCGCAAGGCCAAGGCGGACAAGCTCGAAGCCGAAACGCACGCTGTGCGACAGATCGGTGGCTTGGTTCGCAAGGCACATGGCGCGCTGGCCGCCGGCAGCAGCAAAACGGCTGCCGGCCTGCGTCGTGCCATCGAAGAGAAGATCGCCAGTGCCCCGCACCTGCCGCCGCATCTCGCCAAGCAGCTTCAGCAGCTCGATGCGAAGCTGCAGGAACTCAAGGACTGGAAGAGCTTTTCGGTCGCGCCCAAGCGCATCGAGCTGATCGAGCGCATGGAGTCGCTGATCGGCGCCACCATGCACCCGTCGGCGCTCGCAGGCCAGATCAAGGACCTGCAGGAACATTGGCGGACATTGAGCAAGGGCGCGGGCGAGGAGGTCGAAGCCGACTGGCAGCGATTCCACGAGGCCGCGCAAAAGGCATATCAGCCGTGTCGCGAATTTTTCGCCGCTCAGGATCAGATCAAGGCCGAGAACCTGCGTCAGCGTGAGGCGCTGTTTGAACGCCTCGCCACCTTCGAGTCGCAACACAATTGGGAAGAACCCGATTGGCGCACTGTGATCACGGCACTACGTGAGTCGCGGCAGATGTGGCGGGAACACTCGCCGGTGGATCCGGCCCATGCCGAGAGCTTGCAGGCCAGGTTCAATGAGCTGACCGCTTCGTTGCAGACCCGCGTCGACGCTGAGTACGCGCGCAACGTGAAAGAAAAGAAGATGCTCATCGAGCGGGCGCGAGGGCTGCTCGGCTCGACGGACAGCAGGAAGGCCACCGACGAAGTGAAGCGCCTGCAGGAACGATGGAAATCCGTCGGTCCGGTGGCGCGCGACGACGATCGCAAGCTGTGGGAGGAATTCCGCCAGCACTGCGATGCTTTGTTCCAGAAGCGGCAGCAGGAATTCGCCAGTCACAACGAGGCGCTCGAAGCCAACAAGTCACAGGCCGTCGGCTTGTGCGAGGAGCTGGAGAAGATCGCCGCGCTGTCGGGTCCGGAACTGCTGGAGCAGGCGAAGCGCCTGCCCGAGCTGCGAGTCGCGTTCGATGAACTCGGCGAGCTGCCGAAACAGAACGCACGGCAGCTGCAAGACAAATTCGAGCGAGCGTTCGAGCGTTGTCACAAAGCCGTGGCCCAGCAGCACGCACGAGATGCGGAGCAGGGCTGGACCAGCCTGTTCGATGCCGCCAACCACGTGCGGGCGTATCGTCTCGCTGCGGCTCGAAACGCCGACGCGACGGAACTGGATACATTGAAACAAGCGGCGGCAGGTGCGCTCGCCGGCCCGGCCAAGTTGCCGAAGCGCGGCGTGGACGTGCTGAAGCATGCGCTCGCTCAGCAAGCGAACACGGATGTGGCTGCGAACGAGCTGGCGCTGCGAAAGCTTTGTATTCGTGCCGAGATCGTGACCGATACGCCGACGCCGGAGTCGGATCAGACGTTACGCCGCGAGTACCAGGTGCAGCGCTTGATGCAGAGTATGGGGCAGGGAGTCAAAACGGACGACGCGCAGCTCGATACGTTGACGCTCGAGTGGCTGGGGATCGGGCCGGTCGAAGAGGGCTCGTACCTGTCGTTGCTGGCGCGTTTCAAGGAGTGTCGGAGCAAGGCGTTGAGCGCGCCCCGACGCAAGCACTGAGCAAAATCAGAAACTGCCGAAGCCGCGGAACGCGAGCCACGCCGTGGCGAGCATCACTGAACCTTTGACGACGGCGAGCACGAGCGTCGCCCGCGCGGCGCTTTTCACCCAGCCCGGGCATTCCTGGATCTTGGTGGCGAAGGAAGCGGCAATCATCGTTTGCATGGCTGGGTTCCTCGGCGGCTCGTGATCGGCGAATCGTGGGAAAAATCATAGGAGCCCGGCGGCCGCGGCAATATTGGCCGGAGTGACCAACCCGGGGTGCGCCCATGCATGCGCTTGCCCACAGACATTGCCTTAGCAGGATCTCCTACAGTCCGGTTGTCCCAGTTGCATCGAAGCCTCTAGAGGCATTTACTTCGGCCCACCAGCGCGCTGACAGCGGTTGCGCGCTCAACAACAACGCCGATGTGCTTCGCATCAAATGGGGGATCTATGCAACGCCGCGAATTCGTGCGGTCCGCGATCCTTGCGGCCGCTTCCCTGTCGACGCTGAGATTCGTCCCGGTCTGGGCACGCTCCGAGCCCATCCCGGATCTCACCGCGGTCACACCCGATGGCGCCGAGGTGACATTGCGGAGTGCGGAGGTTCGTGAGCTCGCCGATGCGCTGCAAGGAAATCTGCTGCTCGCGGGCGACGAGGGATACGACGAGGCGCGTCACTTGTTGAATCCATCGTTCGACAAACATCCGGCGCTGATTGCCCAGCCCGCCGACGCTGCAGGCGTGCAGGCGACAGTGAACTTCGCGCGCCAGCACAACCTGCTGCTCGCAGTGAAATGCGGCGGCCACAGTTTCTCCGGACTGTCGTCGTGCGAACGAGGATTGCAGCTGGATCTCAAGAATCTGCGCGGCGTCCAGCTGGACGCAGGAGCAAAGCGGGTCTCAGTAAAAGGCGGCTCGCTGCTGGGCATGGTCGATAAAGAAACAATGCCGCAGGGGCTGGTCACACCGCTCGGCACCGTTTCGCATACCGGTGTGGGCGGCCTGACATTGGGCGGTGGCTTCGGACGCGTCGCGCGTCGCTTTGGCATGGCGATCGACAATCTCAGCGCGATCGACGTGGTGACTGCCGACG
>CAMLEO010000013.1 GCA_946478975.1 uncultured Steroidobacter sp.
AGGTGATTGTGACTTTGCCATTGGGCGTGATGCAGCAGCCGCCGCTGGCGCCTGGCAGCGTGTTGTTCACACCGCAGCTGCCGAGCAAACAACTGCCGTTGTCGCGATTGATCATGGGCCCGGTGATCAAGCTCGCGCTGTGTTTCAGCAAGCCGTTCTGGACCGAGATCGACGACGGCTGTCATCGCGACGTCGCGTTCTTTCATGCGCAAGGTGCGCCGTTCCCGACGTTCTGGACCACGCTGCCGGTGCGCTCCTCGGTGTTGTATGCGTGGAGCGGTGGGCCGAACGCGTCGCGCATCGTGGCGCGCACGACCGATGAGGTGTTGCGTCCGGCGCTGGCGAGCTTGGGCCAGCTCTTCGGCAAAGATCGCAACTATCGCCGGCTGCTCGAAGGTGTTTACTGGCACGACTGGCAGAACGATCCGTACTCGTGCGGAGCGTACGGTTATGCGGGCGTGAACGGCGGCCCGGCGCGCAAATTGCTGGCGGCACCGGTGGAGCAAACATTGTTCTTCGCGGGCGAGGCGATGGACGAAGAGGAATCTTCGAGCGTCGGCGGCGCCATCAATACCGGCCGCAACGCGGCGGAGCAGGTGCTCGCCAACGAGTGACTACTCGTCTTCGTCCGCCTCATCCTCGTCGTCTGCCTCTTCTTCGTCGCTGCGATTGGTGAAACGCGCATTGCCGAGTCCGGTGCCGATCGTCAGCACGCCCCAATGCTGGAAGTCTCGCATCCAGGGCACTTCGCTGAGCCCCTGCACGACGGCGTCGTTATGCATGACGATCACGGTTTCGTGATCGCCGATCTTCGGAATCGCCTCGTGCAGTCGCTGCGGCAGATTGAAGCTCTTGTGTTCCCAATTGCCGGGCAGGTTCTGCGCGCCGCGTTCGATGGAACCATCGGCGAGAATCACTCCGGGGCAGCCGATGCCGATGAAGGGCGCGAGGTTGGCGTTGTCCTTCTCGGCGCGCTTGATCAAGCCCTCGAGCATCTCGATGAGCCGGTCGACCGCGTCTTCGCGCTCGGGCTGCTCTTCGCTGTGTCTCCATAACTCGAAATGTCCGACCGCCGCCTGCGAATAGTCGGCGCTCTTCTTGCGGCGAAGCTCGATGATGCCGGCGCGAATGTTACTGCCGCCGATGTCGACCGCGAGGATGCTGTCGTGGCCGGAGAGAATCCACGACGGCACCAGTTGAATGCAGCCGATCAGCCCGGCGTGATCGGCGTCGTGACGAATCGGTTTGAGCTCGATGTCGTGACCGTCGGCTTTGAGCAGCACCGCGGTGCGCCCAATCGCGAGCTCGCCGATGCGACTCTGCCGCAGCCCGCCGCCGACCACGATGGCTTCGGTATCTTTCCAATCTTTGAGCTTCAGGAAGCGGCGGATGACTTGCGCAAACTCCTGCGCGAATTCTTCGATCGCGGCGTGCACCACGCCGGCGGCTTCGGCGTCGCCTTCGGTGAGCACCTTGTCCAGATGTTTCTTGCTGAGCTCTTCGCTGGGCTTTTCGCCGAGCGGATCGTCGCCGGCGCGGCTCACGCGTTCCCGCCATTCATCCAGAATGGCCTGGAATGCGCGCCGGCTGGCGCGATCGCCGACGAAACCTTCGGCGCTGCGCACTTCAGCGTTGTAAGCGTCGACCACCACCATGCTCAACACGTTGCCGCCGTGAGCGAGCAGGGCAGGTGCGCTGTCCGTCGACCGCTTCGACGATTTCTTGGCCACGATTCTCCCTTGAGCAATGCGCATTCAATGCGCGCTTCGGAAAGAAGGTTCCTACGAGCGCAGGTTGCTCAGCTGCGTCGTGAGCTCGCAGCGCAAACCCTGTGGGTGATAGTGGACGTCGACCTCGCCGTGGAAGTCGTCGGCAAGCACGTGCTCGATCAAGAGTGAGCCGAAGCCGCGCCGCTCCGGCGCAGCCACGGGCGGTCCGTTGCGTTCGATCCAGGTGAGACGAAAATAGTTTTCGTCGTCCCGTGGCTCAGCGTCCCAACGAATCTCGACCGTACCGCCCGACTGTGAAAGCGCACCGTATTTCATGGCGTTGGTCGCAAGCTCATGAATGCACATGGCGAGTGTCAGTGCCTGTCGCGCAGCTAAATTCAAGGGCGGACCTTCGACACTGATTTCGCCGAGCGCGCCCTGATGCGGAGCGAGTGCGTGCTGGATTACTGTGGCGATCGATGCGACGTTGTCGTTCGATTGCGTGAGCACCTCGTGAGCGCTGCCCAGCGCACGAATCCTTTGGATGAAACTCGCGCGCGCCTCGCCGACCGATGCGGCGCTTCGAAACGTTTGATCCGCGATGCAATTCACGATCGTGAGCGTATTTTGAATCCGGTGTGCGAGCTCGGCGTTGATCAGCTTGGCGCGTTTCTCGGCGCGCACCTTGGCCGTCGTTTCGATGACAGTGTCGAGAAAGCCGGCGATCTCTCCGGTGTCATCGCGGATCGGGCTGTAGCAAAACGTAAAGTAGGTTTGTTCGGGAAAGCCCGAGCGATGCACGATCAGCGAGAAGTCTTCGATGAAGGTGGCTTCGCCTGCGTAGGCACGATCGGCGAGCGGGCCGATGACGGGCCAGGCCTCGTGCCAGACATCGTTGAATGCTCGACCCTGCGCGAGCGGTTTCCTGCCCAGCAGCGGCTGAAACGCATCGTTATGAAGCGTGATGCGCTCCGGGCCCCACACGATGCATTGGGGAAAAGCCGAGCTGAGCACTGCGCCCGCGATCGTGCGCAGCGACGGCGACCAGTGTGAGATCGGACCGAGCGGATTGCTGGACCAGTCGAGGCGGCGAATCGTCTCGGCCGCAGGGCTGCGACCTAGAAACGCATCTGTGGCATCCGCCGCCATCATCGAGCGCCGTCCCAAGAGTTCCGGCCCCGATTGGCCTCTGGGACGTCAACTGCATGGGCGCGTAAATGTTCCGAAGTGGTGACGATTGCGCAGGCTGTTGCGAGGCGTCAAGCCGCGGCGCGCTAGTGCTCGTCCTCGTACTCGTTTTGTTCGACCAGGAAGTGATATTTCTGTGTCAGCGCCCGCACGGTGGCACAGCGAGCTGGATTGCGCTGGCAGATGCGATCGAACAGCCACTGTTCGGGGTTCCATTCCATGCCCGAGCCCTCCGCACCGTCCCAGCCCAATGAAACGTATGCGCGTTCGAGGTCGGCATCGTTCAAACGTTCCGCAACGGCCACCATCGCATCAAACAAGCCTGGTGATTCGGCCTTCGCGCAGTCGCCCCGATACAGCAACATCTGGTACGTGGAACCGACGGCCTGCAGGTCGACATTGTCGCGGGTGGGTGGGCCGCCCCAATTGCCGGTTTGGATCGCGAGTGGAAAAAACTTTTCGACATAGCGTCGTGCGCCGACGACTTCGAATGCCTTGCAAACGTGCCAGTAATAAGGATCGATTGCGTTCTCGGGCATGCCCTGCAACAGCAAGGCGCGAGCAGCATCCGAGACGAACAGCGTCTGCAGCTCGCTGGTCGAGTCAGGAAACAATTCGAAGTAACGCTCGTACGCCGAGCGCGAGGGCTGCGGACTGTGCAGGATTGCCTGCAGCGCCTCGCGCAACTCGGCGGCTTGCTCGCGCACCGACGCTGCCTGCGCCGAACAGTTCAGCGGCAGGCCGCCCAGCATCAGCAGTGCGCAGGCGAGCAGGGCGCGCATGTTAGTTACCATTGTTACGGATCTGCACGGTGCGCCAGCGGTTCCTGTCGCGTGTACGAGCCCTGCGGAAAATGACATCGACGATGTGGGGATCCGTGGCGACTAGTTCGCCGGATCGATCTGATTGACCGTGCAGTAGTCGTTGGAGCCGGTCGGGTTGGTGTAGACGGTGACGGTGGTCTGCGCAGCGTCGCCACGCAGCCAAAGGCCGAGCACCAGGGACTGCATGACCTTGTTGGTGGCCGTGATTTCCATCCAACCGTAGTGCGAGCCGACGCAATTGTCGGGCGCCGGTGTGTCCATCCGGATCATCAACGAGGTGCCGGCGACGGTGATGTCGTTGATGCGGCCGGTTTGATAAGTGTCGGCGGCCGATGCGTTGGTGCTGACCAAAACGATCGACGCCGCGATCGCTGCACGAAGTCCAGTCATTTGATCCTTCCTTGGGAACGCCTGGCAGGAGCGGTGCCAGTCCCTGGTTTGTTAATTCTTCAAACAAAGATGAATGAGCCATCCCGCTCTGTCAATGCTTGACGAACGACGAGATGGGGTGATGCCGGGCGTGCCGCGTCTTACGTCATGTTACGCGCGCGTTTCAGGAGCGAGCCATGTCGATGCCGATCGCTAGAGGAGGATGGTGGAACGGCGCGCAGGAGACTGTGTCTTCGCCACCGCCGCCAAAGCCCGAGCACACGACTGCCAATCCGCAGCCGTCCTCGGCTGCGAGCTCTCATCCAATCCAATACTTCACTCCGACAGCGGCGCCCACGCAGGGGCCCGTCGTGCCGGGCAGCCCGCGTTCATTATTGCCGGCAGATGCAGCCGGCGGTTCCGAGCCGCAAGCGCATCCGGTGGCGGGACTGGCAGCGGACGATCCCCGCAAGGACGTGATCGATCAGGGCTACCAGGTTCGTGACATCGACCGCCAGGTGAACGCGCTGACCGATCAGCCGATCGATGTCGAAGCCGCCAAGGCCAATGTCGAAGCGGCGCAGGGCAAACAAGAGCAGCTGTTGAATGGAGTGATGAACGGCCTCACCCAGGCTCAGCGGCGCGAACTGAAGCCACTGGCCGATGCCGCCACGGCGGCGCCCGAAGATGCAGCCGCCCAGGAAAAATTCGGGCGCGCATTGCAGGGAATACTCGATCCCGAGCAGCAAAACAAATTGCTGCTCGTACAACGCGAGACTGAAGATGCGGTGATTCATCTGCAAGGCCAGCAGCTCGGCCAGCAGCTCCTGCAGGCGCAAGCCAAAGGCACACAGGAAGAGATATCGCTGGTGATGGCTGACGCACGCGTGTACGTCTCGGGCGTGCGGCAGATGGAAGCGAATCGCAAGCTGCAGGATGCGCTCACGGTGATCATGACGCCGGAGAACAAGAAACAACTCGCGGCCCCCGAGCAGAAGCTGCGCGACGCTGCCACCAAGGCGCAGGCCAATCCCGACGACGCCGATGCGCAGAAGGCGTTGGAGACCGCGCAAAAGGAATTCGACACGGCACTTGCCGGCGTCGTGAGCACATCGGATAAGCATGCGCTCGATGTGATGGAAGCCGCCGCCAAACGCGAGCAGGAGTTGAACACAGCGCTGCTGCAAGAAGCGCAAACGGAACATCATCATCACGACATGAATCTCAAGGCCAGCGATCCGGCTGGCCTGAACCCAACCGAGAAGCGCGTGCTGCAATTGACGAACGCGCAGTACGAGCTGGTGAAGAAACAACGCGAGGTGCGCGAGCTCGCCGTGGAAGCGGCCAGCTCGACCGATGAGGACCAGACCAAGGAGCTGCTGGAAAAGCTCAACGGCGCGATCGTCGATGTCATGCGCAAGCGTGCCGAGCATGGCGTCGATCAAGCGCAGTTCAACGTGGACATCGCGACACAAAATGCCACCTCGCCGGTGAAAGTCGCCGATGAGTTCAAGATCGGCCTGCCGCCGTCCAGCCTGACCGTCAGCGAAGCAAACAAACAGCTGACGACTGCGAAGGAGCAGCTGGCGAAACTGGAAGAAGCCCTGAAGCCGCCGCCGCCCGAGAAAAAAGGCTTCTGGGATCGTGCCCTGGACATCGGCATGGGCGTGCTCGAAGTGGCCGTCGGTGCTGCGTTGACGATCGGCAGCGGCGGGCTGCTCACCGCCGCGGGCGTTTTGATCATGGCCGACGGCGCGGTGCGCACCACTCACAGCGTCGTCGATGCGGTCAACGGCACGGATACGGACACTTATCAGAGTCAGGCCATGCAGGGGATGTTCGGCATGGATCGGGGCGCGGCCAATCGCGTCGATGTCGGTCTCAGCTTGCTGGCGATGGCGCCCGGCATGGGCGTGGGCGCACTGAAGCTGCTGGCGAGTGCCGGCAAGCTTGCGAAGATTGCCGGTGGCGTCGGCGCGGTGACGACACTCGACACCGTGCAGGCGCAGACGCGCTACTTCGCGTTCAATCAGAACCCGACGCCGTTTCTGGTGCAGGGAATGACGGCGTTGGGAATGTCACATACCGCCGCGAACTACGTGATGCTCGCGGGCGGCATCGCCTCGACCGGTGGATTGATGTCGGCGGCGGCACGCGCACGGCCCGGTCGTACCGAGCTGGGATTCAAGGAGTTTGAAAATCCCAACGCGGCAGAGGCAGCCCCGGATGGGGCGCCGCCCACCATGCGCGCTGCCGATTGGTATGGAAAGAATGCGCCCGAAGATATTCGGCGAGCCGTCGCCGCAGAGTTGCTCGGCCCGGACGCCACGCCCAAAGCGATTGCGCGCGCAGCGAACAAGTTGAGTAACAAATCGCTGGTGGTGCTTCGCGACGGCGGCGAGAACGCTGAGATGCTCGCGGCGGCTGTGTTGAAAGCCAGTTCACGCGGACGTTTCGGGCTCGATGCGGTGGGCGACAAAGTCGGCAAGCGCACGACCGAAGTTGGCGACGTGTTCGGCGACGACCTCAGCGTCCAACAGGCGCTCGCCGCTGCGGTCATCGGCGTCGAGAGGTTCACCAGCCAGAACGCGATCACCTGGAACACCAACGATCCCAACGATTCGCGCCTCGCGCCGGGCGCCGTGATTTCCGGGCAGCGGGTGCGTCGCGAAGCTTTGGATACATTCAACGGAATGCCCGAAGCGCACCGGCCCACCGCCGTGAACGCTGCGCTGGCTTCAGCGACGACGCCCGAAGCGCAGCTGCGAGCGCTGGCGGAGATTTCCACCAACGATCGCTATGCCTGGCCGGCGCAGACGCGGGACATCGTTTACAAGCGAGTGTTCAACCGGCCGCTTGCGCTGTTCGGTAACGAGAAGCTCGGCAAGGTCGTGCACGTGATGGACAAGCGTTCCTACGTCAATGAGTTCAACGCGTGGCTGAATCCTGCGAAGCGCGCCATCGGCGTGTGGGAAAAGTCACATCCGCGCGTGCGTGAGATCGAAACGTATCCAGCAGAAGGCGGACGGCCCGCGATGGTGAGTACGTTGAACAAGTCGAGCTCGCTCGATGAGGCCGCGCTGTATGAAATCGCGAGCGCCAGCATCCAATCACGACGCTTGATGGGTGCTGACAGCGAGGCGCTCTCGCGCATTCCGGAAGGCGAGCGCGTGACCACCGTGATGGATGATCTGCGCGGCAAGGACGTGATTACGATTCGTGACGAGCACGGCAATTTGATCGCAGGCGGCGCGCTCTCGCGACGGGGCGTCACCGCGAACGATCCGAACGCCACCTATGCAGCCGTGACCGACCGCCCGCGCGGCACGGTTCATCTATCCAATCTGTTCACGACGCAATCGGAAGGTTGGGGCCCGCTGATGAGCGCGGCCGAGAAGACAGCGACAGAGCAGGGCGCGCGTCACCTGTCGCTGGATCCGGCGCTGCCTCATGTGATCGAGCTCGATCCGCAATCCTCGTCGCTGCTGCAGGCGGCGTATTGGAACACGCGCGATTATCTGGCTCATGCGCGCGACGGCGTTGAAATGAGAGCGGGCGCGTTGAAAGATTCCTTGACCACCGTCAACGATCCTCGCCTGAGCGCCATCCTCGATGCCGGCAAAGCGGCGGGCACTCGCGCGAGCGGATGGGTGCATTGGGTCAACGAGCATGTGAACCCCTATAGCTATCCCGATGGCCTCGAACCCGGCGCCTGGCGTGCGGCAATTCAAGATGCTGGCCATGCCGTGAAGTACACAGCCGCGCGCGGAATGCGCATGGGGCGGGCCGGCATCTTGATGTCGCTGGGGCCGCAAGCGGCCGCGGGCCAGATGTATTTTGTGAGTAACGATGATCGCACCATCCTGCCGTTCAACGGCCTGCGGGGCAGCCCGTCGCTGGCGCTGTATTTCGGCTGGACCGGCACGATGATCACGTTGTGGGGCAATGGTCCAAACATTCGCGGCCCGGCGCCGCTGGATCCGAATGGATTGCAGCCGCTGATGCGCATTCGTCCGGCGCTCAACGATCCGAACGGTCCGAACAGCGCCGGCATTCTGGCGACCGGCCGCCTGATCTTGGGCGGCGAGATCAATCTCGGCATTCGTTACTTCGGTAGTAACAATGGCGTGTCGGCGCAGTCGGTGGTCTCGATGCGCGTTGCTCGCATGAATTCCAACATTCGCGCGGACGTGCCGGTGCAGCCGGGCGGGCCGAAGGGATTCTCGTTGATCGGCTCCCTCACAGCGCTTGCGCCGAGTGTGAGTCACGCGATCTTCATCGGCCCATTCGGTGCGACGGTGCGCACACCGCGCGTCACGATGATCGGAACCGTGCAGACGGCGTCGCTGTCAGCGGCCGATCAAGCGGCCGCGTTCCGTGCCGGCGATCATCACACGCGCGCAGGCAAAGGCGTGTCGGGCGGCACCGGGATGTACTTCACCTTGAATCCCTCGTACGGCCAGCCCGACTTTCGACCTTGAGAGCGTTCGCTAAGGCTGGCCGACCACGACCTCGCTGATCTGCACGATCGGCGTGAGGTCGGTGTAGTTCGGAATGTCGCCCAGGATCTGCTGGGCGTGCGGGCCGAAGCCGGCCTGAAACGATTCGACCGAATCGCAGTAGATGTGACACATGCCGACGTAGGTGGCCGGCTCGCCCGGCCCGCCGCCCGCGAGCCCCTTGTCGACGGTGTAGAACCGACAGGCGGATCCCATCAGCTTTTGCACCAGCGGCATGTGCTTGTCGCGGTAATACGCGTGGTCGAAGCGAGCGCCAGGCTTGTTCGGGTACATCACGCTGACCTTGATCATCGCTCGTCTCCTGTGACTGCGTTTGAGGTCATATCGTGCACCCGGCGTGAGTCGTCGTCCACGTTCTCCTGCGCCTCCGACCGCGCTTCGCGAGTCATGGCCGCGGCGGTACGTGTGTGCGAGGCGTACTGGGCCAGCCGGTCGAAGGCTTTTTCCAGTTTCTCCAGCTCCTCATCGGACAGATTCTTGAGATTGATCATCTCGGTGCGCGCCCCTTTGATCGCGCGCAGCAGCTCGTCCAGCTTCAAGTGCATCGCCTTGGCGTCGCGGTTCTGCGTGTACTGAATCAGGAACACCATCAGGAAGGTCACGATGGTGGTGCCGGTGTTGATCCACAGCTGCCAGGTATCGGAATAACCGAACAGGTGGCCGGTCACGGCCCACGCGACGATCACCGCCACCGCGACCATGAACGCGCCCCACGATCCGACCAGCTCGGCGGAGCGGATCGCAAAGTGCTGGACGGCCGAATGCACAGGATTCTGGGAGCTCATCTCATCTCTCGTCATCGTCTCGCTGTTGTAATAAATCTCCAGCGAGCAAAAAGATCCCCGATGTTTCGGCACGCGGCTGTGGCGTGCGCGGAACTCCGCCGACAGCGTGCCCGTTTCTGACAGGTCAGTTTCAGGCGCTGGAGTTTTACAGATGGCCACCACGGCGATGCGCGTGGCCGATGACAACACGATTCATCGGGTGCTGCGCGACAACGGGCTTTCGCTGGTGCTGTTCGGTTTGTTTGCGCTGTTCCTGCTGGGGCAGACGCTCGCCGGGCACCGTCATTACAACGAAGAGCAGATCGAGCATGGCCAGCCGGCGGTCAGTCTCAGAGATTACGTACGCAGCGGCGAATTTCTCGAAGCGACGGCGGAGAACTGGGAGAGCGAATTCCTGCAGATGGGCGCGTATGTACTGTTTACGTGCTTTCTGTTTCAGCGCGGCTCGTCGGAGTCGAAAAAAATCGGCTCGGAGGAGCCGGTCGATCGCGATCCGCGGCAGTCAAAGAACAAACGTAATGTGCCCTGGCCGGTTCGTCGCGGCGGTTGGACGCTGACCCTGTATTCCTATTCGCTGTCGCTCGCGTTCTTCCTGTTGTTTGCTATTTCTTTCATCGCGCACGCGGTCGGCGGCGCCAAAGCATACAACGAGGAGGAGCTCGCGCACGGCGGGCACACGATCTCGGTGCTCGAATACCTGGGCAGCTCGCAGTTCTGGTTCGAATCGTTTCAGAACTGGCAGAGCGAGTTCCTGGCGATCGGGATGATGGTGGTGCTGAGTATCTTTCTACGCCAGCGAGGCTCGCCGGAATCGAAGCCGGTCGATGCGCCTCACCGCCAGACGGGATCCGAGTAGAGCTTGACAGTGCTCCTGCCCCTGCGGCAACGTGCCGGCAAAAGGATCACGCCGAACGTGCTCGTAAGGGAGAATCATGCGCGCCTGGTTAGCGATGTTTCTGCTGGCAATGACCAGCACACCGACTCACGCCGATGTTTTGACGGGTGTGCGCATTCTCAGGCTCTATGCCCAGAGCCGCATGGACAGCACCGCGCACCTGATCATGATCGATCGCACGATCAACAGCATCTGCGACGCCAATCGACTCTATATTGCGATCGACGACAAAGAGCTGTTTGCCTCGGCGCTGGCCAATTACATGGCGGATCGGCCCGTCGACCTGGTGTTCGTCACCGATTCTCCGCCGAAGACGGCGGCTGGCCACCTCTCCGGAATCACGTGTCGGCTGGTGAGTATTTTTTAGCTGCGGCTACTGCGGGATCGCGCGGGCGCGTATGCCGTCGCGGGTGAAGACGAACAATAGCAGCCACACGCGGGATTTTTGTTTCGCGGCGGGAATGAATTTCCAGTCGTTGGCGGCCTGCTCGGCGAGCGAGGCGAATGTTTTATTGGGGCCGGGGCTTTCCAGCATCGCGCCAAAAACATCGCCTTCGGGCCCGACCAGCACGCGCACGGTGACGTGAATGCGCCCACGAATCTTGTTGAGCGCATCCGCCGGAACGTCCGGCATCGCTTCGTGAACCACCTCGCTGGGCAGCGTTGAGGCTTGCGCCGCTGGCGCAGGCGTCGTGGCAGGAACCTTCGGGGGCTCCGGCTTTGCGGCCGCCGGAGGAGTAACAACAGGCGCGGGCGTCGTGACAGCAGGCGCGGGCGGTTGAGCTTTCGGCAGCGCCGGTTTGTTTCCAAAGAAATAAACGATCAGCCCCGCGATCACCGCGAACGGCAGAAAGATCGCAATCGCTCGTCGCCAGGTAGCAGGTTTCCGAGGTGAGGCAGCAGCGGCCTTCGCCGGCTCGGCTTTCGACTGCTCGGTCTTGGACGGCGTCGGCTTGGACGGCGCGGGCTTGGGCTGTGCGGCCTTCGGTGGCGTGCTCTTCGCTGGCGGCGCTGCCGCCGGCTGCACGCTTGCTTGAGCAACGGGCGCCGACTGCGGTTTGGGCGCCGGCGATCTGTATTGATCGTCGAGATCGAGCGCGGTGGGCCGAGCGGCGGGCGAGATGCTCAAGCATTTCAGCACCGTGCTCGAATACTGCGCCGGCAGATCCGCCGGCACCGAAACAGTGGTGTCCGGCCACGCCGTCGTCTGCTGAGTCAGCGCTTCGAGCAGCGTCATGCCCAGGCCCCACATATCGCCGGCGGCATTCAAGGCGCGATCTTTCAGCTCCGGTGGATCGTAGGCAGAGGTTCGATCGCTGCCGCTCGCGATGTGGCTGATCGGGCGAATGGTGTCGCTCGACAATTTCAGTCGATCGCCGACGGCGAGGAAGTTCGAGGGCCGCAACCGGCCGTGGATCAGACCCTTCCGGTGCAGGAACAGCAGCGTGTCGAGCGTAGGGAGCAGCAGCTCACGCGCTTCTTCCGGAGCCAGCGGGCGACGGGGCAGGATCTGCGCCAGCGTCTGGTCGGCATACTCCATCACGACAAACAGATAATCGCGGCTGTTGGCTCGATAGCGGCCGACATCGAAAATGCGCACCAGGTTGGGATGGACCAGCGCCGTGGTCGCTGCCCACTGCACCAGCTGCGCTTCGGCCTGCACCGTGTCGGCTGGAATGAACTTGATCGCGACGTCGCGCAGGTTCTCGGTGCGCTGTTCAGTGAGGAAGACGCCGCTGTGGTCCGAGCTGCTCAGGAAACGGCGCAGTGGATAGGTGCCGTTGACGAGCTTGCCCTCCCACTGGGTCCAGACCTCGGAATTTGTGATTTGTCTCGGTTCCGCGCTCATAGGGCCGACCTGCTTTGATCGCGCGCACGTAAAGCTCGCCGAGGCTCACGCCGTAGGACGGCGTCGGCGGTGCATGTCGCGATACCTGAACGTTTCGCTGGCGCCTCGTTGCCGGATTCGGCCTGAGGCTAGAATCGATTATCGCACGACAGTCGAGGTTTGGAGCCGATGGAACCATGGATGCGCGAGGACATCGAGGCGCTGACGGCACAGCACGGCGCCGTGCCGCCGCCATGGGTTATGTTCGATGCGCATCCTCACAGCATCTGCTGGCGCATGGGCGGCGGCGAATCGCACATGATGGTGTGGTCGACCTGGTGGCCTGAACAGCAATGGAGCGAGAACCAGAAGATCGATTATTTCCGCCGCTGGCCGCCACCGCATTGCTGGCTCGCGTTCATGATCGCGGCGATCTGGGAAGTCGATGAATTCGCGGAAGGCGACGAGCTGGCCCCTTACTTCGAGCGCACTCAGGCGCTCGGCTTCGGCAGCCGGGAGGAATACGAGCGCGACATGGAAGATCCGAAGTGGCTGGAAAAAGAAGAGCAGCCGTAACGTTTCATCCGCGCTGCGGCACTTCGCCTTTCTTACGCATCTCTTCGAGCAGTGCGCGCTGCTGCTGGCTGTGATCTCGGGCGCGTGCGGCGAGCGATTGGAAACGAGGGTCGCGACGCAGGTTGGCATAAATCGGATCGGACTCGGCGATGTACCACCAGCCGGCGAAGCGTCCCATCTGCTGACTCGCGGCGAGCTCGGTGAGCGCACGTTCGTTGTCGCCGAGCATCGCGAAAGCGGCCGCGCGTTCCCAAGCATACATATTTGCAGGACGCCCGATCTGCTCCGCATCCAGGTGTTCGAGCAGCGACGTGAGAATTTCGCGTCCGCGACGCGTCTCGCCGGAAAGTAACAAAACGTGCGCGTACGTGAGCACCAGGCCGCGATTGCGCATCAGTGACGAACCGGAATACAGCAAGATCACGCGCTCGATCAAATCGCGAGCCGGCGCGAAGTTGCCGGTCTGAATGGCTTCGTCGCGCAGCGCGTTCGCGGTGGCCCAATACCAGCCCACGAGCTCCGCGTGAAGCGTATGCGAACGCAATTCGTCGCTGACGATTCGAGAGTTCGAGTCCGACGGTAACGACGCCCGCATCAGCTCGCGGGCCAACGCCGCTGCACGTTTGACGTCGCGCTGATAAAGCAATACGGCGACCAGGGTCTCTCGCTCGGCCATTTCACTGGCGTCTGGCAGGTCGGCCAGAATAGCCTGCGCCGCTGCCAGGTCGCCCACTTCGAGATACAGCCCGGCGATGATTGCATCCGCCCAATGCGACTCCGGGTCGATGACCTGGGCGCGCTCCATCAACCGGATCCCGTCCGCGAAGTTCCCGTGCCACATATATTGAGCATTGGCCAGATCGCGCAGCGCCGTGGGAAAGTCCGGTTTGATCGCGAGCGCTTCGCGCAGCAGTTGCTCCATTCCCGCCACATCGCTGCGAGTCGCAAGCAGCAGCTGCGCCTTGCGCCAATACAGCGGCGGCGACAGCGGATCGATGCGGCGTGCGCGATCGATCAGTTCCAGCGCCTCGCCGCGACGTCCCTGGCTGAACAGAAAATCCGAGTAACGAATGTAATTTTCGTCGTAGCTCGGCGCGAGCTGCAGCGCGCGACGATACATTTCTTCTGCTTGCGCCGGATCGGCCGTCAGTCGCGCGCGCTGTGCCCAAGCCGGCCCGAGCGCCGGGTTCAATTCGAGCGCGCGATCGAAGGCCTGGCTCGCCTGCTGCACAATTTCCTGCGTCATCGGCCTGGCGCTGAGATCGACGGCGAGCAGCAGCGCCTGGCCGAAAGAGTAATAACCCCGCGCGAAGGAAGGATCCAACGTCGTCACGCGCGAAAAGATCACGGCTGCCTGTTCGGCCTCGGCAGCTTTGTATGCAGTCATCAATTGCTGACCGCGCAGATACAACTCATACGTCGACAGGTCTGATGGAACGTCGGCGGTGGCCGCGCTGTTGGGATCGAGCGCAATTTGTAGTGAGCTCGCCGTCTGCTGCACGACCTGCTGGTTGATCGCGGCGAGTTGCTCGATCGGCTGCTCGAATGTTTTGGACCACAGCGGCGAGCCCGACTCCACATCCACGAAGGTCACATTCATTCGCACGCGTTCCTGGGCGCGCGTCACATCGCCGCGGAGCAGATAACGTGCGTGCACCTTGCGGGCCACGGCATCCAGGTCCTGTTCGCTTTGCATGGCGTTGACGATCGAGCCGCTCGCGATCACCACCAGGTTCTGCACCGCTGCCAGGCGCGTCCGCAGAATGTCGGTGACGATGGGCGCCAGGCTCTGGGTCGCTGCGTCCTGGGTCGCCGGATTGAACGGCGCGATGACGATCGCCCGGCTGTCGAGCGTGACGGCCGGGGCGGGCAGCCCGGCGGTCTGAGGCGGCTTCGACGGGCGAAGCACGAGCCAGACGCCGCCGGCCGCAATCACGAGCGCGACCGCCAGCAGGGCGGCGATCGACTTTGCCGGCTTGCCTGCCGGCGGAGCGACCACGACCGTGGCCGCCGGCCGTTCGCGTTCCACTGGCGCGACCAGCCGATATCCCTTGCGGGGCACGGTCGCGATGAACGTCGGCACCGGATCGGTATCGCCGAGCAACTTTCGCAACTGAGAGATGGCCTGGTACACCGACGCCGGTCCGACGACGACACCGGCCCACACCGTCTCCAGCAACTCCCGCGAGCTCACCACCTGGCCCGGCGTCTCGGCCAGCCGCACCAGCAACCGCATCGTGCGCGGTTCCAACCTGACTGTTTCTTCGCCCCGCGAGATCTGATCGAGCGTCGGATCGACGTGCCAGGGCCCCACCTGGAAAGGTGTGTCGGTCACCGGGGCTGTGTGTGGTTCAGCGGACATCTCATTGAGTATACGGACCTTTCCTGGCCTCAAGGATGCCTCAGGAACGGCTTTAGAAATCCTTGTGTGAACTCTGAAGAAAGCTTGAGGAAACCTTCAGCCCCGGCTGAGGACCCGGCGACACCCCGGCGCGCACAACGGCGCCATGAACACCGTCAGCCGTTTGCTCCTCTCAGCCGCCCTCATGGTCGCCGCCTTCTGCGCCAATGCCGAGTGCCTGCGCCCGGAGGTCGAAGCCCATGTGCGCGATCAGTTCGCCATCTATGGGCCTCGGTCCGGCGATCATGAATTCTTCGGCTTCATCTATTTGCACGACGGCGTCATCGGCAGTGCCGTCGTTCAGAGCCGGACGTGTCGGGGTGAGAAGTGCGTGATCGACAGCACCGAGGCGCTGCAGTCGATCCCGCGGCCAGCGACGATCCTGGGCGAATGGCACACCCATCCACACGGCGGTTCGCCGAGCCTTTCAAAAGAAGATGTGCGCGGGGCTTACAGCAACCGTCACATCAGTTGCTATCTGGCTTTCTACAGTACGCCGGCCGGGGCGATCTACGCCTGGGATCCGACCCGGATGTCGGTGCCGATTGCCATGGCCTCGCGCGCGCCGGTCGGCAACTACAAGCAGGAGCAGTCGTAGTTTTCAGCCGCTGGTCGGCCGGCGGCCGGTGCGCTTGGGCTGACGCTGGTCTTTGAGAAAGCCCTTGCTCGGCTGGAACTGGATCGCCTCGACCCGACGCTGCAGCGCCTCGGTCATCGCTGAGTCCTGCTCGAAGCGTGGACGGGATTCGGTGTGTTTGCGGAACAGCTTGAAGAGCATGGGTCGCGAGCAAAAAGCGTTAGCCAATCGACGAATGCGAAAGATACGCGTGCTTCACAAAGCGATGAGTGCGACAAAAGTGCGGGCGCGCCTCAGGCAATCCCCGATGTGAGCCTACGGTCGCTGCTGCTGGTCATATACTTGCGCACTTCCCGATCACGACTGGTAGCACGCATGACTAAAAACCACGGCCTTGCCGCCGCGCTCGCTGCATTCCTCTGTCTCGCGCCCGTGCTTTCTCACGCCAGCGATCCATTGCAGCCCGCGGAACAGGACAAGCAGACCAAGAGCGACAAACAGGAAAAACCGGTTCCCGAGCCGAAGGTGTGGACCACCAGGCATCAGATCCGGCTCGGCGGCAAAGCGATCGATTACGAAGCCACCACCGGCACGCTGATGATGAAGAACGAGCAGGACGAGCCGATCGCGCTGTTCGGCTTCACTGCGTATGTGCGCCAGGGCCAGGACCAGCGCACGCGTCCGATCGTGTTTGCATACAACGGCGGGCCGGGCTCGGCGTCGGCGTGGCTGCACATGGGCATTCTCGGCCCGCGTCGCGCGCAGCTCGAAGATGTCACGAGCAACACGCGCGGCCCGTTCAAGCTGGTCGACAACGAATACAGCTTTCTGGATCGCGCCGACCTGGTGTTGATCGACCCGATCGGCACCGGCTTCTCACGCGCCGTCGGCAAGGCCGAAGGCAAACAGTTCTGGGGCGTGGACAACGACATCCACTCGGTCTCGGATTTCATCGTGCGCTACCTCGGCGAATATCAGCGCTGGGCCAGCCCCAAGTTCGTGCTCGGCGAAAGTTATGGCGGCATCCGCACCGGCGGTGTGACGTACGACCTGCTGACTCGTCACAACGTGGCGCTCAACGGCATCATCCTGGTGTCGCCGTACCTGGACTTCGTCACCGGCACCGCGGGTTTGAACAGCGACGCGGGCGATGCAAATTTCCTGTCGACGTACGCCGCGACCGCCTGGTATCACAAAGCGCTCAATCCGCGTCCGCCCGAGCTGCAGCCTTTCCTGCGTGAAGTGGAACATTGGATCGATACGGTTTATCACCCGGTGTTGTTCAAGGGTGCGCGAGCGACGGCCGAGGAGCGGCAAGCAGCGCTCGAAGGTTTGCAACGTTACACCGGCGTGAGCGCGCAATACTGGGACGCGGCCAACCTGCGCATGGATGAAAATCATTTCCTGCAGGAGCTGATGCGTGCGCAGGGCGTGACCATCGGCCGCGTCGACTCGCGTTTCGCCGGCGGCATGCCGAGCCGGCTGTTGGAAACAACCGCGTACGATCCTTACATCAGCGCGGTGGCGCCGGCGATCGTTGCTACCTACAACGCCTACGCTCGCGGCGAGCTCGGCGTGGTGACCGATAAGAAGTATGAGCTGTCCGCCGATCTGTACAAAGATTGGGATCTCACACACGTGCAGCCGGACTCGAACGGCGCCAAGGTGCCCTACGCCAACGTGCTGCCCGATCTTTCCTACGCAATGACCTTGAACCCGAAGATGAAGGTGCTGGTGCAGTCGGGCTATTTCGATCTCGCCTGTCCGTACGGCACCGTGCAGGCGGCGATCGATCATCTGAACATCACACCCGAACTGCGCCGTAACGTGCGCATCGAGCACTACGATGCTGGTCACATGATGTATGTGCACCCCGGATCGATGGGCAAGTTCAGCGGCGACATCAAGACGTTCCTGGACGAGAACGCGCACTGACGCACTGATGTGACGGACGCCCCGGCTAGAGCGGCCGGGGCGTCGGCATCTCGCGCCAGGGTTGACGAAACGGCGTCAAGCCATGCTAACTGTGCGCCGCTTCAGCTCTAGCATCGTTGCAACATTACATGACTGCCCCTGCGGTCCTCGTGGTCGAGGACGATCCGGGACTCAGAGTGCTGACGGCACGCGCTCTCCAGCAAAACGGCTTTGCCGCGTTCCAGGCCTGTTCCGGGCCGGAAATGTGGAACACCCTCGAGCAGCGACCGGTCGACCTGATCCTGCTCGATGTCATGCTCCCCGGTAAGAATGGCATCGACCTGTGTCGCGAGATTCGCGCGCGCCATGACGTGCCCATCATTTTCGTCAGCGCCAAGGTCGACGAAACCGATCGTGTGATCGGGCTGGAGCTCGGCGCCGACGACTACATTCCCAAACCTTTTGGCACGCGCGAATTGATCGCTCGCGTGCGCGCCGTACTGCGTCGCCGCCCGATGAAAAGCGAGTCGAGCGGCACGAGCGTGGAACAGGCGCGGTTCGCCGGCTGGTCCGTCGACATGCGCCGACGTTCCGTTTATTCCCCGAGCGGCGCCAGCATCGAGCTCACCGGCGCCGAGTTCGATCTGCTCGCAAGCTTCATCGGCAGCCCGCAGCGAGTGCTCGGCCGCGAGCGGCTGATCGAGCTGTCTCGCGTGCGCCTGGGCGACTCTTCGGATCGCAGCATCGATGTGCTCGTGAGCCGGCTGCGGCGCAAATTGTCGAGCGCCGGCCAGTCGGCGCCGATCGTCACCGTGCGCGGCGTCGGATATATGCTCACCGCCGATGTGACTTACGGCTGACGATGCGTCTGACGCTCGCTCACCTCGGCACGTTGGGGCGCGTCCTCGCGGTCGTCACCATCACGGCGGTCGTCGGCTTGACGGCAAATACGCTGTTGTATGAAGGCGCCAGCCGCTTCAGCGTTCGCGAAGAAGAAGCGCGCCGCACTTCCGAACACATCGTCGTCGTCGCTCGCATGCTCGAAGGCGAGGTGCCCGAGCGTCGTTCACGCATCGTCGAGTTCGCCTCGACGGAACATTTCAAGCTCGGCTGGTTTCAGCAGCCGATCGAGCCGGGGCAGCGCTCCGACGCGCTGGCGCAGATGCATCGACAGATGATGTTGTGGGAGCCGAGCCTGCGCGGCAAGGATCTGCGTTTGCATCTCGGCTCACCGAACGATGCGACCGAAGTCATCGGCTCCTTGCAACTGGTCGACGGCACCTGGCTGCACTTCAGAGCGCAGGACATGGTCGGCGTGTGGCCGTTGCAGCTGCGCCGGATTTTGCTTGCCAGCCTGCCGATGATCGCGCTGGTGATCATCTCGCTGGTGACATTGCGCCTGATCCTGAAGCCGCTGGGATTGTTGGCCGATGCCGTGACTCGCGTTGGCTATGGCGAAGCGCGTGTGCTGCCGGAGCAGGGCCCGGCGGAGTTCCGGCGCCTGATTCGCGCATACAACGACATGCAAGGTCGCATCGTCGCCATGATCAAGGATCGAACCGAAGCACTCGCTGCCGTCGGACATGATCTGCGCACGCCGTTGGCACGGCTGCGACTCAGCGTCGATGAAGTCAACGATGCCGAAACCCGCGACACGTTGATTCACGACCTGAACGAAATGGAGCTGATGCTCGATTCGCTGCTGACGTATTTCCGCGGCGACGATCATGCGGAGAAGCCGCGTCTCGTCGATCTTGCCGTGCTGGTCGCGACCGTCGTGGATGATCTGCAGGATCGCGGCTATGACATCACCTACGAGGGCCCGGAACATTGCGACGCGAAGCTGCGCCTGGTCGAGTTCAAGCGCGCACTGAGCAATCTCACCAACAACGCTTGTCAGTACGGAAATCGTGCCGTCGTGCGGCTCGGCGCGGACCAGAACGCGATTCGAATTCGCGTCGAAGATGAAGGGCCGGGGATTCCCGAGGCGGACATGCAACGCGTGCTGGAACCGTTTCAGCGACTCGATCCGGCCCGTCAGCGCAACACTTCCGGCGTTGGATTGGGCATTCCCATCGCCTTGCGCGCGATTGCCGGCGCCGGCGGCAAGCTGACATTGAGCAACCGCCCCGACGGCGGACTGTGCGCCCTGATCGAGCTGCCAGCCGCCAGCAACACTTTGTAACGAAGCGGCTGCAGACCAGAAAAAAAACCTCGGCACGCTTGCCCTCGACCGATTCAGTGTCGAGGTGATGAATGAACGAAGTCATTGGCCGCGTCTTCAAGTTCGAGAAGCACGTTTTTGCGCGTCATGCGGACCTGTACAACCGCCTGGCCACCAAGGGGCAGAGCCCCAAGGCGCTGATGATCTCCTGCGCCGATTCCCGCATCGTCCCCGAGCTCATCCTGCAAGCTGAACCGGGCGATCTGTTCGTGACTCGCAACGCCGGCAACATCGTTCCGCCGTTTGCGCAGATGAACGGCGGTGTTTCTTCCGCCGTCGAGTACGCCGTGCTCGCACTCGGCGTGACGGACATCATCGTCTGCGGCCATTCAGGCTGTGGCGCGATGGAAGCGCTGCTCAAGCCCGGTGCGTTGGATGAAATGCCGAACGTTGCGGCCTGGCTGCGTCACTCGCATGCAGCGCAAGGCGTGGTGCGCAACTGTTATCCCGATCTCACCGAACATCGCGAACGTCTGCGCGTGCTGACGTTAGAGAATATCGTTTGTCAGCTGGCGCACCTGCGTACGCATCCTTCGGTCGCCGCCGGCATTGCACGCGGACAAATCGCTCTGCACGGATGGTTCGTCGACATTCATTCGGGCTCGATCCTGGCGCTGGATGAACGCAAGGGGCATTTCACGCCGGTCCGAGACGACACGCCGTTACCGGTTGCGCTTCCGCATGCGGCACGCCTCGCTGCTCACCATACGTTAGATCGCATCGCCTGAGGTCGGCCGCATGACTTCCGGCGTGAGCCAGGCGGGAGCGATGTCCCGTCAGAATATCTTCGTACGCGACTTCACCGCGTCGATCGTGGTGTTCCTGGTCGCGATGCCGCTGTGTATGGGCATCGCGATCGCATCCGGCGTCGCACCCGAGAAAGGACTGCTCACCGGCATCATCGGTGGGATCATCGTCGGCGCGCTCGCGGGATCGCCGCTGCAAGTCAGCGGCCCGGCGGCGGGCCTCGCCGTCATTGTTTTCGAGCTGGTGCGTCAGTACGGCGTCGTGGCGCTCGGGCCGATTCTGCTGCTGGCCGGAACGATTCAATACATCGCCGGCGCGGCGAAACTCGGCGGCTGGTTTCGCGCCATTTCGCCGGCCGTCGTGCACGGCATGCTCGCGGGCATCGGCATCCTGATTTTCATCGGCCAGTTCCATGTGCTGTTCGACGATCTGCCAAAGCCGAGCGGCGTCGAGAATCTGCTGGCCGTGCCGCTGTCGTTGTTACGTTTATTTACCGAAGCGCATTCGACCGCCGGTGCGTTCGCGGCCGGCATCGTCACCATCGTCGCGATGCTGGCGTGGGAGAAATTCCGGCCCGCGACGCTGCGGCTGGTTCCTGGCGCGCTGGTGGGTGTCACGCTCGCGACGTTGATTGCATTCTTCCTGCAGCTCGACGTCACCCGCGTGAACGTTCCCGAGTCGATCTTCTCCAGCGTCGTGTCGCCGACCTGGGCGGATTTCAGCAGTCTGCTGAGCCCGCAGTTCATCGTTACGGCAATGGCCGTCGCGTTCATCGCGAGTGCAGAAACATTGATCTCCGCCGCGGCGGTGGATCGCATGCACGATGGCGTGCGCACCGACTACAACAAAGAGCTCCGCGCGCAGGGCATCGGTAACTTTCTGTGTGGTGCGGTCGGCGCGTTGCCGATGACCGGCGTCATCGTACGCAGCTCAGCAAACATTCAGGCCGGTGCGCTGACGCGAGCGTCGACGATCCTGCATGGCATCTGGATTCTCGCCTTCGTGCTCGGGTTGCCCTGGCTGTTGCGCGAGATTCCGATGGCCGCGCTCGCCGGTGTTCTGGTCGTCACCGGCTGGCGGCTCGTGAGCCTCGATCACGTGCGTCATCTCTACCATCACTACGGCGTCATGCCCGCGCTGATCTGGGCCGGCACGCTGTTCATGGTGGTGACGACGGATCTGCTCACCGGCGTGCTGACCGGCCTGGTGTTGTCGCTGGTCGAGCTCATGCCTCATCTGCGCGACTTGAAATTGGACGTGCAGGTCGACCGTCGTGACGATCACGTCGAGCTGCAGCTGCGAGGCCGCGCCACGTTTGTGAGCTTGCCCGCGCTCACGCGCACGCTCGATGAGCTGCCCGACGGAGGTTGCATCCGTCTCAACGTCGCCGGGCTGACGCAGATCGATCACACCTGCGCCGAAGTGCTTGCCGATTGGATTCAGCGTCGGCGCCGGGGCGGCACGCGCCTGGAGCTGGTCGGAATGAGCGAGGCGCACTCCAGCAATCCACATCGCCGGCTCGCCGAGGTGGCGAACGCGTAGCCAAGATCTTTTGGAGAAACGTATGCAGAAATTTGTATTCGGAAGTGCAGCGCTGTTGCTGTTGAGCTGCGGGACCTCCTTCGCAGCGGAGCCGCGCAGCGATGCCTCATGTCGCCAGGAAACCAGGCGCGTCGTGGTCTGGCCGCACGGCCCCAAAGCGTCCTCCATGACGCGCCTGGTCACTCGTGAAGTGACGGTTTGCGACGCCGCCCAGGCGTCGCAACCGTCGGGCCAGGAAAATCACAAGTCCTAACGGGCAGGAAACAAACAATGTCGACTCGATTGATCGCCAGCAGCGCGCTCGCCGCGTCTGCATTTGCTTTGAGTGGCTGCGCCGGCTTCTCGGGCCTGAATCATTACGGCCTGGATGAGCACAGCGCGAAGACGGTGCGGCAGACCTGCACCGAAATCATGGGACTGCGCACCGGCCCCGAGTTCGAGGCCTGCGGCGGCAGCCTGGCAGAGACCGTTCGTAACTTGCAGGATGCCGCTCTGACTACGCAGGCAGACGAGTCGTGCGAGCAGCAGGGCCTGGAGCGCGGAAGCGTGGAGCAGGCCAAGTGTGTCGTGATGTTTCGACGTGCGTCGCTGGAGCGGGAGCTGGTTGCGAGCACGCAGCCCGTGCTCGTGCCCGAGGCGCAGCCGTGGCAGTCGTACTTCAGCATGAGCCAGGCTCAACAGGACGAACGCGCTGAGCTTTCGTGCGCCCAAATGGGGTTGCATCCGGCGATGGGCCGCTTCTGGCACTGTGTGAGCAACCTGAAGTATGCGGTGGCGAATATTCGCTACGAAACCATGCCGTAGCACGAGTCACGGAGCGCCTCTCGAAGCGCATCCGCGGCGTTTGCTGATTCATCACGAGATCGCCACGCAATCACACCATCCGGGCGAATCAGCACTGCGCCGCGGGCGCTCACGCCGTACTTGTCGTGCTGGTCAGGCGTTAGTCGAAACGGGCGCATGTTGATGTTCGACGTTCGTGCGACATCGGGTGCCACGCGCTGCCATGGTTCTCCTTCGGCGCCGATGAGCAGCAGCCAATGTCGGCCGACCAGGTCATGCGCCGGCACGGATTCTATCAGCACGTGTGGGGCTCGTGAGCCGGGTCCTTTATTCGGCGCGCGCGGATCTTCAAACAATTCGCTCATCGCATCGTTGTGCGGAGTAGACGCGCCGACGCGATATCGCTGGCCAAATATAACGGCGGCATCGTCGACGATCTTTGCAGGCGGCGGCAGGCGATCGCCGAGGTTCTTGAACCATGCACCGAGTCGCGCCAGCGCCTGAGCTTGCGTCGCCTCTGCAATCGGCCGGCGCTCGGAATCATAAGAGTCGAGCAGTGCAGGTGAGGCGATGCCCTTGGTGACGAGCGCCAGCTTCCACGCCAGGTTGTGAGCATCGTGAATGCCGGTGTTGCCGCCAAAGCCACCGGTCGGCGGCATCGTATGCGCGGCATCGCCGACGATGAACGTGCGTCCTTTGCTGAAGCGATTTGCCACGTATGCAGTGACTTGCCACGCACGTGCATCGAATAACTTCACGCGCAGGTCACTTCGACCCGCCGCCTGCCGAACCAGCTGCTCGGTGCGCGACTGATCGAAATCTTCAGGTTGTTCGCCGCGTTCAGGAGAGTATTGAAGTGCGAGCAGCCAGCGATCTTCGCGCGGCACCAGCGACGCATTGATGTCTGTGACGAAACAAGACGTGAACCGCTCGCCCGACAGAAACGGCTGCAGGTCGGCTTCAAAAATCAAATTCATCCAATGCTGAAGCACGCCGGGCCCGTGCCGGCCGACGCCGATGCGCTCTCGCATCTGGCCCGACACTCCGTCGCAGGCGATGGAGTAAGACGCAGTGATGACTTCCGGTTCAGCTGCGCCGATCGATTGTATGCGTGCGACGACCTCGTGCTCATGCTGCTCGAAGTCGATGAGCTCGGTGCCAAAGCGAATATCGGCGCCGAGCCGCTGCGCATGAGCGCGAAGGATGGGTTCCAAGCGATCTTGATCGCAGGTCTCGGCAGCGGCGGCACTCAGGTCGCCGATCTCCGCCCACGGATTGCGTTGAAACTGAACGTCCGTCGCGGCGAGATTGCTGACCCGTGCGATGGCGCCGGATTTTTGATCGCCGGTGCGGTTCGCGCGAATCTCGCCTTCGATGCCGAGGCTGCGGTATATCTCCATTGAGCGCGGCGAAATGCCGCGAAACTTGTATTGCACGGTTGTGTCGGGGTGCCGTTCGACCACAATACAAGGCACACCGTAATGTGCGAGCAGCAGCGCCTGGGTGAGGCCGTTCAGGCTGCCGCCCACGATGAGCACCGACGTCTTTGCCATGACGGACCTGCCTGGACGATTGCTTGAAGTGCTTCAAGTATGGGAACGCGGCATCCCCGGCGGAGTTCCACTCTTTATTGGCGGCGATGGGGTAACGCAATGAGTGCGACTCGTTCGAGTAAAACAGCGCTGGCGTCGCGGGCGTGGACGTTGATGTTCGACGTGCTCATGACGAGCACGGACACTCGTGCTCGCACGTTGGCGTCGCGTGGCTTGACGCCGAACGATGCACGCGCGCTGTGGACGTTGAGCACCGAGCACGGGCAGCCGATGAATACGCTGGCGCAGGCGTGGGAATGCGACCCGTCCAATGTCACATTCATCATCCGCCGCCTGGAGCACGCCGGCCTGGTTCAGCGCCGCGACAGCGATGCGGATCGCCGGGTGAAGCTCATCGAGCTCACCGACAAAGGCCGCGCCATCAAAGAGGAGCTGATGGCGGAATATCGCATTCCGCCACCGGAGCTGTTGCAACTAGGCCAGGCCGACTTGCGCGCACTGATCGAGATCTTCGAGAAGGTCTCGCGCGCGGACGAATGACCCGCGCTCGCTGCAGCGGGGTCGAGCCACTCACTACGACGCGCTCGCACTTCTTGCTTTGGCAATCGCAGCGGTGACTTGCGGTTGAGCCGCCTTCACCGCGTCATGAATGCACGTGTCGTCGTCGTTCTCCGCGTAACGATCGGCCGCTTCGCAGGCCTTTTCCGCGGCTTCCTGCACTCGATCCTTCAATAGCACGACGCCCGAATCGTTCCTTAGCGTCTCCGTATCCACCGCAATCCTGGCATTGACGGTCACATCGTCGACCGGCGCTTCGGTCAGCATGTCACGCCCGACCGTCGTCACCGCGGGCGGGGAGACCGTGATCGGATCGAGGTCGTCGGCCCGTGCGCCGGCGTTCATGACGGTGAGCGCGGTGGCGGCTAGCGTCATCGCCAGGCTGTTGCGCAGGATCTTTGGATCAATCGCAAGAGTGGAAAGTTTCATGACGGAATCTCCTGTCGGGTCGGGCACGGCCTTAGCGCCGTGCCCTTCGCGGAAGATGCTCCGCCGGCCCTGGCACAGTTTGATTTCGGAACGCGAAGGAACACGTTTCAGTTGTAGTCGTTCCTGCTGAGCAGGTCGGCAGCCGGAGGATTCGCTCGCCATGGCGGTACCCATCGAAGACTACGCATTGATCGGAGATTGCGAGACGGCGGCGCTGGTGGCGCGCAACGGTTCGATCGACTGGCTGTGCTGGCCGCGCTTCGACTCGGATGCGTGTTTCGCCGCCTTGCTGGGGAATCGCCGCAATGGGCGCTGGATCGTCGCACCGGCGGAGCAGGCGAAGGTCACTCGTTGCTATCGCAAAGACACGCTGATTCTGGAAACACGCTTTGAGACCGAGACCGGCGTCGTCACGCTGATCGATTTCATGCCACCGCGCGGCGAGGGGTCGGACGTGGTGCGGATCGCGAAAGCCGAGAGCGGCGAAGTGAAGATGCACACCGAGCTGATCGTGCGGTTCGGTTACGGAGCATTCGTTCCCTGGGTCACGCGGGTCGCCGATGGAACGTGGCGCGCGGTCGCGGGGCCGGACATGCTCACGTGGAGCAGTACGGTGCCGCTGCATGGCGAAGATCACCGGACCGTCGGTGATTTCACCTTGAAAGCCGGTGAGCGTGCGTGTTTCGTGATGACCTACAGTCCTTCGTATCGAAGTGCGCCGCCTGTGCAAGCCGATGTCGACGCGGCGTTGAAGGACACAGAACAGTTCTGGCGCGAATGGGCCGGCCGCAATCGGCTTCAGTGCAACTGGTCGCCTGCGGTCATGCGCTCGCTCATCACGTTGCGAGCGCTGATTTACGCGCCGACCGGCGGCATCGTCGCCGCTCCGACGACTTCACTTCCCGAGCGTCCCGGCGGGCAACGCAATTGGGACTATCGTTATTGCTGGCTGCGCGATGCCACGCTGACCTTGCTCGCGTTTCTCGACGCCGGCTATGTGAAAGAAGCGGAGGCGTGGCGCGATTGGCTGGTGCGCGCGGTCGCCGGCAGTCCCGAGCAGATGCAGATCATGTATGGCGTTGCCGGTGAACGCCGCTTGTCGGAATGGGAAGCGAGCTGGCTGCATGGTTACGGCGGCGCGCACCCGGTGCGCATCGGCAACGCCGCCCACTCACAACTGCAATTGGATGTTTATGGCGAAGTGATGGACGCCTTGCACCAGGCGCGCAAAGCCGGCATCGACAAGCTCGATCGCGCCTGGAGCATTCAATGCGTGCTGCTCGAATGCCTGAAAGATTTGTGGAAGGAACCGGACTGCGGCATCTGGGAAGTTCGCGGGCCGTTACAACATTTCACGCATTCCAAGGTGATGTGCTGGGTGGCGTTCGATCGCGCGATCCGGGATGCCGAACATCACGGGTTCAAATGTCCCCTGGAGGAATGGCGCGCCACGCGTGCGGAGATTCACGCAGCCGTGTGCGAGAAAGGTTACGACGCGGAGCGCAACACATTCGTGCAGGCTTTTGGCTCGACGCAGCTGGATGCCAGCCTGCTGCTCATGCCGGTGCTGGGATTTTTGCCGGCGGACGATAAACGCGTGCTTGGTACGATCGCTGCCGTCGAGCGCTCGCTGCTGCGCGACGGCTTCGTGTATCGCTACGACTCCCGGGTTACGAACGACGGCTTGCGCCAAAGCGAGGGAACGTTCCTCGCCTGCAGTTTCTGGCTCGTCGATGCGTACGCAATGTGCGGGCGGGAGCAGGAGGCGGTTGCGTTGTTCGAGCGATTGCTGGCGTTGTGCAACGATGTGGGCCTGCTGGCGGAAGAGTACGATCCGACCCACCGCCGCATGTTGGGAAATTTTCCGCAGGCATTCTCCCACTTATCGCTGGTGGCGTCCGCGTTCAACCTGTCGCAGCACCGGAAGCCGGTCAAGCAGCGCTCCGAGAAAGCCGCCTGAGCCGGCAATTCATACAGGCCAGGGCGCGCCGCCGACCCGGACCTTTTGCGGCGGCTGACGCGTACCGTTGGCTGAAGCATGCGCTTTTCCTGGAGCAGGTCATGAACGCCGCCGCCGATCGTCTCACGCCTGGCATCACCACCATGATCCGTATGGATCATTCCTATGTGATGTCCTTGTTTCATCGCTACAAGGCCGATACGCCGCAGGGCAAGAAGCGGGCGCTGGTCACAAATGCCTGTCTCGCGATCCAGGTCCACGCGCAGCTCGAAGAGGAAATTTTCTATCCCGCGCTTCGCAACGTGCTCAGCGGCGATGAGGTGCTGGAGAAGAGCGAGCCGGAGCACGAGCAGATGCGCCGCTTGATGGACGAGCTGCGTCCGATGGCCGCCGCCGACGGCCAGCTCGGCGAAGCTTGCGATGAGAAGTTCCTGGAGCTGATGCGCTTGGTGATGCATCACGTCGCAGATGAGGAGACCAAACTGCTGCCTGCGGCCGAACGTTTGCTTAAAAGTCAGCTGGGCACGCTGGGCATGCAGATGACCCGCCGCCGCATCGAGCTGATGAAGCCGCATGCCGCCGAGTTCACAGCAAGCAGTATGCGCTCGTTCCCGGTGGGAGCGGCTACTGGCGCTGCGCTGGTAACAGCCGGCGCCGTCGCCATCGGCGCGATGCTGTTCGCTCGCACCAAGAAGCGAGGCCCAAGCTGGGCGCGGCGCACGTGATCGAACAAACATTTGGCTGAGTACCCTCCTGCACCCTGGAGATTGCACGGCGACGCCATCGTCGCAATGAAGCTCGTGCCGAAGGCGCAGGTGCAGCCGCTCGTGCCTGCGGACGCACGGATTGTTTGTATATGGCCCGGCCGAACGCTCGCGCTGCTCTATCTCGCGCACTATCGCGAAAGCCCCGTCGGCGAGTATCGAGAGCTCATCGTCGCACCGGGCTTGATTCACATGCGCGGTCGCGTCGGTTCATGGATCTCTCGCATCGTGGTTGACAGCGAGCGGTCCATGATGGCTGGTCGCGCCATTTGGGGCTTGCCCAAAGAGTTGGCGGCCGACTTGCCTGCAAGATTTTCTTCGTCACGCTCGGCTGTGCGACTGCCATTCTTCGGCGCCGCTTTGACTCGCCTCGATGCCATCACCAGTTACTTCGTCGTGCGAGGGACGACGACAATCAGCGTGGGTCGGACCACGGGGCTGGAGGAGTTTGGATTTGGCCGCGCGCACAGAATGTTTGTTTGTGCCGACCTGGATCTCACCGTCGGTGCGCCTCGGCGCATCTGAGCTGCACTCGCAGCAACGCGAGAGCGCTGCGAGCGAACATCTTGGCGCAGTGCAGGGATCTTCAGTGCACCATTCATCCAACACCTGTGGCTTTCCGCGCTATGTGATCTTCAACACGTTCGGCCGCGCGATTGTGTCGACAATCCGCGCACGGTCGCACCATGGAGAAAACAAAATGCGTAACAACGGCCCGGTGACTAACGAAGAGTATGTCGTTCCCGAAGGCGAGGTGATCATCACGCACACCGACCCTTCCAGTCGCATCACTTATGCGAATCCAGCTTTCCTGAGCAGCAGCCAGTTCTCGCTGGAGGAATGCCTGGGACAGCCGCAAAACATCGTGCGGCATCCCGATATGCCCAAAGAAGCGTTCGCCGACCTGTGGGCAACGGTCCGCGCCGGCAAAGGCTGGACGGGCATCGTCAAGAATCGTCGCAAGAACGGCGGCTATTACTGGGTGCGAGCGAATGTCACACCCATGATGGACAGCGCCGGCCAGATCGTCGGCTACATGTCGGTTCGAGTGCGGCCGCGGCGGGACGAAATAGAACGGGCCGAGCGCGTCTACGAAGACATTCGCGCGAATCGCGCCGGCAGCCTGCGCATTCAACAAGGCAAGGTGGTGGATGTTTCTTTGCTCGGCAAGTTGCGGGAGCTGGCGCATCCGCCGCTGAGCAGCGGCACGTGGACGGTCGTGGGCGCCGTCTTCGCGCTGCTCGTCGCGATTGCCGCGATCAATGCGATCTCCGGCGGCGCCGGTCTCATCACCGGCCTGGCGGCGCTCGGCGCGCTGATCGCATTAGCAAACATCCTGTATATCCAAAGTCAGGTCGTAAAGCCGCTGCTGGCGCTGCGCGCAGCGGCGTATCAATTACTAAGGGGCGACACGGCCACGCGCATTCCCACAGACGGCGTGTGGTGTATTGCCGTAGTAGCGGAGGCGATGGAGCAGGTGCGCGTCAAGCTCGACGGCGTGCTGAAAGATAACTTGGATGCCGCGACCCAGGTGCGAGACCGGGTGTCCGAGGTGGTGGAAGCGAACGGCGAGATCACCCGACGCACCAACGAACACGCGGCCAGCCTGGAAGAAACAGCCGCCTCGGTCGAGGAATTGACCTCGACCGTGACTCGCAACACCGAAAGTGCCCGGCAGGCCGCGCAGCTGGCGCAAAGCGCATCGCAAGCGACGACGGCCGGGCGCGGCGTCGTCAGCGATGTTTATTCCACCATGGACACGATCTCACAATCTTCCAAACGCATTGGCGACATCATTGGCTTGATCGATGAGATTGCGTTTCAGACCAATCTGCTGGCATTGAACGCGGCGGTCGAGGCGGCGCGAGCCGGCGATCAAGGCCGCGGATTCGCAGTGGTCGCCCAGGAAGTCCGTCAGCTGGCGCAGCGCTCGGCGACCTCGGCACGAGAGATCCGGCAACTGGTGCAGGAGTCGACCCAGACCGTGCAGCGGGGCGCGGAACTCGCGAGCGAGGCGGAAAAATCGATGCAGCAGGTGGTCGACTCGGTGCGGAAAGTCACCGAGATGGTGACCGAGATCGAGGCCGCCAGCCGCGAGCAGGCCGCCGGGATCGAGCAGATCAACAGCGCCATCCAGCACATGGACTCGATCACCCAGGACGATGCGCAGATGGCGCAGCAGATGATGTCCACCGGCGCCGCCTTGCAGGAGCAGTCGGAGCAGATGCTGGCCGCGATCTCCTCGTTCTCCATGAACAAGGGGCACTCGCACGTCGTCAACCGCGGGCACGTATCTTCCGAGACCAGGGCCGCGATCGGCCCATCGATGCGGGCCGCCGCCTGATTGACGACGACCGGTAGGAACCTGGACCGACGCTGCACGTTGAGCAAGGACGATGCACGGCGTTCGGGGGAACACCGCTCATGGGGGCAATCTTCGGGGTTGTCGGCTGTGCGCCGCCGACAGAATTGAATGAGATGGGGGCGCGCCTCGCTCATCGGGGCGCGCGTGCGCAGTGGTGGAACCCTGCGCCCGGTGTGTATTTGGGTGCCAATTCGGCCGATCCGCCGCGGCTTCACGAGCGCAACGGCGTGTTTGCAGTCATTGACCGCTCGCCCTTTGCCGCCCCCATCGATCATCCCATCGACGCGCTCGATCTGGACGCGGTGGCGCATCCGTTCGCACTCGCTGCGTGGGACGAACGCTCGCACACCCTATCGCTGGCGCGCGATTTCGTAGGGCAAAAGCCTCTGCATTACTGCCGACTGCCGGGCGGCGGCATCGCTTTTGCGACTGAGTACAAGGCGCTGCTGGCGTTGTCGCAGCTGAAGGTCGAGCCCGACCTGGACTCGCTCCAGTACATGCAGTGCTACAAGCGCACTCCGAGCGGACGAACGCTGTTGAGCGGCATCCAATCGGCACCGCCAGGCGCACTGATCCGACTGGACGCTTCTGGTGAAGTTCGCGATCGGCAATCGATGCGGCCGCTCACTGTCGATGTAAAACCGGTGGACGAACAAACGGCCTGCAGCGAGCTTGCACGACGCTTCGTCGAGGCGATCCGGCCGCTGGTCGCAGGCCGCGCTCGCATTGGCATCTCACTGAGCGGCGGCATCGATTCGATGAGCGTCGCCTATGCGTGTCGGCAATGTGCACCCGATGCCGAGCTCGTCGGGTTCACCGCCGGCAACGGCGCAGACGATCCCGAGATCAGCACGGCTTCGATTGTGATGGAGCGACTGCATGGGCGGCACGTGCCGGTGGTGGTCACGACCGAGCCGCTGGTGGAACGTTTGCCGCACGCAGTGTGGGCGTTCGAAAGCCCCGTCGGGCGCACAGAAACATTTCAGGCGCTGGAGATTGCACGCGCCGCGCACCAGAACGGTTTCGACTGGTTGATGACTGGCATGGGCTCGGACAATCTGTTTGCCGGCATGCCCAAGCACAAGTTGCTGTGGCTCAGCCAATGCGTGCCGCCGTTGCGCAAGGATTTGCATGAATTCTATGCGCTCACTCAATCCGGCCGCGCGCCCGAGCGTCCGCTCGCGCAGCTGATGAATGTCACCTATTTTCGCGGCGCCGTCCCCAGCGTGCCGCGAGTGAAAGGTGCGCAGTTCCAGCCCGAGCTGCCGTCGCTGCCGCCGGCCGGGCCGGAGTTTTTGAACCAGGCGCTGGCCAGCAATGCCAACGACAACATCTCGCGCTCGCTGGTGCGGCTGGAGCGGCCGTTTCAGGCGTTCGGCGTGGATTTCGCGTCGCCGTTCTTCGATCGGCGCGTGATGGATTACGCGTTCCAACTGCCCAGCCGGTTCAAGATCCATCTCGGGCAGGAGAAATACATCCTGCGCCGGGCGATGCGCTCGCTGGTCAGCCCCGACTTGCTGGATATCCCGAAAGGAATATCGCGCATTCGCCAGGACGCAGCATTCGCGGCGACATTGTGGGGGTTGACTGCGCGATATTTGAATCCCGATCGCGTGCGTCGTCGCGGCTTCTTCGAGCCGGACGATGTCGCGCGGGTGCAGCGTTCGATCCGACGTGCGCACTATCACACGGAGGCAGCGATGCGCCTGTGGACCATGATCGTCACCGAGATCTGGGCCGAGATTTATCTCGATCACCGCGGCCGTCGCCCCGATGCCTCGTGGCAGCGCGCCGCCTGATCACTCGGGCGCAGTTTGCAAACGGAATATTGCGTTGAATGCTAACGCCGTGGCGCCGACGGCGATTGCGGCCCATCCGGCGCCGAGCCCGAACACGACTGCATTCAAACCATAATGAGAGGCGAGGCGCGCGAGCACAACGGCCACAGCAATGCCGATCCAGCCGAGCACCGTCAATATGAACAGCTCGCGGGGCGTGCCAATGGCATTGACGACAGCCGCCGCGAGGCCTTCCCAAAGGCGTACGAATCCAACCAGGATGACTGCGGCTGTGAGCATGTGACCACCATCGATCGCCGAGCGCGCCACCAGATGGATGATCCACGGTGTGAGCCAGAACAGCACCGGCGCCGCCAACGCGCCCACGCCGAACATCAACAGGCCTTCGTGACGAAGGAGTTTGAGAGCGATGGTTCGATTCGCAGCGGCACGCAATCGCGGCACCATCGTGTGCCCGGCGCTGACCTGGAGCATGCGATACGGCGAGCCCGCGAGCGAGGCGACCAGCGAATATGCCGCCACGTCCTGCAGCGACAACACATCGCCGATCACCAGCCGATCCAGCTGCAGAAATACATTGAACGCGAGGCCGAAGCCGGCGGCGCTCAAACCTTCCGACCACAGCATGCGCACGCTGAGTGAGCCAGGATCCTCATCCTTCGCCGCATATCGCCATCCCAGTGCAGTCGTGATCAGATAACACAGCAGAATGAATACCGAGACGGTCATGGCCGAGCGCTGATTCGTCAGCAGCACCAGCGGCACGCTCGCAAGCAGCAGCCAGTTGTGAATCTGGGTCAGCAGTAACGAGGTGCCAAATAAATGTCTCGATTGCATGACTGCGCCGGCGATGCGGCCGAGCGCGGCGGCCGCGACCGTCGCCGCCAGCACATAGGTGATGGACCTGGGGAGTTGATAAGAAACAATCGCCACTGCGCCGATGACGACTGCGGCGAACGCAGCCAGCCACAGGCCATAACGAAACAACCGGCCTGTCGCGGCGAGGGTGTGGCGGTTCACCAGGGTTGGCAATCCAAGGCTGCCGAGCGCAGCGCCCACTTGGATCAGCGACAGCAACAGCGAAACGGCGCCGTACTCGCGCTCGGCCAGAACGCGAGCAAGGAGCAGATTTCCGAGCGCAAAGCCAGCGCCGCCGGCGGCCAGAATGGCGGCCGAGCGCAGCGCCGGTGAGCGCAGAGCGCCGCGAGCTGCGTTCAGAACGGCAGGCACGGCGCGGCCGGAATACGCATTCGATGCCACCAGGGGTTTGTACTTCGTTGTGGCTGTGAAAATACCAACGTCATGCCCGCGGCAAAAGGTCCGACTGCGCTTTGGAACTTATACAGGCGGTCGGGCCTTGAATCCCGACGGGGTCGAGATGGGGTTGCCGAATGAAGCTGCTCATCACTGGCGCGACGGGCCTGATCGGCTCGCACCTGGCCGGCGCTGCGCGTTTGCAGGGCCATCGCGTGATCGCGACCGGGCTCACCAACAACAGCCTGGAGCAGCAGCGCCAGCGTTCGCTCGAGAGCGCCGGCATTTCGGTGCTGATCGGCGAGTTGCAGGACCCGGCGTTCGCTGGTCGAGTCGTCGCCGGCTGCGATGCCGTCATTCACCTTGCGGCCGCACAGCATGAGGCCGGTGTCCCGGACGATTATTACTATCGCGCCAACGTCGACGCCACGCGCGTGCTGCTCGACGCCTGCGTAAACGCCGGCGTCAAACGTTTCCTGTATGGGAGCACGATCGGTGTATACGGCCAGGGCAGTGCCGAGGCGTTGGACGAGCACTCGCCGCTGCAGCCCTCGAACATTTATGAAACGACCAAGCTCGCGGCGGAATCGCTGGTGAAGAGTCATGCGGGCCGGCTGGAAACGACCATCGCGCGCATCTCGGAAACCTACGGCCCTGGCGATGGCCGGCTGCTGAAGTTGTTCAAGGCTGCCGATCGCGGTTTGTTTGTCTTGATCGGAGCCGGTTCCAATCTGCGCCAGCCCATCCATGTCACCGATCTGGTGCGTGGCCTGCTGTGCGCGGTTCAACATCCAGCTGCTGTCAGCGAGACATTCATTCTTGCCGGACCGAGTGCGATCACCACGCGAGCGATGATCATAGATGTGGCCAAGGCGCTCGGCCGCGGCGGCACGACGCTGCGCATTCCCATGTATCCGGTGTTGCTGGCGGCAGTGACCTGCGAGATTGTTTGCAAGCTGCTGCGAGTCTCGCCGCCGCTGCATCGTCGTCGCCTGGATTTCTTCCGCAAGTCGCTGTGGTTCTCGATCGACAAAGCTAAAACCTTGCTGGATTTCGAACCTACGACACCGTTCTCTGCCGGTGCTCGCGATACGCTGGCCTCGTATCGAAGCGTGGGGTGGGTGCGCTCGTCGGCGAACGCCTCCGAGCACAGCACCGTTTAACAGATTCTTGTATGCGACTGGCGACGTCGCTTTAGAACGTCACTGCGTATCAAACAATCCTGACGATAAGCTCCGCGCGATCTGGGGGAACTCACCGGTGAGTGAGTACTGCACGGCAGCTTCGCAAGGAGATTCGTTTGAGAGTGCGCATCGGTTCGCTGGCGACTGCGTTCGCGATTGTTCTGGCGGGTTGTGGCGGGGGAGGTGGCGGCGGTGGCACGCCGAGCGGCGGCAACCCGGGCCCGACCGGCGATACCACCGCACCGGTGGTGACGATTTCACAGCCGGGTGCCGGCGCGGTCACCGGCATGACGACCATCACTGCGACCGCATCGGACAACGTCGGCGTGGCCGGCGTGCAGTTCAAGCTCGACGGCGCAAACATTTCGGGCGAAGACACCTCGGCGCCTTATTCCATCCAGTGGGACGCGACGACGGCGACATCGGGTGTGCATCGAATCGCCGCGGTCGCTCGCGACGCTGCCGGCAACAGCACCACCTCAGCGACGATTGAAGTCACTGTGCAGGCCGCCTCTGGCGGCAATAACGGCGGCTCCGTCGCCGGCGGCTCCTGGTGTGATGCCGCGACCTGGGGCGGAGCGCTGCCCACGTCGACGACCAATGTGACGATCAGCAACGCTGTCGTGATCGACTGCAACGCTGAAGTGCGCTCGGTGACGATCGCCGCCGGCGGCAAATTGAGCGCCTCGCGTTCGCGCTCCTCGTCGCTCACTTTGTACGGCAACCTGGTCGTGAAGGGCACGCTCGATTACGGCACAGCCACGGATCGTATCGCCCAGGGCGTCGCCGCCGAGATTGTTTTCAAAGGCATGCAGGACCAGAACTATGTCGGTACGCCGAGCGAGTTCAACTGCGCCGTCAACGATTTGAACGATTGCGAGCGCGGGCCGCCGCAGCCGACGCGCCTCGCGGTCGTAGATTCGGATGTAGGCCTGTGGGTGGTCGATGACGGCGTGTTCACGGCCGCAGGGCAGGTCAAGAAAGCATGGTCGAAGCTGACGGAGGGAGCGGGCGCGAGCGACGCGACGTTCACGGTCGCCGACGCGACTGGCTGGCGCGTCGGCGACCGTATCATGCTCACACCGAGCGCGATGATTTCCGTCGCGGGTCATGCAAGCCAATTCGACGAACGTGAGATCGCGAGCGTCTCTGGCAACACGGTGACGCTCACACAAGCGCCGGCGTATACACACGCAGGCTGCGCGAACTGCGTTCGCCGTAGTGAAGCCGCCAATCTTTCCCGCAACGTCGTCGTGCGTTCGTTCGACTCCTCCGCGCACGCTCACATCATGGTCGCAAATCGCGGCATCGTGCAGCTCGACAGTGTTGAGCTGCGCTGGCTCGGGCCCGAGCAGGATTGCACTCGCGCCGAAAAGCCGATGCGTCGCGCGGCGCTTTATTTCCATCAGCAGGGCGATGCGTCCGCATCTTCCTTCGTGCGTCACGCAGCGATCTGGGGCGGCCGGCGCGAGTTCTTCCATGCCGAGACCAGCAACGGCATCGAAGTGACGGACGTGGTGGGATATGACGCTCAGGCGCTGGGCTTCGTGCGTGACTTCGATAACAGCGCGTGCGGATTGCGTTGTGTCGAGCCGGCCGATGGCCTGGGTGCGATTCGACGCGTGCAGTTCAGCGAAGTGCTCGCCGCCAAGGTGGCGGTGGCGAATCGTCCGGAAGGCTGCGTCGCCATCGGCCCCGCAATCGGTATTACGGCAGGCGGCGGCGACACCGTGGATTCCGTCGCGACCGGCGTAGCTTATAACTATCAAGATTTCGGCAACGAAGCCGCGATCTACTGGCAGGAGGAGCGCGCCGGCCATTCGCCGATCGATCTGTTCAATCGCAACGTCGCCCACAACAATGGCGGCAACGGCATCAGCAACTGGCAGAACAACACGCGCAACGACACGGCGTTCACCGACAACCAGAGCTGGTCGAACGGTGCCAACGGATTCCTGCACGGCGCGTACGGCAACAGCATTCTCTATACGAACATCACCGGTTTGGATAACGGCAATCGCAGCTTCGGCATCAAGTCGACCATGATGGAGGCAGACCGCAAGCGCATCGACGGCGGCACGGTCGATGACGTCGGGCCCATCCTGTACACGTTCGTGCCCGACTATCCGATCACCATGACCGGGCTGAAATTCACCGGCGGCCGCTCGCCCGCGTTCACGCAGGTGCATGACAAATGCACCACCGGCAACGAGAACGATCCGAACGACGGCAATTGCATTCGTGCCTGGCTGCGGCTGGAGCATCCGACCATTCCCGCCGGCACAGTGCCGTTCGATTTCGGCGATCACGTGAACAAATATTCGGTGTGGGAAGTGCGGGACTTCGTGCATCCCGACTATCCGAGCCTGCCGCGGAACTTCGATTTGTATCGTCGTGACAACCAGGTGGCCGGCGGCAGCTACTACGCCGAGTTCGACGCCTGGCTCGTGCCTCGCTGAGCGAGCATGCTGAAGATCCTGCGAGTGATGCTCTGCTGCCTGGCGGCGGCATCCTGCGGCGGAAGCGATCCGTCTGCGCGTTCGAGTGTCGACGAGCCGCAGGCGGTGACGTTTCCGCTGGAGGTGCTGGGCGCTGCCGGCACGGAAGTCACCCTCACGGTCAAGATCGATAGTGCGATGTTGAGCGGCGCGCCGTCCGCCGCTGTGACATTGACCTTGCACAACATCGTGCGAGAAAGCAGCGCCGAGCTGGTCATCAACGGCGGCACGCCGATCGACCTCAGCAGCTCGGACGGGCCGTTCAAACATCCGGACGGCCGCGTCACCACCGCGACCATGCCGATCGATCGCGCGCTGCTGGCCGTGGGCGACAATCGTTTGGTGTTTCGTTACACGCGGCAGGTGATCGACGGGGGCTCCGCGATCTCGGGTTATCGCGTTCTCAATGTCGCGGTCAAGGTTGGTGATAAGACGTTGCCGGTCGCTGGTGTGGCCGAAGCTCCGCAGCAGTGGCAGCCCATTCGCTCCGACGCGCAATCGCTCGAACGCGGCCGGTTCTTCTTCAGCGACATCAGTCGCGATGACGGCCCAGCCTGTGCGCGCTGTCACGCCAGTTCGGGCGCCGACCTGCAGTACTACTCGTTCTCCAATCACAGCATCGTCGAGCGCGCGATTTTTCATCGCTTCACACGCGACGAAGCAGAGGACATCGCAAGTTACATTCGTTCGCTCGACGTGGTGCGCACGGGTCGACCGTATCAATCGCCATTTCAACCCGGCGCGAACAACACCGGTGCAGCAGGTGCAAGCATCGATGCGGTGCTCGCGAATGATGCGGCGTTCGCGCAGGCGGGCAGTCAATCCGTCGCGAGTTTTACGCCGTGGGAGGCGGCGGGTGCGGCAGATACGTTTCATCTTGCCACTGCGGTCCAGGCGCCGACCTGGCTGCGCTGGTTGCCAAGAACATTCGACCCGACCTGGTTTACTCGCGCCGATGGCGTTCTGGCCAATGCCGAGCAGGCGCTGGCGAGCGATCCATCGATCGACAATGCGCGCAGCTTCATGTCGGCGGCGATGCGCGTGGGCACGGAAATTCTGGTCACAACGGGCGATCATCAGGGCCGCATCGATGTGCTGCGTTTTGCGGCCGTCAAACTCTGGGACTGGTCACGTCGTCTCGGCTTCGATCGTCCCGATCACGGTGTGCCCGATGGCGCGCCGGCGTATCCGTACGAGGTGGGCTTTGCCTTCTTCGAAGCCGCAACAGCCGGTAAGGCTGTTCCCGAAGCGATGGGCCAGACGATGTCGTGGTGGTGGGCGCAGCTCGCCGCCAATCCAGGTCGTGGCGTGAGCACCAGCCGGCGCCCGCTCAATTACCAGGATGTATTAACCGCGGCCTCGGGCTCGGGGCTCGGACCCGATCACATACGTTTCTTGTATTTATATGGAAGTTGGGAAGAGTCGCGCGGCGACCTGGCGCCGGGTTGGGGCACCGAGCAGGGGCCCGTGCGCTTGCTCGACGTGCCGCTGTCGACCTTGACGTTGCCGGATCGCGTCGCTTTGCTGCAACGTTTGCTGAGTCGCGAGACCGAGTTCTTGAACGCCGGCGGCCAGCTGACGCAGGGACATCACAGCAAGCTCGCGCAATCCTGGAACCGCACGTGCGATCAGTTCACCGCCGATCAACGCGCGCTGCTGCGGGCGGCCGCGCCCACGGAAGTTTGGAACGATCTCGCCGGCTGCCCCTGAATCAGGGAATGGCGTAGGGGAAGTGAGCCAGTCGACACAATCGACGGACACCGGTCAATCGCGGCCCGTGCGCGCCGATAGAACGGGAGGTGCTCACGCGGTGAATTCATGCGCTCACATGCTTTGCTGTTCACGAGCCTGGTGCTGGCGCAGGTCGCGCATGCCGACGACACGTGCGTCGCTTGCGAGCAACGCGACGCATTGACGGTTGCTGCGACCTACACCGGCGAACAGTGGCGTGCGGCGTCCGGCGGTCTCGCGACCGGCTCACGTTACCTGGACAATCTGGATATCACGATCGACGCCGACGCGGAGCAGATCTTCGGTGCGCAGGGAATGCAGATGTTTGCTTACCTGCTATACAACAACGGCCATGGCTTCAACGAAGAGTTGACCGGTGCCGCCCAGGGCGTGAGCAATATCGAAGCGTCGCAGGCATTGCGCCTGTACGAGTTGTGGACGCAGTGGAGCTTCGGGACTGGCGAACAGTCGCTGCGGATCGGGCTGTACGATCTGAACTCCGAGTTCGACAGCATCGACAGCGCCGGTGTGTTCATCAATCCTTCCCACGGCATCGGCCCGGACCTGTCGCAGACCGGCCAGAATGGGCCGTCGATTTTTCCTGTCACGAGTCTGGGCGTACGTTTGATGAAGTCGCGAGGAGCCTGGTCGGCGCGCGTCGCCGTGCTGGATGCTGTGCCCGGCGACGTCGACCATCCGAATCGCACGACGGTCCGGCTCAGCGCAGATGAAGGTGCGTTGATCATTGGCGAGGCGGACTACCATTCATCGAGCGCGAGAGTCGGTGTGGGTTACTGGCGTTACACCGCCGGGTTCGCGCCGCTCGACGCTGATGTTTCAGCAAACGTCGGCAATGGCGTCAACGACGGCGTCTACGCGATCGTCGAGCGGCCGTTTGTTTTAGACACATCGGCGCACCTGGATCTGTTTCTACGTGCGGGCGTGGCAAACGGCCGCATCAACCCTGTGGATCGATACGTCGGCGCCGGCGCTGTGTACACGCTGGCTGCCGAGGCGCGCGAACAGCAGCTTGGCGTTTCGATTGCCGTGGCGGAATTCGGCGAACCGTATCGTCGTCTCGAAGCAGTGGCGGGCAATATGACAGACGCTCGTGAGTCGATTGTCGAGTTCACGTATCGCGTCGCTGTGGCGAAGTGGCTCAACCTGCAGCCGGACGTTCAGTACATCAGGCATCCCGGAGTGGACGCGCAGCTGAGTTCCGCGTGGGTGGTGGGATTGCGATTCGATGTGGGAACGCAGTGGGGCTGGCCGCGCTGAAGTAAGATGCCGGGCTGCGATGATCGCCATCGGAGCCTGAGGATGAAACTGCTCGCGTTACCTTTGCTGCTCGCGGCCGCGTTCTGCAGTTCGAATGCAGCGGCTGCCGAATCGGAACCAGCGACGATTCTTTTGCGTCCAGCGCGCGTGTTTGATGGAACGACGCTGCATGAAGGCTGGCGCGTGCTCGTCAAAGGCGATCGCATCGTCGCGGCGGGTGCTGATGTGACTGCACCGCCGGGCACTCGCGAGGTGGATCTCACCGGCAAGACGTTGCTGCCGGGCTTGATCGAAGGTCACAGTCATCTGTTTCTGCATCCTTACAACGAACGCAGCTGGGACGATCAGGTTCTGCATGAGTCGCTCGCGCTGCGCACTGCACGTGCAGTCACAGCGGCTCGCGCCACGCTTCTTGCGGGATTCACGACGGCGCGGGATCTAGGCAGCGAAGGCGCCGGTTTTGCCGATGTCGGCTTGAAACAAGCGATCGACGAAGGAATCGTTCCCGGCCCTCGCATGCTGGTGGCGACTCGCGCGTTGGTGGCGGATGGGGCGTACGGGCCGAAAGGCTTCGAGCCCGGCGTGCAAATACCGCAAGGCGCGGAGGAGGCGAGCGGCGAAGAGCTCGTCCGTGCTGTTCGCCGCCAGGTTGCCGCCGGCGCGGATGTGATCAAACTCTACGCCGACTATCGCTGGCGGCCGGGAGAAGAAGGGCGGCCGACGTTCTCCGCTGCCGAACTGCGTGCCGCCACCGAAGCTGCGCACGATGCCGGCCGCATCGTCGCAGTTCATGCGAGTACCGCCGAAGGAATGAATCGCGCGATCGCGGCCGGCGTGGAAACAATCGAGCATGGATACGGCGGCACCAAGGAAACGTTCGCTGCCATGAAGGAACGAGGTGTCGCATTGTGCCCGACGCTCGCGGCGTCAGATGCGGTTGCGCGTTATCAAGGCTGGGATGGACGCGAGCCGGCGCCGCGATCCGTCGAGCTTTCGCGATCGAGCTTCAAGGCCGCGCGGTCCGCGAAAGTCACGATCTGTGCGGGAGGGGACGTCGGCGTGTTCGCTCACGGCGATAACGTTCGCGAGCTCGAATTGATGCAGGCCGCCGGCATGCCTGCCCGTGAGGTCTTGATCGCTGCCACATCCGTCAACGCGCGCATCTTCCGTATCGACAGTCGTGTCGGCGCCCTGCGTTCCGGTTTACTCGCGGACCTGATCGCTGTTGAGGGCGACCCAACTCAAGACGTGCACGCGCTCCGGCAAGTGCGCTTTGTGATGAAAGGTGGCGTCGTCGTCAGCCCGTGAGCACGGCCCGCACCCGGTCGAGATCGACGCCCTTGAAGTAATTCGTGACATCGCGCATTCCTGCCAGCGCGAGCCGAATGGGCTCGGGGCTGTCGGCGCCGATGCTGAGTAGATATTCCTCTTCGATGTGCTCATCGTCCACGCCGCAGATCTTCAGCAGCGCCGCGATCACGATGCCCGTGCGATCTCTGCCCGAGAGGCAATGCACATACAGCGGGAATTCAACCTCGCCGCTCGCGATTGTCCGCACGATGTTTCTAAGCCAGGTGCGCACCGCCGGCGTCGATGTATCGTACTTCTCGATGCCATTCGCAATCGGGAAATGATAACTGCACACCTGCGGCTGCTCGCCGTCCGGGCTGCCCTGCAGACAAAAGATTGTGCGCGGCTGGCCGATCGCCGCCAGGTCCTGCAGCCATTTAACCGTGCCGCCGCGTAACAGCCGCTGCTCCGGCAGCACCGTCCGCCCCGCGATCATGTTGATGAACGTTCCGGCGTCGCGAAAGTTGACCGCCGCGCCCGGGTCCGTGTAGTCGAGATTCTGTTTCATCCAACCGCCACACTACTGGCGCAGGGCGCCCCAGTCCAGATTGAAGCGCGCCAGGTACTTCTTGAGACGATCGCTGTCGTTCACCGCGCGGCGGCGGGTGCGCGAGGCGGCGAAGAGTTTTCGGCCGGCTTCGGCCAGGGTCGTGCATGAACGGCAGGTCTGAATGACTGCATCCAGTTGCAGTCGGTCGAACAGGTCGATGCCGGCGAGGGTCTCTGGCGATAGCAGTGAATCGAGTGTGCTGTGTGCTTGCCTGGGTTGCCAGGAGCTTTGCAGCCGTTCGATCTCTTCGCGAACGACATCGACGGTGATGCGTCCTTGCTCGGCCAGGGTGGCCATGCGCATGATGGACGCGGAGAGCTCTCTGAAGTTGCCGTTCCACGGCGCGCCCGGCGAGCTGGCAAAACGCTGATATTCCCGTCGCGCTTCGGCGTTGAAGCGTACGTTCACATCGTGCTCGCGTGCGTATCGCTCCAGCTCGAAGTCGATGTTCGGCTCGATGTCCTCGCGGCGCTCGCGGAGCGCGGGCAGCTCGAACACCCAGAGGTTGATGCGTGCGAGCAGGTCGTCGCGAAAGCGTCCGGCCTCGACGGCCAGCCGCAGGTCGCGGTTGGTGCCGGCGATCAGCTGGAAGTCGCTTGCCACTTCTTTGTCCGAGCCCATCGGCGCGAACCGTTTTTCTTCGATCGCTTTGAGCAGCAGGGTTTGTTCGTCGAGGCCCAATTCGCCGATCTCATCCAGGAAAATGACTCCGCCGTGCGCCTTGCGCAGCAGGCCCGCGCGATCGTTCTGTGCTCCGGTGAACGCGCCTTTCACGTGACCAAACAATGTGGAAAGCGCGCCGTCGCCGCGTAGCGTCGCGCAGTTCACTTCAACGAACTCGCCCTGGATCTTATGGCGCGATTTCTTGAGCTCGTAGATCCGGCGCGCCAACGTGGATTTGCCAGCGCCGGTCGGGCCGTTGAGCATCAGCGGTGCTTTGGAACGAACCGCCACGCGCTCGATGCGAGCAATCATCTGGTTGAACGCAGCGTTGCGCGTCTGGATGCCGGACTTCAGAAACTCCGTGCTCTCCTGTTTCTCGCGTGCGAACCGCGCGCCGATCTGGTTGTAACGCGACAGATCGAGATCGATGAGCGAATAGTGGCCGACTTCGTTCGTTCCCTGTCGCCGCGGCGGCGAGCTTTGCAACAGCACTCCGGGGAAGTAACGCGCCTCGGTGAGCAGAAACATGCAGATCTGCGCCACGTGTGTGCCGGTGGTGATGTGAATGAGATATCGCTCGTGTTCGAGGTCGAATCGATACTGCCGGGCGAAGTCGTGCAGGCAGCCGTACACCTGCTGAAAGTCCCACGGGTCGGCTGGATCGCAGCCATGCAGATTGACTTTCGTCTCTGGCGAGACCGAGGCGATGTCTTCTTTCAAGCGCGAGCCCAGTGTGGTGTGGGCACGCGCGTGAAGCATCTCGAAGCGATCGACGACCAGGTCCTGGTGCTGGCAGATCGAGATGCTCGGCCGCCATTTTTCCCAACGGCCCGGGCCGGTGCCCGAATCCAGGCTCGACCCCAGGAAGCCGATCACGACGGTTTTCATGATTATCCAATAAGCGAGAACACGCGCGGTAAAGATAGCATCTACCGTGCTTGCCTGGCTGGATCGGATCTGCGACCACGGCGCCTGTCGGTGCAAATGCGCTGTAGGATCAGTGGTTTACCTTTGGAAAGAGGATGCCGGGCGGGGAGCTGGCACAGCCATTGCTATCTATCTCCGCGAGCAACGGAGATAACGATCATGGCGAACAAGCAGCTCTTCCAGACTTCGCGAGGCGCGTTCACGGCGCCGGCGAAGGACCGCAACCGCGAGGGTGCGCCGGCGTATCGGTACTCGCCCAAGCATCAGCTGGCGCAGTACGCAGTGACGGGCTGTTTGAACAACACGTTCTACGCCGGCGGCGCGGAGCAACTCGATACGGTGCTGGCGTTGAGCGAGGAGATCGAGCCGGCGTTCATCGCGAAGGTCGCGTTATACGCGCGTAAGAAAGCGTCGCTGAAAGATATGCCGGCGCTGCTGCTCGCAGTGTTGTCGATGAAGAGCACCGAGCATCTGCGTCGCGTGTTCGATCGCGTGATCGACAACGGTCGGATGTTACGGACGTTCGTGCAGATCATGCGTAGCGGCGTCGTGGGGCGTAAGTCGCTCGGATCGGCGCCGAAGGCGCTGGTGCGCGAGTGGTTGAACGCGGCGGACGAGCGCCGTTTGCTCGATGCGGTGGTCGGTAACGCTCCGTCGCTCGCCGACATCGTGCGGATGGTGCATCCGAAGCCGAACGATCCGGTGCGCGAAGCGTTCTATGCCTGGTTGTTAGGAAAGCCGTATGGCCTGGACGCCTTGCCGCTGCAGCTGCAGGAGTACCTGGTTTATAAATTCGATCGATCGCAGGCGCTGCCAGATGTTCCTTTTCAGCTGCTGACGGCGCTGGGATTGAACCGTAAGGAATGGGCGCTGGTCGCCCGGCGCGGCAACTGGCATATGGTGCGGATGAACTTGAACACGTTTGCTCGTCACGGCGTGTTCGAGATCGATGGTATGGCGCAAGTCGTCGCTGACAAGCTGCGGGATCGCGCCGCCATTCGCAAGGCGCGAGTGCTGCCGTATCAATTGATGGCGGCTGATCGTGCGGCGGGGCCGATGATTCCGCCTCTGGTGCGCGAGGCGCTGCAGGATGCGATGGAGACTGCGCTGGAGAACGTCGGAACGTTCGGCGGTCGAGTGGTCGTGTGTCCGGACGTGTCCGGCTCCATGCGCTCGCCGGTGACCGGTGTGCGGCGGGGTGCGACGAGCGTCGTTCGTTGTATCGATGTCGCTGGCCTGGTTGCGGCGGCGGTGGCGCGTGCCAACCGCTATGCGCTGGTGTTGCCGTTCGAGGAGCGTGTTCGCGAGATCGACTTGAACATGCGCGACTCGGTAATGACCAACGCTCACAAGCTGGCGTCCATCGGCGGCGGTGGAACGAACTGCAGTGCGCCGCTCGCGTGGTTGAACGCGAACAAGATCAAGGCGGACCTGGTGATGTTTGTTTCGGACAACCAGTCGTGGGTGGATGCGCGCAACGGCGCAACGGAGATGATGCGACAGTGGAACGACTTCAAGGCGCGGAATCGGGAGGCGAAGCTGGTGTGTATCGACATCCAGCCGTACGGAACGACGCAGGCGCTGGAGCGGGCGGACGTGCTGAACGTCGGCGGCTTCTCCGATGAGGTGTTCGAGGTCGTGAACACGTTCGCGGCCGGAGCGATGACGGCCCGGCATTGGGTAGGAAAGATCGAGGAGATGAAGATTTGAGTTTCGATGTTGTCGTCGACGAATGCAGATGGAACTACATCGCTTACAACGCCGTGGTCGCGGGTTCGAGTCCCGTCCGCTCCAACACTGTGGGGCGGTAGCTCAGCTGGTAGAGCACGCAGTGTTTCATCGACACCCTTGTCGTCGGCGGCAGCATCGATCTTTGCAAAGCAAGTGAGTATTTATGAGCGAGAACAATCACGAGACCATGAACGTCGCAGGCGGCGCCCACGTGAAGATGTGGACGCGCGGCGTGCCGGTGGAAGACGAAGCCAAGGCGCAGTTGCAGAAGACGGCGAAGATGCCGTTCATTTTTCATCACATCGCGGTGATGCCGGACGTGCACGTCGGCAAGGGATCCACGGTCGGCAGCGTCATCCCGACGCTGCAGGCAGTGATTCCGGCTGCGGTCGGCGTCGATATCGGCTGCGGAATGATCGCTGCAAAGACGACGCTGCGTGCGTCCGATTTGCCGGATAACTTGAGCGGCGTGCGTTCGGCGATCGAGCGGGCCGTGCCGCACGGACGTTCGCCGGGCAAGCACGACAAAGGTTCGTGGGGTGACCGTGCGCCGGACAATGTGGATGCGGCCTGGGCGGAGCTGGCGGAAGGTTTCGATACCATCATCGAGAAGTATCCGCACCTGGAGAAAGCGAATCATCGCGTGCATTTGGGAACGCTCGGCACCGGCAATCACTTCGTCGAGGTGTGTCTGGACGAAGAGCAGTCGGTGTGGTTCATGCTTCATAGCGGATCGCGCGGCATCGGCAACGCCATCGGCTCGCATTTCATTGAGCTTGCGCGGCGTGACATGCAGCAGTGGATGATCAATCTGCCGGACCGGGACCTGGCGTACTTTCCGGAGGGCACGCAGCACTTCGACGACTACGTGCAGGCGGTGGAATGGGCGCAGCGCTTCGCGAGATTGAATCGCGAGGTGATGATGCAGAACGTGGTCGCGGCAGTGCGGCGGGTGATCCCCAAGCCGTTCGAAAGTCACGTCGAAGCGGTGAACTGTCATCACAACTATGTGAACCGGGAACATCACTTCGGTCATGACATTCTCGTGACGCGCAAGGGTGCGGTGAGCGCTCGTAAGGGCGAGCTCGGTATCATTCCGGGCAGCATGGGCGCGCGTTCGTATATCGTGCGTGGTCTCGGTAACGACGACAGCTTCCATAGCTGCAGCCACGGCGCGGGCCGGAAAATGTCTCGGACCGAAGCTCGCAAGCGCTTCACGTTGGAAGAGCATCGGGCGGCGACGGCGGGGGTCGAGTGCCGGAAGGACGCAGACGTGATCGACGAAACGCCGGCGGCCTACAAAGACATCGACGCGGTGATGAATGCGCAGCGCGACCTGGTTGAAGTGGTCCACACCTTGAAACAGGTCGTGTGCGTGAAGGGATAGCGATGATCGAGATCGATGGTTCACAAGGCGAAGGCGGCGGGCAGATTCTGCGCTCGTCGCTGTCGCTGTCGATTTGTACTCAGCAGCCGTTCCGGATCGTCAACATCCGGGCGAATCGCGACAAGCCTGGGTTGATGCGGCAGCATCTCACGGCGGTGAAAGCCGCCGCGGAGATCTGCGACGCCACAGTTACCGGCGCCGACCTCGGCAGTCGCGAGCTCACGTTCCGTCCGGGACGGCTGAAGGGTGCGAATTATTCTTTTGCCATCGGCACCGCGGGCAGCTCGACGCTCGTCATGCAAACCGTGCTGCCTGCGCTGCTCACGGCGACGGAGGCGAGTACGGTTCGGATCACGGGCGGAACTCACAATCGCAGCTCGCCGCCGTTCGATTTTCTGCAGCGGGCGTTCCTGCCGCAGCTGCTGCGCATGGGTGCGCAAGTGGAGCTGGAGCTGCGTCGTTATGGTTTTTATCCGCGGGGCGGCGGCGAGATCATTGCGAAGATCAGGCCGTTCACGGGCTTGTCGGC
>CAMLEO010000014.1 GCA_946478975.1 uncultured Steroidobacter sp.
CGAGGGCACGCCGGTGCCGCTGATCGTTTCCGAATCGACGTTCCCGAAAGCGTCGAAACCAAATGTGCGCGTGAGCTCATAACTCGAGCCTGGCTCTATCGTTTCCGAGCTCGCGCGGCAGTTAGCGTAGTCGACGCCATAAGAAATCCGGCGGGTGATCGTCGGTTGTGCCGGGGCCGTCTGCGCGATCGTTACGCCCGTCGGCTCACCCACACACCAGTTGCCAGGATCGGGCGTATAACTGGTCGTTGTGAGTGTGGTCCAGGATTGGTTATAGAACGGCGAGTCCGTGTCCTTGTCCGTGAGGGTTTCGTTTGCCCGGCCGAAGTTGCCATAGCTGTCCGGCGGATCCAGCAATTCGACCGTACGCACCGTCAGCGGCTCCTGCGAGGAGCTGGTATCGGCAAGATCGTACGTTTTCGAAATGACGGTGCTCGGGTAAGGGAAGTAACGTTGAGCGTAGGCCGTGCTCTCCAACTGGACGGACGTGTTGCTCATCTCGACGCTCGAAATGAGTACCGAGCCGCCGGGCTTGAGCAGTTCGTCCCTCTTCACCATGCCCGTCAATGGAAACAATGTGTCGTAGTAAGTCCTGCGAACCTGTTGCGTACGGCTGTCGGTCACCTGCTTCATCTGAAAACCCGAGAAGCCGCGCTGGCGATCCTGGCGCGCGCCCACGTAATCGAAGGTTTGCGTATACGTACCGCCGATGCCGTCGGAGCTCGTGATCGACCCCACGACCCAATACGGCGCGAGCCAGTCTTCTTCGCCGGCGCCGGGCGCGGGACCCGAACCTTTGCTGTAATGACCCGCCGTGATGGAGACGTAGGAAATGTTCGTCGTGACGCCGTAGCCGTCGGTCACCCCGCTCAAATGATCCGCCAGCGAGCCCACGTCGTTGTGCAATCGATAAGTCACGTTGTACGGCGACGTGCCGCTGGCGATCAGGACATCCGGCAATCCGTCGCCGTCCACTTCGAGCGGAAAGACCTTGTCGGCCGCGCTGAGCGACGTATCGATGCGCGAGCTGATTCCGCTGCCGGTGGATTGATAAACACTCAGGATGGAGCCGTTCTTGACCAGCAGATCGATGCGGCCATCGGCGTTGCAATCGACGACACCGACGGGCGTTCCGGAAAACGGCAGTGTCTGCGCCGGCGAACCATCGCATGCCGCGACGACAATCGTACCGCTGCTGGTCGTGGTGTCGCTCGTGACCACGTCCGCGCAGCGATCATCATTCCATTTGACGTATCCGATCGAGTTGGAATAAGCCATGGAGTACGCCACATCGTACGTCGTGCCGTTCGCCACCAGTGCGTACCGCTGGCTTTCCACCCGGTTGATGCCAATGCTCTCCACCCCGAGCAGCAGGTCCGGCCGCCCATCCGCGTTCAGATCGCGCGGCTGACTCCACGAACGCGGCGCCAAAACGTGGGGGACGCACCCGACGGTTAAAGTACAGGCAGGCGTCTGCAACGTCGCCTCGGAGGTCGAGAACGAAACATTTCCGTTCGAGCTGGTATTGAGACGGACGCGAACCCAGCCGGCGTAATATTGGCTGCCATGTCCCGAGACCGTCGACGTCGTCATCGTGATCAGATCGGGCAAACCATCGCCGTTGTAATCGGCCAGTTCCATGTAATCAGGGCCGGCGCTGGCGAACCATTGAACACCAGTAGGGACGCCGGCAAAGCCGCTGCCGGTCCAGTAGTAACGCCACCAGACGCCGCTGCGGGTGACGAAAATATCGTTGCGGCCGCTGCCGACCACATCCGCGACGTCATAGCGATCGCTCGATGTGACAGCGAGACCGGTGTTCTGGCCGGTTTGGAAGCCCGCGCCCGAGGCAAACGCCACATACAAGGTACCGCTGACGTTGTAGAGAATGTCGGCCCTGCCGTCGCCGTTGAAATCGTACGCTCCAATGACATCCGTCACATTGCTGAGCGCGGTGCCTTCCGACGTCGACACGCCCAATGCACCTTGGACGTAACTCATGGTGGTCGGGCTCAGACAATTCGTCAGCGCTTCATCGGTGCACTCGCGAACGCTTTGCAGACGGCTGCGTTGGGACGTCGGGCTGGTCGCGTAGCTGAAGTTGTAGTGTCGCGCGACAGTGGAGCCTTGGCGAATGGTGATGCCCGATAACAGATTTCCATTGACCAGCATCTGGCCCCCGGCATACCCGGTGATGCGTTCCAACGCGCCGCGCGCCGTATACGAGAAAGTCATCGTGTACTGATACGAGCTGGATCCGCTGCTGGTCGGCGACCACTGAATGGTCTGCGGCAAGCCGATGCCGGCGGAGCCCGAATCGCCGGCCCAATAAGTGATGACGTAGTTGGCCGCGGCACTGCTGACCTTGTTCAACAGCCAGACGCGAACCCTGGTATTAGCGCCCTGATTCGGCAGCAGGATGCGCGAGTCGGTCGTGTTGCCGAACTCGTACGTCACTCCATCCTTCGAGCGCACGGTGAAGTTAGTGGGTCCGTTCCCGGTCGTACCGTGGGCGGTGATCAGTGAGAAATCCGCGAGCTCCGTTTGATACGTCGAGTTGTCGCTGCCGTTCGTGCCGCTCGTCAGCCGCAGACGACGACCATTGATGCACAACGCGTCCGTCGTAATGAACAACGGGCCGGCCGGCCAGTTCGGTGGATCCTGGGCTGCCGTTCTCGGGCAGCGATGAATCATCGACAGCCCGCCCAGTGACCAGCCGGGTCCGAGCGACAACGTATCGGGACTGTTCGCGCCCAACAGTGCGCGGTCTTCTCCCGCCGTGCTGTCATACACCACCGCGAGGTTAGGTTGAATCCCTTGCGGACCGGGCGGCGCCCAGATTGGAATTTGATAGTTGAACGCGCCGGTGCGTGTCACATCCGCTGCCGCCTCCAGTCGCCCCGTCGCCGCATGCGTGGTCGCGACCACCGCAAGCAGTCCAAGAACGAATGCGGCACCTGTCGAGCCCCTGCGAACCGTTCCCATGTTTCCCCGCCGTTCCATAGTCTCAATTCACGTTGTTCGTGTTTATCTGCGCGATCCCGGCGGCAGTACGCGGCCGTCCCTGGATTTGCAGCATCAATGCACTGGTGAATACCGAAGGGTGTGGCGGCGCCGGCAGCGGCGACGCCTTTTGAATGGCCGCGACCAGGGACTGCTGCCACTCGACGCTGTCGTCGCATTCGATCAGCATGATTTCCAGCACCTTGCCGCTCGCGTCCTGGAGCACACGCACCGAGCAGTCGAACGCCTCGTCGCCGCTGGAATGGAACCAGGCAGGCTGAATCCAGGCGCGCTCGATGCGGGAATAGACCTGGCGCAGGTAACGTTCGAACAGCAGTGCGCGCTCGCGTGCATTCCCGGAGCTTTCATCGACGGCCTGCGATGTTTGCTCCGGATCGTCTTCTGCCGCGACGTCGAACGCCGGGTTTGGATCCGGGCTCAGGATGCGCACAGCCTGATCGTTTCGGACCACACCGCGCGAGGCTAGATCGGCCAGCTCCAACTCGTGCGACGACACGGGTTGAGGCTCGCTGATCAGTACCAGTGTTAGATACTCCGCGCTCGAAACAATAGCGCTCGCCCCTGGCCCGCGTGTTGTTGGGCTGCGCGGCTTCTTGTAACCGCCCGTGCCGAGCACCATGGGCGACAGCAGCAGCACATGAATCAACACCGCACCCGCGGCGCAAAGTACGTTGACGCTTCTGTGCCGAGTCATCGGCCGCGAACTCATGGAGCGTTAGCCGCCGCGACCGTGATATTTGCCGAGCCCATGATCACGCTGGGATTGCTCGAATGCCGGATCTCCAACGTGAAGACGCACGCCTTCGAGGAGCCGATCTGACCGGCGATGGTCGTGGTCCACGACTGATTGGAACCGAGGCTGACCCAGGTGCCGATCGGCCCGCTGCTACACGTTCCGTTGGTTAGCGTGGCGCGGGCTTCGAAGCCACTCATGCCGAGCTTGGGCGAGAGCCAATCGCCGACATCGACCGCCGTCGGCGATTTAGGCTGTGATATGCCGATGTCCCCCGCCGCTGTCAGTATGTACGAGGCGGTCGTGCCGCCCGATTGCTGCGTGTGGACGGTTCGATCAGCGATGGTGATGGTAGCCAGCGTCGTGAACGAACCGCTGCTGGCGGAGCCGGCATTGCCGGCCGCATCGCGCGCCCGTACTTCGAACGTGTAGCCGGTTCCGGACGCAAGCCCGGTGAGGCCGACCGAGGAAACATTGCCCAGCGTCTGCCACGAGCCACCGTTCAAACGGTAGTCATAACCGGTCACACCGACGTTGTCGCTGGCCGCGCTCCAGCTCGCTGTCGCCGACGACGTCGTGATCGATGAGAAGCCTGGCGTGCCCGGTGCGCCCGGCGCCTGCGTATCGGGCGTCGTGAACGAAGCCGACGCCGATGCGCCCCAATTCCCATAGCCATCTCGTGCCTGGACTTCGAACGTGTAGTTCGTGACCACCGACAGCCCGGTGAGATTGACGGAAGTCACATTGCTCAACGTGTTCCAACCGCCGCCGTTGAGGCGATACCGATAACCCGTTACCGCGACGTTGTCCGACGCTGCTCCCCAGCTCGCAGTCGCTGACGTCATCGTCACATTGCTGAACGCAGGCGTGCCCGGCGCCCCGGGCGGTGTTGTATCCGGCGTGGTGAATGTTCCGGAGCTTGGGTTGCCCCAGTTGCCGGCTGCGTCGCGTGCTCGCACGTCGAAGGTATAAGAAGTCACAACAGTGAGTCCGGTGATGTTCACCATCAGCACGTTGCCTAACGTCTGCCAGGCACCTGCATTGATTCGCCACTGATAGCCAGTGACTGCCACGTTATCGGTCGCGGCGGTCCAATTGGCCGTCGCCGACGTCTGCGCGAGATTGGTGAACGTCGGCGCACCCGGTGCGCCCGGCGCAGCGGTATCGGGAGTCGTGAACGACGCCGAGCTGGCCGAACCGACATTGTTCGCACCGTCCTTGGCCCGGACTTCGAATGTATAGGCCGTCGCGGGCGACAGGCCCGTGAGCCCGACGCTGGTGACATTGCTCAGCGGCTGCCACGTACCGGTGTTGACGCGGTACTCGTACGAAATGACACCGACATTGTCACTCGCGGCCATCCAATGGGCCGTCGCCGAGGTCATGGTGAGGTTGTCGAACGTCGGCGTTCCGGGCGCACCCGGCGGCGTCGCATCCGAGATCTGGAACGATCCCGAGCTCGCGGGCCCAAAGTTGCCGGCGGCATCACGAGCACGCACATCGAATGCATATGCGACCGCAGCCGACAACCCGGTCAGATCGACGGAAGTTACATTGCCCAGCGTCTGCCAGGTTCCCGCGTTGAGACGATACTGATAGCCGGTGACGCCGATGTTGTCCGACGCCGCGGTCCAGTTCGCGGTCGCGGATGTTTGCGTGAGATTGCTGAAGCTCGGCGACCCAGGCGCGAGCGGCGCCTCGGTATCGATCGTAGTGAACGAGCCGGAGGCCGAGTCGCCCCAATTGCCGGCGCCATCGCGCGCCTGCACGTCGAACGTGTAGCTCGTCACGGCGGCGAGCCCAGTGACATTCACGGAAGTGACATTGCCCAACGTGATCCAAGCACCAGCATTGAGCCGATAGCGATAGCCTGTCACGGCGACGTTGTCGGTCGCGGCCGTCCAGCTCGCGGTCGCTGAATTCATCGCAATGTTGCTAAACGTCGGCGCGCCGGGCGCACTTGGCGCCACTGTGTCCAACGTTGTGACATCGACCGGCGTGGAAAAGGCGGATTCATTCGCCGCGGCGTCGTAGGCATTGAGGCGATATCGATAAGTCGTTCCAGCCGCCAGACCGGTATCGGAATGCGTGGTGGCAGTCGGCATCGAGATCTGCACAAAGTTCGTGCAACTCGCGCCGGTGCAGCGTTGCAGCCGATATCCGGTCACGGCGCGGTTGTCGAGAGATGCTGCCCAGGTGAGATCGACCTGAGTCTGGCTAACAGGCGTCGCAGTTACATTCGCCGGCACACCGGGCGCGACATTATCCACACCGGGCGTAACGGTAGCGCGTGTACGATTGCCGTTGTCGTCGTAGTCATAATCGACGATGGTGCCATCGTCGTAGATCGCGCGTTCTAAGCGACCGGTCGCGGGATCGTGCTCGTAGGTGATGGTGGCTGAGTGCGCGCATATCGGCACGACAATGAAGAGCAGCGGCCATGCTGCCCGGACCCTCCCCATCTGTCGGACGATACTACGCCACGACCCATGCGCCCCCGCAGGACTCTTCATCCGTATCCCCGCTGTATCTGCTTGACGCAGATTTGTTCATTCCGTCGAAGCGATGGAGTGCCGGATGAGAACGATCACACTTGCCTTCAATGGCCACAGCGCTAGTGGGATTATTCTTCTCAGGTCTTAAAGCAACGCTTCCATCAGTTCTCGTTAACGCTAACTTAAACGCAGCGAACGCCCTCGTCAATCGCAGCGCGTTATTTTACAGTTGCGAAGCCAACAGACGGCCACCTCGCGCTCAACTGACATCATCGCGATCAAACAAATTGCGTCGCTCGCCCTTTCGTCTGCAGCCCGACCTCGCTACGCCACTTTGGCTGCGCATTCGCCACGACGGGAAGATTGTCGGTGACTAACGGGAAGGCGGCTGGACGGCATCGGCCAACAAACCCTTCGGGCCGCGCAACAGCAACTCATGCGCCGCTGCCATTTGCGCCTCAGGCGTTGTTGCTCGCCCGGCGACCGAGCCGTAAGACGTTATGCCGACGCCTTGCTTGAAGATGAAATAACCGACCCGGCCTCGTTCATCGCTGTCGGCCGCATCCGAATGCGATTCGGCACACCGATCCGGCGCTAGCAGATGTTGGCAATCGGAACTGATCAACGCGACCTGACAACCTGCCCCAGCGCCGTCCAAACATTTCTCCACGCGGAAGACTGCACCTCCGACGCGGTAAGTGGATTGCGGCGTGAGCCCATCTCGTGGAACGGCAAATACGCGGTACGCTCCATACACACACCGGTAGGTCGCATCCGAACAGTCATGCAGAGGCGCACCCGTGGGTTCGTCAAACAACATATCGTTCTGCTGTTGTCTGGTGTTGCGGCCTGATCGAATGTTACCTCCTTCCCACCAGACAGCCCCCGCCATTTTCGGGTCCGGCACGAAGCGCTCGTAAAACGTGTTCGCTTCGTTACTGTAGTAGATACCGTCGACCCCGCGTGAATAGTTCGTACTGCAAGACGCAGTCGCTACACAACAGACAGCGAGGCCGCATGCGATTCTTCGAGTGGGCATCATGGGTTGGTGCACGCCGGATCAGGCGGGGCTGACGCTAAAGCCAGAGCAAGTGAAACTGATGGCATCTCGCTCCAGCTCACGCACGAAATATTTGATTCGGTCGAGACCTCGATCCGATTCATCGGACAACGTCAGATGCAGGAATTGCGACAGCCCGCCGCCAAACGCCTTGACCGTTAGTTCGCCAACGTCACTGAACACGATTACGGCACTCCTTGCGTTACTGGCTACACTCTCAGAGAGGTGCAGCGTCAGCTCGAAGGATCCGCGATCTGCGAAGTAATCCAGGTGCAGCTGTCGGACCAGCGTCAATCCGCGCCACCAGGAATTGAGATCAGCTGGTGTGCTCATCGCTTCCCTCACAAGATTTTTTGGTACGGCGCCGGCTTCACTTTCCAGCACCTTCACTTCGGAGATGACCTGCTCCTGTCCATACGCAATGGATGAAGGCGACGAAACAGCGAATGGCGGTCACGCACGGGCTCGCCATTCTTTGTTTCACGAGGCTGTGGAACGGTCCTCAGTTAAGAATGACGTCGAGCACTGCGGGCAGCCAATCCAGATTGACGACCTTGACGGGGACAGAGATGGAGTTGGCGGCGTTGGTCACATCTCCGGAATATGAGACCAGGATCGAGTGGGCGCCCCGGGTCCATCCAATCAATTCCACCGTCGCGACGCCGCCGATCACCGGCGCGGTACCTAACAGCGTGCCGTTCTCATAGAAACTCACACTGCCGATGGCCTCGGTGCCGCCCACAGTCACGCTCAAAACAACGCTGCCTCGCCGCTCGATCGCCGTTGGCTGCAGCGACAACGTCGTCGCGACGCCGCCCGAGGCAATCTTGTCCTTGCGATTGCCGGCCGCGTCATAGTTGTAACGAATAACGGCGCTGCCGTCGGTGACCGAAGCAACTCGGCCGAGAGCGTCGTATTTGTATGTTGTCGTGCCGGCATGCGAGAGCTGACAAAGCACCGTCACACCAAGAATGGCAACGACAAGTTTCACTATGGTCTGTCTCATTGAACGTCTCTTCGGTCGGCACGGGTGGTATTCACGAGTTCGCTCGGTAAGTCGCATTTTAAAACCCCACGGCCGCGCCGCTCAGCCGCCCCGTCGACCGCCAGCATTCATAAAGAACGACGCCATTCCAGCGATTCCTCCCCCAATGAGGATCATCGTTGCCGCTCGAGCGTAGCTGATGTTAGGAGCGGTGACGGTCATCAAGTCCTCCAATATCAAACCAGCTGTGCCCAGCGTAGTAACGATGCAGGTAACTCCGACGACAGTCTGCAGCAGCCTGACTATCAATTCGAATTCTCGTCGCATCCCGTGAATCTCGCCGCGTAACAGGACCACGCCCATTCCCGTAGTGACCGCACCCACTACCATCATTGCCAGAATTGGAGGAGCGAAAGTCAACTGCGGTGTGACGAGCAAGTAGCGGTAACCCAACCCAATCGCAAGGACACCGACCATGAGGGCTGCGCCCAACAGTGAAAATCGAACGAATAGCTTTACCATTGAGTGGCCGGCCTCTGTGATCTGCACATTATGCGAATCGGTCAGCAGCCGTGGCGCGCACAGTCCGTTGACGTCGAGACCTGCTGCGGTTTCGTGTCATTCATATTCGCAGCGCCGTCAATGCCCACGCCCATTACCTCGCCCATGGCGCGTGAAGTCTCAGCCTGATTGATTGCAGCCGGTGTATAAGCACTGCGGGTTGTCGCGTTCATCTCGCTTACCATCCTCTGCACCTGAGCGGGTGCATTTCGACCAACTTGCTGTGCGGCGGGCCCGCCAGCGGACATCGCCTCGCCAAGCACTCCGCCGAGGCCGCTTACTGCCGCTCCTATTGCAGCGCTCTTGGCCAACTCGGAGCGTGTGGGCGCAACACCGTCAATCAACTTCGACTTCACCGCAGTGGACGCAGTGTTAATTGCCGCTCCCGACACCGCGAGCGCCGTGACCCGAGCAGTTGCACTTGCACCCGCCATGAGTTTGGTAACTACAGTTGCGGAACCGCCGCCCAATGCTCCTGCTGCCGCCGAAATTAAGATTCGCCCAACACCTGCTCCTGAGATCTTGTCGATACCTCCCGCCGCTTGAGCTTCAGCGTATAGCTGGATACCGCCTGACACGAGCGCGCCCACGACGCACCACGGACATTCACCCGTCGGATCCGTCTTGTTCAGCGGATCGTTCCCCACATACGCATACAGGTCGACGTCATCCTGATACCCGATTGGATCCGTCTGCAAAAACCTTCCCAGCCGCGGCTCATATAACCGCGCCTTGTAATAGTTCAAGCCCAGTTCGGACAGCCAGGTCTGGCCGGTGTACTGGAAGCGGCCGGCGTTGTCCTTACCGGGCACGCCGTATTCATCGTAGCGATTGATTTTAGTGCTGGTCCCCGATGCGTCTGCCAAAGACACGATCGAGCCCTGGTAATCGGATTGCAGGCTGCGGCGTGCGGCGGCGGTGACGGTTCCGTCCTGGTACCAGACCAGCGGGTCGTCGTTCTGCGAGCCGTGAACATACCGCTGCAGGAGCGTGCCGGAGCCGTCGTACTCCGCGATCAGCTCATCGCCGTCGTAGAGAAACTGCGTCGTCTTGCCGCCGCTCACGATTTGAAACAAACGCCCCAGCGGATCGTAGGTGAGCGTGGCGCTGTGCTTGCCGGAGGCGCTGATCAGGCGGTTCTCGACATCGTAGCTGTAACCCGTCAAACCATCGGAGGTGAGATTGCCGTTGAGGTCGTAACCCATGGTGACGCCGCCGACGGTCGAATATTGATTCAACCCGTTCGGCACATAGCTGAAGTTGCCGCTCGCATAGCCGGTAAAGTCATAAGCGGTGTTGGCGCGGGTGCGAGTGCCGATCTGGTTGGACGCGTAGTAAGTGAACGTGGTCGTCACATCTGATGCGGCATCCGCAAGGTCGTCAGCCCAACTCGACAGGCGCAGCGCGTTGTCGTAGTTGTAAGTGCTGATCACGCCCACGCGTGTTTGCTTCGAGCGCAGCCCGTACGGGTAATAGTCGTCGTCTACGATGGTCGTGGCGCCGTTCTCCAGAATCTTGTCGAGCCGCCCCAGGCCATCGTTGCTATAAACAAAGTAGCTGTTGTCCGGATGCGTCACACGGGTGCGAACGCCGTCGTTGTCGTACTTGTGGCCTATGGTCCGGCTGACGCCGCCGAGGTTGATCGTGCTGGACGTCTGCCGGCCGAAACCGTCATATGCGTTAGTGACGCCGACGCCGTTGTCCGATACGAAGCGCGCATACGTTTGCAGCCCACGCAAATCGTAGCCGTAATGAACATCGGCAGCCGTGCCAGGAACGTCCTTCAGATACATGCGGTTCAACGGGTCGTATCCATACGAGATGTACTGGCCGTCGCGCTTGCGCAGGCTGGTGCGATTGCCATTGTTGTCGTAGCCGTAAGCCTCGTAATCGCTGGAGCTTGCGGCGCCCGCGGTCGCGAGTGCGGTGGCCTGGGTCGCCGGATTGAAACCGGACGGCGGCGCGCCATTGGAAGGAAAGTACCAGCCGTTTTGCCGATCGTGGCCGTCGTAGGTCAGCCTCGCCCGATTGCCGTTGGCGTCGATGACAAACTGGCGCAGGCCATCGGCTGTATAGCTGTAGGTGACATACGCCTGCTCCAGGCTCGTGCCCACTGCCCGCTTCACCTGAGTCACGCGATTCAAGGTGTCATAAACATTGCTGACGATGCGGTCGGGGCCGTCCGGACCTTCTGTTCCGGGAGCGCACGCATTCGCCGGCGGCGCATTGAAGATCGCCGCATTCATGCGGACCGCCGTGCAAGTCAGGCGATCGTAATCGTCATAAGCGAACTGCGTGACATTCGTGAGTGCGCCGTTGGAGCCCACCACGGATTCGGATGTTTTCTGGCCGCTGGAGTCGTAGCCGTAGACGATGCTCTTGTTGACGGTGAAACCCGACCAGTTGGCCGGCGCAACGGTGTCCGCCTGCCACGACGCGAGCACCCCGGTTTCGACCCTGGACAGCCGGCCTTCGCTGTCGTAGGTGTTGCGAGTAGCCAGGAAATTACTTTGACCGGTCGGCGCCGGGCGGATCACGCCGACGAGCAGTCCGCCATCTGCATAGCGGTAGCCGGTGAGATAAGCGGCAGCCGCGCTCTGCGCGTGAGCTGGCAGCGAGGCTCCCAGCAACAGCGGCAGCTGACAGGCAAAGGCGATCGCAATCTTCTTCATGATGTTTGCGAATGGCATGTCAATAATCCGTGCAGCTGGACGGATTGGCATTGGGAGACGATTCCCAGATTTTGTTGCCCTGCCTGTCGTGGCCGTAACAAGTGCGCAGCGTGCTGCCGTCCGCTGTGACCGCTTTGCCGCGCAGGATCAGATTGTTGGGACCTGAGTCCGGACCGTACTCATACGTCGTCACAACTTCATCGCCTGCAACCGCGCAGCCGGCGTCGTCGACAGCGGCGCTGGTCCGGCAAAAGCTTTCGGTCGAGAGCAGCCAGACCGGCTGCGTGTCGCGCGTCATCGTGCCCGAAGCGTTGCGATACCAGGCATTTCGCTGCACGTAGGTGGAGCGCACCTGCGGGCGAATGCCGTTCACAGCGGGGCTGGTGACTGTGCGCACGCCGCCATGCGTGGGGTCATAAGTAAAGTTCGACGTGTAGCCCTTCGCATCAGTGACGGACGTCGGCTTGTTACACGTCACCATGTTCGTGCACGTCGGAGGATAGGTCGCAGACTGCACGAGCACGGGCTGGCCGCTGTTTGCCACCGGCGTCCGCGTGACCGTTTCCAGATTGCCGCGCGCACCGTAGTCGTACTGGGTCTTGATTCCCAGCGGTGTCAGCACGGAGGTCGGCTGATTGGCGACCGAATAGGCAAATCCCATGACCGTGCCATCGCGCATCGTCATGGAGACAGTGGAGCCGCCGTACAGCGTTTCTGTTCCGGGCGTGGAGTTGCCTTTCGCTTCCCGGCTGCCGCCGCGAGGATCGGAAGCGACACGCAACCAGGTCGAGTTATAGGGCAGCGACGCGATCGAATAAGTGGCACTGTACTGCCAAGTCTGGCCGTTGTGTTTCACCGATTCGACCTGGTCGAAGTACAGCGGCGGCACATCGAAGGGCGAAAGGTGATTCCAATGCGTGATGCCGAAGCAATAGCGCAGATCGTCGCCCACCAGATTCGAACACAAGTTATAAGTGAATTGCGGCGTGGTTGCGCCGGGCGGCTGATAGCTGATCACCCGAAAGTAGCTGTCCAGCTCGAACACGTGTTTGCGATGTGAAGCCTCCTCGATCGTCAACGTGTAATGCCTGAAGGGATTGTACGTCGGAGAGATCGAAGGAAAGTTGTCCGACGTGGACACCATCTTGTCCTGGAACGACACTGTGGCCGTGGGCCACGTGTTGCTCAAACTGCAGCTCACCGCAGCAGGATCGCAGGTCTCGAACGCGCGGTTGATGGCAGTAACGCTGGTTTCATCGCCAAAATCCGGCGTGCCCGGATAGTTGTACTTGAGCATGTAGCCGGTGTTGGTGACGATCGACAGGATGGGGCTCCAGGCCCACACGCTCGTGGAGAACGAGCCATAGTAGTAGTACGTCGCGATCCGGCCGTCGGGATAGATGATCTGCGAGATGTTGTTGCTCTTGCAGACTGGATTGCTGCGCTCGTGGTACGCGACATAAACGATCTTGGTGCCGTCGCGCTTGGTCCAGGTGCACGTCGCGCCGTTGTCGACGAACGTCGATCCGTCGCTGCCGTAGGACGAATATCCAGAATTCGAGTATACGAACGTTGCGCGCTCCTCGCCGTAGATTGCCTGGATGCCGCCGCCGCTGGTCCCACCCACCGCGCACGTGTACGCGCCGGCATAGCCGCCCGCTGAAGGCAGCACACCCTGGCATTGCTCGATGTAACCGTAGTTGTGATCTGCCAGTCCGCCTTTGGCGAAGTGCTGGCCGTTGAACGAATACGGCACAAACGACACATCGCCGAGCGCCACCGCCGGGACGGTGAATTGAGCTTTACCGGACAGGATGCTCACCTGGTTCTCGTCCACCGCATCCACGATCGGCCGGGTCACAATCAGCGGCGAATAGCCCTGCCCGCTCGACTGCGCTTGCGCGGTGTCGATCTGTAGCGCAAGCAGAAGCCAGGCGAGCGCGCTCGCGAGAGTCCGTAGAGTCATTGTTCACCCATTGCAGCCTGAGCAGGCCGATCGCGCACGGACGCCGCCGGCACAGGCTGCGCCGTTCGTCTGTTATCTCGTCGAGGGAAGATGCGTTCGAAGCCTTCCTCGGCAGAACACGTCAGCGATCGCTGCGACCGTTCGTTGTTCGAGTAAATCCATTCACGTTTGTGTTAGCGCTAAATTGCCGCTGACCGAAGGACCTGTCAACAGAAAAGCTCCGCGTGCGGCGTTCATCCAAAAGACGAATCAAGTCAAGCGGCGATCCCACGGTCGAACGCTCGGATCGCATCGATCATGGCGCGAGCAGTCTCCGGCGGAGATCTCGTGGTCGTCGCTGGGTCCAGGAACACCGAGTACGACTTGATCGCGAACACAGCGATGCCCATGGGTGCAGTGGGAACGCGAACGCTGAAACTGTCACGATGCGCACGAACAAACAAAGCGGCGGCCTGCACGGCCGCGTGCTCCAGGCGATCTGATTCGGATGGATAAGAGAATCGCCACTCGTGCACGCGCTTGTCGATGATGGGTTTGCCGGCGTCGATGCCGGCGGCGGCGAAGATGCGGCAGTCGTAGTCGAGGCAGGTTTGCGGGCGCACGTGATAGATCGTGCAGCGGCCGGCATCAAGCATCGGGCACGAGCCGTCGGGGTTCGGCTGCACGGTGAGATGTCCGGGCGGGAATCCCGGCGGGCTCACCAGCAGCTCGGCGGGAATCTGCGCTCGGGCGCGAGCATCTTCCGGGCGCAGCTGCACCGAGTAGCCCGAAACGCAGCAGCCCACGCAATCGCCACAGGGCACATCCATGCCTTCGTTCCCCTGCAGGGAACGGCGCATGCGTCGCAGCCAGTCCCCGAAGGGACCGGCTGCAACGGAATCAGAAGCGGCGGGCTGAGTCATCCAAGGGATGTTACCTCAGCGGCACCCACGCCAGGCCGAGCTGAAAACCGATGTCCGGCGTGTTGTTGATGTTCTGCAGGTTCTCGGTCACGCCGAACGTCACCAGGAAGTTGCTCATGCGATGGCGCACGCCCAGGCTCACCTGGTACTTCTCGCCGAGCAGCTCGTCCAGGTCCGTCTCGTCGTGCGAGTAGACGCTCTCGCTGATGTAGCCCTGCAGGTTGATGTTGGTCCGCGACGTGAGGATGCGTTCGTAGCCGAAGATGAGCGTCGGAATGACCTGCGAGTCCTGCGGCGAGAGCTGGGTCGAGCCGTCGTAATAAACCGCGGCGGCATCGATATAGAACGCATGATGCTGGCCGCGTCGCTGCAACGACGCCTGCACGCCGTAATCGGTGTGGCCGGTCGAAAGCAGTGCGCGGCGTCCTTTGATCGGCACCTTCACCGCGACTTCGGTCGAAAGACTCCAGTTCTTACCCAACGGCAAGCCGGTGTAGCGCAGGCCGATCGTTGGATCCAGCAGGCCGCCGTCGGTAGGCGTTCCCAGGCTCGAATACTGCGTGGACTTCAAGTCATAGATCAGGTTCACCTGGTTGCGAGTGACCGCCGGCCGGCCGAAGGTGCTGAAGCCGAACGTGTCATGAAACCCTTCGATGGTGCTGTCGAGAAAGCCGCCCTGGTACGACACGCCGCTGGTGATGACGTAGGCAGTAAAGACATCCGAGATCTTGTAATGAAACGTCACATCGAGCAGCGCGAGTTCGAGGTCGAGCAGATAGTTTTCGCCGGGCAGATCGCGGATCGCCTGCACGTCCGCCGCCGTCAGGTCGCGACGGCCAGCCGACTCGCGCGACGTGAGGTACTGCTCCACATTGGGGCTCAATGCCCAGGTGTTTTGATAATCGACCTGCGTTTCGATCGCCCACTCGCCGGGCTGGATGGTCACGGCATGGGCCGGCCGCATGTCCAGGCGCAAAAAGCCGAACGGTGTGAGGTCACGAGATCGCAGTAGTCCATAAAGCTGGCCGTCCTCGGCCTGCGCTCCTGCGGGCACGCCGCAAGCGAGCGCCGCGACCGCTATCAATGTCGCGGATAGCAAATTTTTCACAGTGATTCCTTGCTGACTGGCTGAATGAAGCGTGCACTGAACCGTCCGGGGAGTCTTGGACGGAAGTGCTGAGCACCATATAGGCCCATGCACGGAATGGAAAGTTGCTGACGGAATCGCGCGTTTTCTGTGACTGACGCGCACCAGCCTGGAACAGAAACGATCAGGAACGCGAGGTTTCCTCGCAGCGTCGGCGGCGTGCATACATACGTTCGTGCAGTCGACAGATGCAATCGCTGCCGGTGCGCACGAACAGGAACGGCAACAACGCATGCACCAGACATGCGATGCCGCCCGCGATCATCTCGAAACCGAAACCGGCGGCGGTGCGCAGGTGAGCCAGGTAGGTCTCGCCCGCTGCGGCTGGGTGCTCGGTGAAGGGATTGGCGCGCGAGATGCTCATGAGGTGCAGCCTAGCGAAGCCGCCGGGCGACAGGGTTGCGAAATCGTGGACAGCCACCCCTGCCGACGCAACAATGTTGCTCATGGACCGCCTCGACCGCCGCATTCTCGAATTACTACAGCAAGACGGCTCGCTCACCGCAGCCGAGATTGCCGAGCGCGTCGGCTTGTCCAAAGCGCCGTGCTGGCGGCGAATTCAGCGCTTGCAGGAGACGGGCGTGATCGCCCGCACCGTGGCACTGGTCGATCCCAAGGCGGTGAACCTCGGCACCACCGTGTTCGTGACCGTCAAAACATCGAATCACAGCGCCGCCTGGTTCGAGCAGTTCGTCCGCACGGTGCGCGACATTCCCGAAATCACCGAGATCCACCGTGTCAGTGGCGAAGTCGACTACCTGCTGCGTATCGTCGTGCCCAACATCGACGCGTACGACGTGGTCTACAAGCGCCTGATCGCCGGCTGCGCGTTCCTGGACGTGAGCGCCAGCTTTTCGCTGGAGACCATCAAACAGACGACGGCGCTGCCGCTAGACTATGCTGCCACCGAGGATTGATCACAAAAACAATTAGGAGCTGCGCATGTCGACGGGGATGTCAGGCGAGCATGTGGATGTGCTGATCATCGGCGCAGGTTTGTCTGGCATTGGCGCCGGTTATCACCTGCAAAAGAACTGCCCCACCCGCAGCTACGCCATCCTCGAAGGCCGCGACGGCATCGGCGGCACCTGGGACCTGTTCCGCTATCCGGGCATTCGCTCCGACTCGGATATGTACACGCTTGGTTATTCCTTCCGCCCCTGGCGCGAAGCGAAGGCCATCGCCGACGGCCCGTCGATTCTGAAATACGTGCGGGACACCGCTCGCGACTACGGCATCGATCGAAATATCCGTTTCAACCATCGCGTCCAACGCGCGTCGTGGTCATCGGCAGATGCCAAGTGGACGGTTGAAGCCGAGCGCTCATCGGGCGAAACAGCACGCTTCACCTGCAACTTCCTGTTCATGTGCAGCGGCTATTACAGCTACGAAGCCGGCTACACACCCGAATTCGCCGGCACCGAGCGCTTCCAAGGTCGCATCGTCCATCCGCAGAAATGGACCGAGGACATCGATTACGCCGGCAAGCGCGTCGTCGTGATCGGCAGCGGCGCAACGGCTGTGACGCTGGTGCCCGAAATGGCGAAGACAGCGGCGCATGTCACGATGCTTCAACGCTCGCCGACATACATCGTGGCTCGCCCGCAAGAGGACGCGATCGCGAACTGGCTGCGTCGTCATCTGCCAGCAAAAGTCGCTTACGGCATCACGCGCTGGAAGAACGTGTTGCTCGGCATGTTGTTCTACAACCTGTGCCGGCGCTCGCCCGAGCGCATGAAGGAACGCATTCTCAAGCTCGTCAAGGACGAGGTGGGCACGTCGTGCGATGTGGATCGTCACTTCACACCGCGCTACAACCCCTGGGACCAGCGCCTGTGCCTGGTGCCGAACGGCGATTTGTTTCAGGCGATCAAGGCCGGCAAGGCGTCCGTGGTCACCGATCGAATCGAAACATTCACGGAACGCGGCTTGCAGTTGCAGTCTGGCGAGGAGCTGCCTGCGGATTTGATCGTCACTGCGACGGGGCTGAACCTGCAGGTGTTCGGCAACGTGCAACTGAGTGTCGACGGCGCGCCCGTCGAGCCGGCCAAGACGATGAGCTACAAGGGCATGATGTACGGCGACGTGCCGAATCTGGCTTCGGCGTTCGGTTACACCAACGCGTCATGGACGTTGAAGTGCGATTTGACCTGCGAGTACGTGTGCCGGCTGCTGAACTACATGGACGCGCATGGCTATCGCCAATGCACGCCGCATAACAACGATCCGAGCGTCGGCGCCGTGCCCTGGCTCGACTTCACCTCCGGCTACGTGCAGCGCTCGATCGACAAGTTCCCCAAGCAAGGCAGCAAGGCGCCCTGGCGCTTGTATCAAAACTATGCGCTCGACCTGATGAACCTGCGCTTCGCGTCCGTCGACGACGGCGTGATGACGTTCAGCTCACCGGCTGTTCGCTCACCATCGTGAGCACATCGTAGCTGGCGACGATGTCGCCGTTCTGATTGGTGATCTCCGTGTCCCAAGCGACTTCGCCGTAGCCCTTGTCGGCGCGCAGGGATTTCGACTTGCAGGTCAGCCGCACCTTGATGCGATCGCCCGGCTTCACCGGCTTCAAGAAGCGCAACCGGTCGATGCCGTAGTTCGCGAGCACAGGCCCGTACGGTGGATCGACGAACAAGCCCGCGGCGGCGGAGATCAGGAAATATCCATGCGCGACGCGGCCACCGAACAGCGGATTGCGTGCCGCAGCCTGTTCGTCCATGTGCGCATAGAACGTATCGCCCGAGAGCGCTGCGAACTTCTCGATGTCGTCGAGCGTCACTTCACGTTCGGCAGAGTTCAGGCTGTCGCCCACCTTGAGCTCATGAAACGATTTACGGAACGGATGTCGGTCGGGTTTGTTTTGAACCGCGCCGCGCGTCCAGCGGCCGGTGACAGCGGCAATCGTTTGCGGGCTGCCCTGAATCGCCGAGCGCTGCATGTAATGCATGAGCCCGCGAATGCCGCCCATTTCTTCGCCGCCACCCGCACGCCCCGGCCCGCCGTGCACGAGACCCGGCAGCGGCGAGCCATGACCGGTGGATTCCTTCGCGCAGTCACGATTCACCACGAGCAATCGGCCATGCAGCGGCGCAAGTCCCAGCACGAGCTCGGTCGCAAGCGCGTCGTCCGCCGTGAATACGGAAGCAACCAGGCTGCCCTCACCCATGCGCGCAAATGAAATCGCGTCCGCGGTGGATTCGTAAGGAATGACGGTGCACACCGGCCCGAATGCTTCGATGTGATGAACTGCCTTCGCTTTCCTCGGATCGCGGCAATAGAGCAACGACGGAGCGACGAACGCGCCCTTCTCCGCCTCCGCCCCCGTGAGCTCGATGTGATCGGCCGTCACCAACTCCGCTTCTCGACGCAGCTCGGCAATGCGGCCCATGACTTCGCGACGTTGTGACAGTGCGGCCAGCGGCCCCATGCGCACGTTTTCCAGGCGCGGGTCGCCGACTACGATTTTGCCGAGAGACGCTTTGAGAGCTTCAACGACTGCATGCGCTTGCGATGCCGGAACGATGGCTTTGCGAATCGCCGTACACTTCTGCCCCGCCTTCGCCGTCATCTCGCGCGTTACTTCACGCACGAACAAATCGAACTCCGGCTGGCCGGCTTTGGCGTCTTCTGCAAGTACGCAGCTGTTGATCGAATCCGTCTCGCTGATGAAACGCACCGAGTGGGCCACGATGGTGTGATGTGAGCGCAGCTTCTGTGCGGTGTGCGCCGAGCCGGTAAACGAAACGACGTCCTGGCACGTCAGGTGTTCGAACAGATCGCCGAGGCTGCCGCAGATCAGTTGCAACGATCCTTCCGGCAGGATGCCGGACTCCACGATGCGTTTAACGACCAGCTCGGTGAGATACGCCGTCGTGGTTGCCGGTTTGACGATGGCCGGCACGCCGGCGAGCAAGGTTGGCGACAGCTTTTCCAACATGCCCCAGACCGGGAAATTGAATGCGTTGATGTGCACAGCCGCGCCTTCGAGCGGCACGCAGATGTGCTGGCCGACGAACGAGCCGGACTTGGACAGCATCTCTACGTCGCCATCGACGTAAACGCGGCTGTTCGGTAGCTCTCGCGCGCCGCGGCTCGCATAAGCGAACAACGTGCCGAAGCCGCCGTCGATGTCGATCATCGAGTCCATCCTGGTCGCGCCGGTTGCGTACGAGAGCGCGTAGAACTCGTCTTTGAACTCGCCCAACTTCTTGGCGAGCTGCTTGAGCAGCGCGGCGCGTTCGTGGAATGTGAGTTTGCGCAGCGCCGGCCCGCCGACCTCACGTGCGTAACGCAGCGTGGCGCGGAAGTCGATGCCCTGCGAGGACGCCGAGGCGATGACCTGGCCGGTCGTCGCATCGCGCAGCTGTTGCAACTCGCCTTCGCCGGCGAACCAGCGGCCTTGGATGTAACTTTTGAGCTGCATGGCTCCCTCGAAGATCGATGATCCGCCGCTTCGCGGCGAATTGATAAAGAAACGAGAATCTATGGCTTCCTCGAATCGACATTCGCCGCTTCGCGGCGGATGGAATATGCAAACGTAAGTTGACTCACCGGCCGACGAACTTCGGCGTGCGTTTCTCAGTGAACGCCGCCACACCTTCCGCGTAATCCTGCGAGCGCCCCAGCTCTCGCTGAAAATCGCGCTCCATGTTCAACTGCTCTTCCAACGTTTGATTCCATGATGCATAGATCGCCTGCTTGGTACGCGCCAGTCCCCTCGTCGGCGCGACAGCAAGCTGGGCCGCCAGCTGATCCACCGTCGACTTGAACTCCGCATCGTCGACACAGCGCCAGATCATTCCCCACTGCGCTGCCTGCTCCGCCGACAGCTTGTCACCGAGCAGCGCAAGCCCCATGGCACGCGCATTACCAACCAAACGCGGCAAAGACCATGTGCCCGCCGAATCAGGCACCAAACCCAACTTGCAAAACGCCTGCACGAAACTCGCCGAGCGAGTCGCAATGACCAGGTCACAGGCAAGCGCGATGTTTGCTCCGGCGCCGGCGGCAACGCCGTTCACCGCCCCAATGACAGGCACCGGCAAATTGCGCAATGCCAGGATCAACGGCTTGTAGTTGTTTTCGATGGAATCACCGAGATCGACGCCCTGGCCACCCGGCGCAACGGCACGATCCGCCAGATCCTGCCCGGCGCAGAAGCCGCGACCGGCGCCAGTAAACACGAGCACCCGAGCATCCGGCGAAGCCGCGACTTGCGCCAGCGCGTCCCGCACTTCCTGGTGCATCTGCACGTTGAAGCTGTTGAGCCGGTCGGGGCGATTCAACGTCAACCGCGCCACGCCTTCGTTGATCTCGAACAGAATGGTTTGATAGCTCATGTCAGCGCTCGTCGTAAGTGATTTCGAGCTCGCCGCTGGTCGGCCGTGCCTGGCAACACAGAATGAACCCGGCGCGAACTTCCCAAGGCTCCAGTGCATAGTTCGTCGCCATCTCCGCCGTGCCGCGCGTGACCTTCGCCCGACAGGTCGAGCAGACACCCGCTCGACACGAATATGGCAGCTCCATGCCGACGCGCTCGGCCGCATCCAGCACAGTTGCATCGTCGTCCAACATGGCGAAGCTGCGCTGCCGCCCATCCATTGTGATGGTGATCTGCGCCACTTCCTCCGCAGTCTCGCGCTTCGGCTTCTGGCGGACAACCGCATCAATACGTGCCGTACCCGCCGGCATATCGTTTGCGAAGCGCTCGGTGTGAATGCGGGACGCTTCGACGCCCAGGCCGATCAGCGTGTCACGCACGCATTCGATCATGTCGCCCGGACCGCAGAGCAAAAACGCATCCGTCTGTAACGGATCGAAGATCTGCCGGCTCAGCGCCGTGACTTTCTCCCGATCCAACCGGCCGTTGAACAGTTCCACTTCCTGCGGCTCACGGCTCAACAGGAAATACAGCGACAGCCGTGCCGGATAGCGATCCTTCAGCGCCAGCAGCTCTTCGGCGAACATGATGGTCGCCGTGGTGCGGTTGCTATAGAACAAGATAAACCGGCTGTGCGGCTCACGCGCCAGCAGATTCTTGATGATGCCCAGGATGGGCGTGATGCCGCTGCCGCCGGCAAACGCGCAGTACGTACGTGCCGCCGAAGGATTCGGTTCGACGAAGAAGCGCCCCGTCGGGGTAAGGACATCGATGCTGTCACCGGCCCGCAATTGACCCGCGAGGTGCTGCGACATGCTGCCGTTGTCATGAACTCGCACGCCGATGCGCATGTAACGATCGTCGGCATTGCTGCAGATCGAGTAGGTGCGTCGCACTTCCTGCCCGTCGATCTGCGCGCGCAAGCCGACGTGCTGGCCTGGCAGGAAGCGATACGCCTCCTGTAGCTCCTCGGGCACCTCGAACGAAATGCACAGCGCGTCGCTGCCTTCCGGGTGCACGTCGGCCACTTTCAGGGAATGAAACGTCAGCATTGCAAACCCGCTTTAGATGCATTTGAAATATTCGAACGGCTCCAGGCAGCTGGAGCAACGATACAGGGCTTTGCACGGTGTCGAAGCGAATTCGCTGATCTTGGTGGTTTGCTTCGAACCGCAGCGCGGACAGGCGACGTTCGGCTCGCGCCACAAATGTTTGGGATTGCTCACCGAGTGAGCCGGCGGCGCGATGCCGTATTCTTTCAGCTTCTCGCGCGCGCTGTCGGTCAGCCAGTCGCTGGTCCAGGCCGGCGCGAGCACGGATTCAACTTTCGGCTCGCGAAAGCCTTCGGCTTCGAGGTGAGAGCGAATGGAGCTGGCGATGACTTCAGTCGCCGGGCAGCCGGTATACGTTGGAGACACACCAACGGTCACTCGCCCATCGTCGCTCGTCCGCACGTAACGAATGATGCCGAGCTCGACCACGTTGAGCACCGGAATCTCAGGGTCGGGCACGTCGGCGAGAATCCGCCACACGTCGCGCTCCTGATTTGCCGGTGCCGCGTTCATGTCTACCACTGTGCGCCCGGATACGCTCTTTGCATGAACTGCATCTCGGCCAGCAAATGGCAGAGATGATCGCTGTGCTGCTGCCGCTTGCCGAGCCACCGATAATTCACATCCGCCGGCCGTTTGAGCGTCGCTTCATGCAACACAGGCTCGACACTCGCGAGCCATGCAGCGCGCAGCGTTGCTGGATCGGGTGCAATGCCAGCCTGCGATGCTGCCTCGTCCGCTCCACCAGGAGCAAAGAACTCGCCGGTGAACTTCCACAGCTCGTCCAATCCCGCCTGCACTCGCTGATGACTTTCTTCGGTGCCGTCGCCGAGGCGCACCATCCATCCCGAGCTGAAGCGAAAGTGATAGCGCGTTTCCTTCAATGCCTTGGCAGCCAACTCGGCGAAACGCGGCTCCGTCGATGCCTGCAAATGTTCGAACAACTGCAACTGCCACGCGTCGACCAGAAACTGGCGCGCGATCGTGTAGCCGAAATCCACGTTCGGTTGCTCGACCAGTGCCACATTGGTGTAGTCGGACGGGTCGCGCAGAAACGCCAGATCATCCTCGCTGCGTCCCTTGCCTTCCAACTCGCCGGCGTACGACAGCAGATATCGCGCCTGGCCGAGCAGATCCAGCGCGACGTTGGCCAGCGCCAGATCTTCTTCCAGCGCCGGCGCGTGACCCACCCATTCGCCCAGGCGCTGAGCGAGGATCAGGCTGGTGTCGCCCAGATATAAGGCATAGCCCATGCGCACATCTGCGGTCATAGATTCTTGACCTCATCTGGAATGGCATAGAACGTCGGGTGCCGGTAGATCTTGTCCTTCGCCGGCTCGAACAGTGCTTCCGCGTCGCCGGGATCGGACGCTGTGATATCGGTCGAGCGCACGACCCAGATGCTCACACCTTCCTGGCGTCTCGTATAAACATCACGCGCGTGCTCGATCGCCATGCGTGCATCGACTGCATGAATGCTGCCGACGTGTTTGTGTTCCAGCCCGGAGCGGGCGCGAATGAACACCTCGTACAACGGCCACTGCTTGCGTTGCTGATCCATATTCAGTTCCTCACGCCGCCTGCGTTTCGCGAGCGCGCTGTTTCTCGGCATACGCGAGCGCGGCTTCTCGCACCCAGCGACCTTCGTCATGCGCGCGTCGACGCGTTTCCAATCGCTCGCGATTGCACGGGCCGTTGCCTTTCAGCACATCCTCGAACTCTTTCCAGTCGATCGGGCCGTGCACGTAGTGCTGCGTGGCTTCGTCCCAGCGCAGCTGCGGATCGGGCATTTTCAAGCCCAGGAACTCCGCCTGCGGCACTGTGATGTCGACGAACTTCTGCCGCAGCTCATCGTTCGTGAAACGTTTGATCTTCCAACGCATGGACTGCGCGGTGTGTTTGGACGTTGCATCGTTGGGGCCGAACATCATCAGCGACGGCCACCACCAGCGATCGAGTGCATCCTGCGCCATGCGGTGCTGCTCGGGCGTGCCCCGCGCCAGGGTCATCATGATTTCGAAGCCCTGACGCTGATGGAAGCTTTCTTCCTTGCAAATGCGCACCATGGCACGTGCATACGGACCGTACGAGCAGCGGCAGATCGGAATCTGATTCATGATCGCGGCACCGTCGACGAGCCAGCCGATTGCGCCGACATCCGCCCAGGTCGGTGTCGGATAATTGAAGATGCTGGAGTACTTCGCCGTGCCGGCGAGCAGCTGCTCGATCATCTCGTCTCGCGAGATGCCCAATGTTTCAGCGGCGCTGTACAGATACATGCCGTGGCCGCCTTCGTCCTGTACCTTGGCGATCAGCACAGCTTTGCGACGAAGCGTCGGAGCGCGCGTGATCCAGTTGCCCTCGGGCAGCATGCCGACGATCTCGGAATGAGCGTGCTGGGAGATCTGGCGAATCAACGTGTGCCGATACGCGTCGGGCATCCAGTCCTTGGGCTCGATGCGCTCGTCCGCATCGACCTTGTTCTGAAAGCGTTCTTCGACCGTCGCGCCGGCGGTCGGCCGGTGCTCGCACTCGGCGCCGAGCGAATCCAAGCCTTGGGTATACATGGGATGAATCTACTCCTGCCAGTTTTCCAGGCGCTCGATCAGCACTTGCAAGAACCGGTTGGCCCGGTGGCCGTCCATCACCCGGTGGTCCAAGGTCAACGTGATGAAACAGCGTGGGCGGATGACGATGCGATCTTCGCCGTTCTCGGTGATGACCACCGGCCGTTTCTCCAGTTTGCCGACGCCGAGGATGGCCGACTGCGGCTGATTGATGATGATCGGCGTCGCGACCAGGCTGCCGCTCACGCCGTGATTGGAGATCGTAAACGTGCCGTCGCGCACATCGCTTGGCGTGAGCTTGTCTTCACGCGCACGCTCGACGACTTGCCCCAGCTCACGCGCGATCTCGAACAAACTCAGGCCTTGCACATTGCGAACGACTGGAACCACGAGGCCCTTGCCTTCGAGTGCGGTCGCGACACCGATATTGATCGTGTCCGGAACGATCAGTGCGTCATCGGTCCAGCGACTGTTCGCCTCCGGCACTTCGCGGATCGCGTCCACACACGCGGCGAGGAAATAAGCCGTGAACGTGAGTGACACGCCTTCGCGCTGAAACTCTTCTTTGTGAGCCGCGCGATGGGCGATCACCGCTGACAAGTCCGCTTCGAACACAGTTGTGACATGAGGCGCCGTGTGCAACAGGCTTTCCACCATGCGCTCGGCAATTCGCTTGCGCATCGCTGAATGCGGCACACGGCGGCCGGCGACGGCAGCTTCCGCCTCTGTCGGCCGCGGTTCGCGACGAGCGGGTGAAACGTTGCTCGATGCACGAGTCGCGACGTAGCTCAAAACATCGTCGACGGTGATGCGGCCACCTGCTCCGCTGCCACACATCGTGCTCGCATCGATGCCGTGCTGAGTCAGCAGCCGACGCACCGCCGGGCTGACCTGATTGGCCGCGAGCGCATCGGCGTGTGCCGTGAGCGCTGCGGTTCGAATTTCGGCCGACGGATCGGATTGTTTGCTGACCGGTGCCGCCTCCGTCGCCTCGGGCACGGCGTTTTCAGTGGCCGCTTGAATCGTTCCCAGCAGCTCGCCGGGCTCGATCTCCTCCTGCTCGTGCTTGAGGATCTCGCGCAGCACGCCGCCCGCCGGCGCGGGAATTTCGATGGTGACCTTGTCGGTTTCCACTTCGATCAGCGGCTCGTTCTCGGCGACCGATTCGCCGATGTTCTTCAGCCAGCGCTGAACCTGCGAGCGCGTGCCCTCGGACTGCTCGCTGGGTGCGCGCACTTCGATTGTCGTCGTCATTCTTTCGTCACCTGCCCGGATTAAATGCTGGCGAGCTCGCGGATCGCGTGAGTGATGCGCGCCACGCTCGGCACAACCGAATCTAGCAACAACGGGCTGTGCGGGCTCGGCACATCCGGCATGGTGACGCGCTCGATCGGCGCATCCAGGTCGAAGAATGCTTCTTTCGCCAGGGTCGCGGCGATCTCGGCACCGAAGCCGGCGGTGAGATTGTCTTCGTGAACGATCAAGCAACGTCGCGTCTTGCGGACGGATGCGAGCACAGCTTCGCGATCCCAGGGCATCAGCGTACGCAGATCCAGCAATTCAACATCGACACTGGATTGATCGGCAGCTTGTTCGCAGCGCTCGACCATCGCGCCCCAGCTCACAACCGTCAGTTCGGTGCCGGCGCGCAATTGTTTGGCTTTACCAAACGGAACGATGAAATCATCGCCAGGATACGGGCGACGCGCCCACGCGCCGTCCAACATCGCACGATGCTCGAAAAAGATCGTCGGGTCGTTGCCGCGCAATGCGCTTCGTAACAATCCCACGGCATCTTCGGCGTTCGACGGCATGGCGACACGCCAACCGATCGCGTGCACGAACTGCACTTCGTTAGTTTGGCTGTGCCACGGATCGCCGCATTTGAAGAATCCGCCCGGCATGCGCACGACCATCGGCGCCGCGAATCGATTTGCGGTTCGCCAACGCATCGTGCCGCAATCATTCAACTGCTCCACCGCGGGATCGGCGTACTTGCGGAACTGAATTTCCGGCACGGGCATCAAGCCGGCGAGCGCCATGCCGACGGCGCGACCGATGATGCCTTCTTCAGACAAGCTCGTATCAAAGACACGCGACACGCCGAACTTTTCCTGCAGGCCCAGCGTGGCTGCGTGCACGCCGCCTTTGCGCCCGACGTCTTCACCAAACACCACGACGCGCTGGTTGACCGCCAACTCATGTTCCAACGTGCGACGAATCGCTGTGACCATGTTGATGCGTGGCCCTTCGGAACGCGGTGTTTCACTGCCTTTGGCAGAGGTCACACCGACGCCAAGCAAGCCACCCTGCTGCTGCGGATCGATCGAGCCATCGTCGTTCAGCTCCGAGAACACATAGCGCGTCGAACGAGTGACATCGGGCACTGCGCTCTCTTCAACCGCAGCGAGAGCGGCGCGCACATCAGCCTGCGCCTGCTGTTCCAATTGTTTCCACGTCTGCTCTGACATGAGCTGCGGCACGAGCTGCGCACGCAGCTGAACCAACGGATCGCGAGCGCGCTCGGCAGCGATTTCTTCTGGAGCTTTGTACGTCTGCGTGTCCTGGCCCGAGTGCCCCGACAAACGCGGCACCAACACACGCAACAGCACCGGGCCGTCGCCCGCGCGGACCGCATCCACACCCTGCGCAATCAGCGACGCCGCTTCCAACGGACGTGCGCTGTCCCCTTCGATGATTTTCAGATTCCGAAAGCCGGACAGATTCGCCGCGATGTTGCCGCCGGGCGTCTGGAAGTCCGACTTCACTGAAATGCCGTAGCCGTTGTCTTCGATAAAAAACAAAATCGGCAGACGCTGCGTGGTCGCAATCGTCAGTGCGGACCAGAAGCCGTTGGTCGCTGCAGAGGCATCTCCGCCATGCGCGATTGCGATGCTGCCGTTTGCTTCTGCCTCGCGAAGAACCTGCGAGCGATAACGCAGCGACTGGGCCCAACCCACCGCCGGCGTGTACTGAGCGCCGACGCCACCGCATGCCGGCAGCACGCACACGCCGTCACGTCGCGGAAGATTGAATACGACGCCGATGTCCCGGCCGTCGCTGACACTGCCCGAACGCATCATGGTCGAAGCCAGCGCATCTTTTAATGTGAGACCCACGGAAAGCATCAATGGACGCGAGCGGTAATAAACGCCGATGCCATCGCGCTGGCCGGTCAGCATCTGACCGAGCAAAACTTGCGTGACATCGTGGCCGCGCGCCGTGAATTGATACAGGACTTTGCGCGCCGGGAGCAGTTCGGTCTCTTCTAATTCATCCAGGCTGCGCGAAACGAGGATCGTGTGGACCACCCGCTCCCAATCGAGTTGGGGAGCCGGTCCGACGCGGGGATTCAGCGATCGTGGGGCGATTCTCGCGCTCATGAGCATCCTGGACAGTTGGGGCGTGCTGCCAGCCTACCCAAGCTCAACGAGCGAAAATCAACAAAGTGCCCCGTCTATCCGGCCTGGATTGGTGATAACCTCCACGTTCTGGCGCCTGATTAGGCGATTTCACCTCAAGCCCCATGGAACTCGACCGCTACGACGCCGCCATTCTGGATGAGCTGCAGGAGGATGGGCGGCTGCCCATCGTCGAACTCGCCGACAAGGTGGGCCTTTCCAGTACACCGTGTGCACGCCGCGTAAAGCTCATGGAGCAGGCCGGCATCATTCAGGGCTACACGGCAGTCATCGATCCGCCGCGGCTGGGATTGAAAGTCCAGGCGTTCGTGCAGGTTCGCCTCACCCGTCATACCGACGAGAACATCGAGCAGTTCCACCGCGCCGTGGAAGCCATGGAAGAAGTCGTGAGCTGTCACGCCATGACCGGCGCGTACGATTTGCTCGTTCAGGTGGTCGTGACCGACCTGGAGCAGCTGAGCAACGTGGTGCTGAAGAAACTGATGCACATCCGTGCCGTCCGCGACGTGCATTCGAGCATCGTGCTCAATACGATCAAGCGTTCATCGCGCGTTCCCGTGCGCCACTTGGTTAAATAGAAACATGAAGAACAAAGCAGCTACGATTCGCGCCGGCATCGGCGGCTGGACTTACGAGCCCTGGGATGAAACGTTTTATCCGTCCGATCTGCCGAAAAAGAACCAGCTCAACTACGCCAGCCGGCACGTCACCGCCATCGAGATCAACGGCACGTTCTATCGGCTGCAAAAGCCTGCCGTGTTTGCCAAGTGGCGCGACGATGCGCCGGACGACTTCGTGTTCTCCATCAAAGCGCCGCGTTATCTCACCTATCGCAAGGTGCTGTCGGAGGCGATCGACTCCGTGCCCCGCTTCCTCGGCAGCGGGTTGTCCGAGCTGAAACAAAAGCTCGGCCCGATTCTCTGGCAGCTGCCGCCGAGCCTGCACTTCGACGCCGAGGACATCGGCAAATTCCTGCAGTCCCTGCCCTCCGAGCTCGACGGCCTGAGGCTCCGGCACGTGCTCGAAGTGCGTCACAAGACTTTCATGGATGCGGCTTACGTCGAGCTGGCGAAGAAACATTCCGTCGCCACCGTATTCGCGCATACCGACGAGTTCCCCAACTTCGCCGATGTCACCGCGGATTTCGTCTACGCTCGCCTGCGCAAAGCTATCGCCACCGAGCCCACCGGCTACTCCGAATCCGATCTGCAAGCCTGGAGCAAACGCGCCCAGCTCTGGGCCTCGGGCGGCGCGCCTGACGATCTACCGTATGTGACGAATGCGAAACCGCCGAAGAAGCCGCGCGATGTTTATATCTATTTCATCAACGGCGCCAAGGAACGCGCGCCGGCGGCCGCTCAGCATTTGTTGAAGCTGCTGGGTGCCGATTAGGACGCCGGCTTGCCCTTGCTGATGAACGCATCCTCGCTGCCCAGCAGCGGGGTGCGGATCGAGAACAGATCGACGATGGAATCGAACACCGCCTCCTGGCGGTACTCGTCGCGTTTGGCGATCGAGATCGGCACCGAGGATTTCACGATCAATGGAATCTGCGCCTGCTCGGGCGGCAGGGCGACGCCGGGCGGCATGCCATGAAACATCCGGCCCTCTTCCATCAGCGACTCGCCGTGGTCTGAGAGATAGATGAACACGTACGGCACGCCGGAGCGGTCGAGCGTGCCGATGACTTTGCCGACCACGTGATCGACGTACAGGATGGTGTTGTCGTACGAGTTGAACAACTGCTCCAGCGTGCACTGATTCGCGACATCGGCGTCGGTGCACATGGGCTGGAACTGCTGGAACTCGGAAGGATATCGGTCGCTGTAGACCGGCCCGTGGCTGCCGCCGCCGAGATGCAGGACCACGAATTTATAGCCGGACGAGTACTTGCCCAACTCCTGATCCAGCAACGGCACGACATCTTCGTCGTAGCACTTGCCGCCGTGACCGCAATCGGTGGCTTTGATCTCACCGACAGCCGAGCAGTTGTCATAGAGCGTGTAGTTCACCAGGCACGAGGTGGGCACGCCTAATTTCGACGTGAGCGCCGTGAGCTTGACGCCATTCTTTTCCAGGATTCGAGGCAGCGCGTAAATGGTCGAGCCGCGCGAGGCGAGCCCGTTCAGCAGGTGCAGGCCATCCGTACCCTGCAGGACCGGCGTGGTGTTGCGGCGGTTGTAGCCATAGACGCTGAAGTTCTGTCGCCGCGAGGACTCGCCGATGGCCAGCACGACCACGAGATTGTCCGTCGCTTCGATCTTGCCAATGATGGGCACACTGGCCTTCGCGAAGTACGGCTTCAGCTGTTTGGAGATGGCGCTGACCGAGCCCGCGATGACATTGATCGGCACCAGCGAGTACACGGTGTACTTCTTGGAAATGTTGCCGGCGAGCAGGATGGCGTTGTACTGCGCGTACAGGCTCGACAGTGCGATCAACAACGCAACGCCGATCACCTGCGCCGAGGTCACCAGGTACTTCCAGGACGGCGCGAAGTCGATGCGCACTTTGACGATCGCGAACACCGGCAGCGCGATCAGGAACAGCACGTACGGCAGCATCTGCCAGGAAAGCAGCTGACCGACCTCGGTCGGGTCGGTGTGCATCGTGTTCAGCATCATCGATGAATCGATGGCGACGTTGTATTTCGCGATGAAATACGTCCCGGCGGCGCTGAACACGACCAGCAGAATGGCCAGCGGCTTAAGCGTCCAGCGATGCGCCAGCAGCATCACGAACACGATCAGCAGGCACAGGCCCGCCACCAGGTAGGCCGCGAGCGCCAGGGTGTTCAGGCCGTTCTTGTCCTGAAACCACTTCGCCAGCGCGCCTATGTTGATTGCATTACAAACGACATAGAGCAGCGCCGAGAACAGGATCGAGAACTTGGCGTGCGACAGTTGAAGCTTGGTCACGAGCTCGCGAGGATCGGCTTGGTTGCAGGTAGCGGCGCCGGCTTGGGCACCAGCAGGTAATGATGCAACACATCGGCCGTGATCAGCATGACAAAAAACGAGACCAGCACATCGGAAAAGAAGTGCGCACCGGCCGCCATGCGCGAGATCGAGACGGCGCAGCCGAACAGGACCGCGGTCACCAGGAAGATCCGGCGCCGGCTGAACGCCATGGCGAGGGACAGCGAGAAGAACGCGCCGGCGGCGTCGCCCGAGGAGAATGAACAGTTGGTCGAGCATTGGCCCGCCACGACGAACGCGGGGGTGAACAGCTTGTGGCCGCCGAACTCCTGCACGTCCCGGGGCCGCGCCCGGCCGAAGTTATCCTTGAACGTGGCGTTGACCAGCAGGCCGGCACCGATGGCCAACACCAGCAGCAGGTACAGCACCTTGGCGCCGTTGATTCCCCAAAAGTCCGACTTGGTGATGCGATTGAATGCGTAGATGCCGATGATCAGCGCCGTCGTAACGTACAGGAAGATGCTGACGCCGTGATGAAGCGCCTGCTCCCACCACTGCTTCTGCAGGTAGAAACGGCCATTGAAGAACATGCCGGCAAAATAGAGATCGATGCCGGGGAATCTCAACAGCACCGCTGACGCAATCAGAAAACACACCAGGATGACCTTGGCACGCGTCAGCTTCAGGTAAGTCATAGGTACGCCTGTGGCAGAAGTCCACGTTAGACGTACAGTTCAAAATAATCAGTCGCGCCCGGGCACCGGTGCGACTCGCAAAGGTGGTTGAGGGTTTCCCTGATGTCGTGATGAACCTCGACTGCTGCTCAAATTCTGGCCGCTGCCACCCCGACTGCGCCCCAGGTCGTGCGCCAGCGATGTTTGATGCTGGTGAGGCCGACCAGCGCCAGGATGGCGAGCGAAGCGAAGCCCAGGAAGCCGGCCTGATAGCTGCCGGTGAGCTGCTTGGCGAGACCGAGGCTGGAGGCAAGGAAGAAGCCGCCGACGCCGCCGGTCATGCCGACCAGGCCCGTCATGATGCCGATCTCGTGACGGAACCGCTGCGGCACCAACTGGAACACCGAGCCGTTGCCCATGCCGAACGCGAGCATCGCCGCGACAAACAGGGCCAGCGCGCTGTAAACGCTGCTCGGTCCGAAACTCACGATGACCAGCATCGTCGCCGCGATGGCGTACATGATCGTCAGCGTACGAATGCCGCCGATGCGATCCGCGAGCGCGCCGCCGATCGGACGCACCATCGAACCGACGAACACGCAGCCCGCAGTGAAGAAGCCTGCCTTCACCGCGGTGAGGCCAAACTGGCTGTTGAAGTAGATTGCGAGCGAAGACGCGAGCCCGACGAAGCCGCCGAACGTCACCGCATAAAAGAACATGAACCACCACGCGTCGCTCATGCGCAGCGTTGCCAGGTACTCCGACCATTTCTTCGGCGGCGGCGTGTTGGGACTGTCCTTGGCGGCAAAGAAATAAAACGTGAACGCACAGGCCAGCGGGATCACGGCGAGACCGAGCACATTGTTCCATCCCAACGCTGCTGCCAGGCCCGGTGCAAACAACGACGCGAACACGGTGCCGGAATTACCTGCGCCGGCGATTCCCAACGCGACGCCTTGATACTGCGGCGGATACCAGCGAGACGCGAGCGGCAGCGCCACCGCGAACGATGCACCGGCAACGCCGAGAATCAAGCCAAGCGCGAGTGTGCCGGTGTAAGTTTTGATGCCGACCAGCCACGCCACGCTCAAACCAGTGATGACGATGAGCTGACCGATGATGCCGGCGCGACGCGGCTGCAAGCGATCGACGAGCACACCGAACACCACTCGCAGCAGCGCACCCGCCAGCACCGGCAGCGCGACCATGAAGCCTTTTTGTGCCGCGTTCAGCCCGATCTCCGCCGACATTTGTACGGCGAGCGCGCCCAGCAGCACCCAAACCATGAAGCTCATGTCAAAGTAGAAGAATGCGGCCAGCAGCGTGGGAAAATGGCCCGCCTTCAGAAAATCGCGACTGATCAAAATGCCCCCTGAAATGACCCGAGCGTCGTCACAAGCCGACTCACCTCTGCAAGAGTCGGGCCCGGCGCGGGACTCAACAACGGCGCGCATCGTGAACCGTACCGAGCCGGGCTCTGCACCAGATGTGGGCTTGCACGTCGGCATCGGCAGTCACACCCATCGTGGTGCACGGCCGGCGAACGAAGATTTCGCGGCTTGTTACATCGGCTCGCCCACGGGCCAGCCCGCAATCGGCATCGTTGCAGCGCTGGCAGATGGCATGGGCGGCGCCAAAGGAGGGCGAACTGCGGCCGAACTCGCCGTGCGCGGCTTCATCGAAGGTTGTATCGGGCAGCCAGTCACCATCGGCGTGCCTCGAATCAGTGCGCGAGCCGCCGATGCGGTGAATCGTTGGATCCATTCGATCGGTCGCTCGGATGCCAATCTCAACGGCATGGCATGCACGCTCAGCGCACTGGTTCTGTGCGGGCGGCGGGCGTATTTGCTCCATCTTGGGGACTCGCGCATCTACCGTCTGCGCAATAATGAGCTGTCGCAGCTCACGACCGATCACACATTGGGAGCGCCCGGCACCACGAGCGTGCTGACGCGTGCACTCGGCGTCGAAGACAGATTGTGTGCCGATCATGCGATCGAAGCGGTGCAGGTCCACGATCGATATTTGATCTGCAGCGACGGCGTGCATGGACGCTTGTCGCGAGCAGAAATTCTCGCTGCCCTCGCCCGACGAGCCGCACCTCAAGAAACGGCAGTTCAGATTGTCGAGAGTGCCGCGGCTCACACGGCAGCTGACAACGCGACTGCACTCGTGCTCGATGTTCTCGCCTTGCCCGAAACGCAATTCGCGGACCTGGAGAACGCCAGCTCCAACTGGCCGTTGCGAAATGCGCCGAACGCAGGCGATGTGATCGACGACTATGAGCTCGGCGACATGCTCGCCGACGGCGCTTACATGCGAGTGTTTCGTGCGACCGATCGACGCGCTCGCCGGAGTGTGATCCTCAAGTTCCCCAAGCCGCGGCCGAATCTCGACGCAGCGCTGCGGTCGGCGCTGCTACGTGAGATGTGGATTGCGAGTCACGTGAGGAGTCCGTTCGTCACTGAAGTGCTCGATGCCGGCGACGACCGGCGCACGTGTTTGTATGGCGTGCTGCCCTACTACGAAGGCGAAACATTGGAGCGGCGGCTGCTGCGACGTCCGGCCGTACCGCTCGCCGCGGGGCTGGACGTTTCCATCAAGCTCACCAAGGCACTCGCTTCCCTGCATCGCGCCGGCATCGTCCATCGCGACGTGAAGCCGGAGAATGTGATTCTCGAAAGCAACGGCGGCCTGAAGCTCATCGATCTCGGCGTCGCGAGACTGCGGCAGTTCGAAGAACCCGAAGCGTTCGAAACACCGGGCACGCCCAGCTACATGGCGCCGGAGTTGTTCGCAGGCTCGCCGGCGGAAGAAAGCTCCGACCTCTTCGCGCTCGGGGTCACGATCTATCGAATGTTTGCCGGCGGCGCGTATCCGTACGGCGAGGTCGAAGCCTTCTCGGCGCCTCGCTTCGGCCGGCCTGCTCCGCTGAGCAAACATCGGCCCGACCTGCCGGCCTGGCTGGATCATTGTCTCGCCCGCGCACTGGCGTCGGATCCTCGCGACAGATACGCCGACGCGGTGGAGTTCGCCTTCGAGCTGGAGCACGGCTCGATGCGGGCCCTGCCGCAGTCGGTGGTCAAACCCTCGCTCTATGAGCGCAATCCGGTGCGCTTCTGGCAGCTCGTCAGCCTGGTGCTGCTGATCGCGCTGCTGGTCTCGCTGGCGTAAGGGTCGCATCGTCCTACAGGCGGTTGAGACCTCCGTCCCATTTCGTCGCCTGGCAACGCGACTTCTAGCACAGCCGTGACTGAGGCTTTCCACGCATCTGCGTAAAGCGTGAGCCGTCCTTTGGTTGTCGGCGCGCTGGAATCGTAACTTTCACCCTCACATGAGTGGGGCACTCCGTCACCAGCGATCGTCGATGAGCTCCGCCAGCATCTTGCTGGCGCTCGCGCTCGGCATTGCCTGCTGGTTTGGGCCCGCGGCGGCAAGCGCAGCCTGCTTTACCAGCACCGATCCGGAAGCCCAGCAACTGCAGCTGTTGGTGAATCAAGATGCTGCAAAAGTCGTCACAACGGCGCAGGCGAAGATCGATCAATTGAGCCACTCCGCCCCCGAGCGGAGCGCCGCCTTCTACGCGGTGTTGGCCGACGCCTATGGCACTCTCGAACTGGATCGAGAAGCCCGCCGGGCCGCATCGATCGGCCTGGTGCTCGCGCCGCGAGTCGACGACCCCGTGCATCTCGACCTGCTCACCACCTACTCCGAAAACATTTACGACTCGGCGGGTCTCGCCGCCGCAGTCTCGGATATCGAATCCGCACAACGCGCGATCGAACGCGGCTCGCTCGCCGATGTTTGTCTCTCGATCACGCTGGGCGGCTTGCAGCACCGGCAGGATCGTGACGATCTCGCCGTCGCCACGCTCACACGCGCGTATCGCGCCAGCATGGAACCCAGCATGGGCACGCAGCGAGTGCTCGCGGCCGCGGCGCTGGCAAATGTTTTATCCGGCCTGGGCGATCTCACGCAGGCGCTGGCGCTGAACCAGGAAGTCATCGATTGGGACATGGCCCACGAGGCGTGGCTGGACCTGTCGGTGACACGCTTTCTGCGTGGACAGATTTTTCAGCGCATGCACGACTACCCCGCGGCGATCACGGAGCTGCTCGAAGCGCGTCAGCTCAGCGTGCAGCTGCAAGACCACCAGGGCGTTGCGTTTGCGGACGTGCGTTTGTGCCAGGCGCAGATCGAACTGGAATATTGGAGCGCGGCCCGCAAGCACTGCGAGAGCGCACTCGAAGTCTTCAAGACCTCGAACTCGGTCGACATGCTCAAGGAATCGCAGGCACTGATCGCAAGGATCGATTTGAATCAGGGCCACGCTGCGCAGGCACTGACGACCTTGGACGGTGTGCTCGATAAGAGCGGTGCAGACTTGCCGCCGCACCGCGTGGGCACGATGTATCAATGGCGGGCGCAGGCGAATGCCTCGTTGAAACGTTACGAGCAGGCCTATGCGGACCTGGAGGAGTACGTAAAACGTTACGTCGCCGTGAACGATGCCGAACGTCATTCGCAAAGCGCCGCTCTGCGGGCCCGCTTCGAAACCGATCGCGAGATCGAACGCAACGCCTCGCTCAAGCGCGAGCTGCAGCGGCAGAATACGCAGCTGCGCTGGACGGTGACCGGCATCGTCGCCGGCTCGTTCGTGATCGTGCTGCTCACCTACATTCTCATCATCAGCACGCGCCATCGGCGCGAGCTCAGCCGCCTGGCGAGCCAGGACGGCCTCACGGGTGTATCGAACCGCCGGAGCATCGTCGAGCTTGCGACTCATGCGCTGCAGGCTGCCGCCGATCGCCAGCAGACGCTGACGCTCGCGCTCATCGACCTGGATCATTTCAAAGCGGTCAACGATCGCTGCGGTCACGCGGTCGGCGATCACGTGCTCAAAGAGTTTGCGCGTGTCGGCCGAGAGCTGTTACGTGCGTCTGATATCTTCGGCCGCTGGGGCGGCGAGGAGTTTCTGGTCGTGCTGCCGAACACCACGCTCGATGCAGCGCTGGTGATCGTCGAACGTTTGCGGCTGGCGGCGTTGGCGATTCAACTGCCCTCCTCCGGCGCCGGCCTGCGCGTCAGCATCAGCGCCGGACTCGCAAGTTACGAAGACGGCGTGAAGACGCTCGACCACCTGGTCGCCGAAGCGGACGCGGCGCTGTACGAAGCGAAAGAGCGCGGCCGCGACGTGGTGACCATCGCCGATGAAAGCCTCCGCATGGCTTCGACCGGCGTCCGGCAGGCCCTGCACCGTGCCGGCGCCGTCCGGGCGGACTAGTTCGAATCAGCGCCCGAGCAGAAACTTATAAATTGCGAACAGCACCGCGATGGTCGCGAGGAACGCGACGGTTGCGACCACCAGGCTCTTGCTCTGCGGCTCGTCTTCTTCCAGCACCGGCGCCATCATGCGCTGGCTGGAGGTGATCGGCAGGCGCACCGCGTTGCTGCTGCCGTCGACGTGGAACACGCACTCGACCGGCCCGAACCGCACGCGATCGCCGGAGGCGAGATAACTCACATTGGCGCGCTTGCCATTCACGAACGTGCCGTTCGCAGACATCTGGTCGATCACCTTCCAACGCTCGCCTTCATTGGCAATCTTGGCATGCAGCGCCGACACGCCGGCGTCCTGGAACTGCACTTCGCGATCGACCTGGCTGCCGATGGTCCACTCGGCATTGCCGGAGTCGCCGACCGCCAGCCGAATGTTCAATCCCGACCGGCTGCCCGACACCACCTGCAGGTGCGGCCCTTCGACTGCGCTGGGATTGGCGACGAGGGGCGAGTTGTTCACCATCTGTTTCATCTGCGCCGGGTCGATGAAGCGGGTCTTGTTGGAACCGCCGTCGGCCATCGCATCCGGATCCGCCCACGCGCCCGGGCGTTTGTATGAATTGGCGCTTTCGGCGACCACCGCCGCCGCTTCGGGCGGCCGATACACCGTCTTGTTCTCGTCCGGAACCATCGACATCGCCCGGCTCGGCATCCGGAAGTCGTATTCCTCGACATCGAAGCGCAGGCGATCGCCGGAGGCGATGCGCACCCGGCCAGTGATCCGCGAACCGTTGATGTAAGTGCCGTTGGAGGAGCCGAGGTCTTCGATCCAGGCGCCGTCGGGGGTCAACAGCAGTTTCGCATGACGGCGCGAAGCATGCCCCTCGGTGAGCAGCACGTCACAATCGGCGTGACGCCCGAACGTGGTCTCGGACTTGAGCACAATCTCACGATTGCTGCCCACCTTGACCAGGAATGCGGTACTCGACTCAGCGACCATAGATCCACCACCACAACACTGCCACGAGCGTAGCCGCCGCCACGCCGCCGATTATAGGTAACAGCGGCCGCAGTTTCTGCGACAGCCGACTCGAAACACTGACCGCATTGGGGCCGTCGTACTCGACCACCACGGCGCTGACGTTGTCGCGCCCACCCTTGGCCAGCGCCGCATCGATCAGCGCATCCGTGGCCTTTTCCGGCTCGGTGTGCGCGCGCAGGATCTCGGCGATTTCACGATCTTCCAACTCATCGTTCAAACCGTCGCTGCACAGGATCAACCAGTCCCGGCGCCGCAGCGGCAGCTTCGCGACCGAAGGCTCGGGCGCGCCGATGCCCAATGTCTGTGTCACCAGATTTCGATTGGGATGGCCGCGCAGTTGCTCGTCAGTGAGATTTTCTTGCACGCGCAACACTTCCAGGTACGAGTGATCGCGCGTCAGGCCGCTCAACGCACCGTCTCGCCACAGATACGCACGACTGTCGCCGACCCAAGCGATCTCCGCTTGTCTCTCGGCGATGCGCGTCGCGACCACAGTCGAACCCATGTTGTCGTAAGCGCTGTTGGTCTTGGCGGTGGCCGCGACTGTTTCGTGCGCCTTGCGAATCGCATCGACCAGCGGCAGCGTCAGCGCCTCGCCCAACAATGTTTCTTTCACGACGCGCGCGGCGACGTCGCCGGCTGCGTGCCCGCCCATGCCGTCGGCGACGAACCAGAAGTTGCTCGCCTCGTCCCAACCGATGGCGTCTTCATTCGCGCCACCGCGCCGACCGGGGTGAGTCTTGCCGGAGAAACGTTTGTTGTCGGGCTTGAAGCGCACGGGTGGGCTCGTTCAGAAAGATTTTTGCGCGTTGGCGGCGGCGGCGGCGAACTGTTGCGGGCTGAACGTGTTTTCATTTTTCACCGCGGCGTACAGCCCGTCCAGTGCCGCTTTTTTCTGATCGTGATCGCCGATCGTATAACTCAGGCTTTCCAGGCCGAGCACGATCTGCTCTGCGGCCGCGTAATCGCCGGCCCATTCGGTGGTGGCGTAACGCGCCAGTGTTTTGCGCATCTTAATGACCTCGCCATCCGAATACTGACGGCGAGCGAGCGCATCGCGAGGTCCGAGCCAGTTCAGCAATGTCTTGGCGGCCTCGTTCACCGAAGCGCGATCGCGCTGACCGGCACGGATCAAGGCATTGGTGAGATCGGCGAGCTGCGGTTTCGCCGCGGGTTCGAATGTTTCGATGAGGGCCTGCAACACGATGAGATTCTGGGTCTGCAAGCGGAGCGTTCCCGGTTTGATGCCGGCTCCGGCGCGCGCCATGTTCCAGCGGATCTTGTCCATCGGGTGATGGCAGCTGTGACAATCGTAAAACGCGAGCTCGGGGAACATGCCGCCGCCGGCATTGCTCTCGAACATCTTGGTCTGCAGCAGGGTCAGGAAGCGCCGGGTGGTCTCGATCTGGCCGGTGACCCACAGATTCATGCCCTCGATCTTGCCCTTGCGCTGGGCGTAATCGGCGTCGACGATAAAATGCGCCGGCTGGTTGGTCGTGTAGGCCTCGAGCTCGAAGCTCAGCCGCGGATGGCCGGCACCCATGATGGCGTGAGTGGCGAACTGATCCTTGGTGCCCAGGTGGCAGCCCAGGCACACCTGCACCCGCTTCAACGGCTGCTCAGTTGGATACATGCCACGTGCCACGTTGTCCTTGTGAGCAGCGGCTTCGGCCGCATGGCTCTCCAGCCATTTCTCGGCGCCGCCATGACAGGCTTCGCAGCCTACACCGTCGCTGATCTGAAACTTCGTGCCGCGCTTGTCGGCCGGTACATTGTCGGCGTGGCAGTCCAGGCAAATCTTCGCCGCCGTCGCGTTCGGCAGTCCGAGGTTCGCCGCGATCCGCTTCGACTCGGCTAACTCGAGCGTGCGGTACGCCTGCGCGTGCCGGTCCTCCTGCTGCCACACCCGGTATTCGTTCAACGCTACGTCTTTATCATTTTGCGGTGTCAGTTTGCCGTGGCAGACGCTGGTCGAGCAGCTCGCCACGCCCATGTGTTTGTAATCGAAAATAGCCGGCTCGGCAGCGAGCGTGGGCCCGCTCGCCAGCATCGAGGCCAACCACGACCCCAGCAGCGCCGTGCTCAGCCACGGCGCCGAAACATTCCCCATACAGTTACTCCCGCGATACCCTCTGCTGCACCTGGTCGGTGACATACCACGGCTTGCCGTTCGCATCCAGGAACAACTTGCGCATCTCGTCCAAGTTGAGCGGCCGCGAGCCGCGACGACCGAACACGGCGACCTGATTTCCCGTTTCATCCACGCCGCGATCGCGCTCCAGGCCCTTCGACAGACTCAGTGCCGGCTTGCCGGTGGGATACGTTGCAATCAGCTCCGGCTTCGGCTCGGGGCTGAAGCCATAGAACTTCGGCTGCGACGCCGGCGATGTCAGCTGCACGACTCTCAGGCCGTTCTTGCCGTCCGCCACGTAAGCAAACAACGATGCGTTGGTCGAAGCGACGATGACATCGCGCGCATCGGTGATTTTGCCACCAGCCGTGAAGCGTTGATACTCGACCATTCGCTCCGGACGCTCGACATCGACGATCACCACGCCGTCGTTCACCGCCGCGACGTAAGCATACGTGCGTGCGACGAACACACGCCAGGCGTTGCGGATGCGAATGGTGTTGTTCTCGACCACGCGCGGCTGCTTCGGATCGGTGACGTCGATGGTCTTCAGACCTTCCGAGTCCGTGACGAACAAGTAACGGAACTGCAGCGCCGTGGCACGCGCATCGTTCAACGGAATCTCGGCCACCAGCTCCGGCTTCAACGGGGTATCGACGCTGACGATCACCACGCCACGCGGCGTCGTGATGTACAGATACGAACCGCCGATCGTGATGTGACGCGCACCGTCGAGCACGCCACGCAGGTTCCACGTCAGCGCGCGCTTCAAGAAGTTATTGCGCGGCTCGCCGTCGGCCATGGTGTTGATGTCGACGAGGATCAAACCTTCCTTCGCATCCGTGATGTACGCGTAGTTGTAGAGCGGATGCATGGGCTGCTCGAGGTTCGCCGTTCGCATCTGCTCGCTCTGGTTGCGCAGCGGATTGATGGGCTGGTTGGTCGGCAGCGCGACGCAGGTTGCATCCTTGGTGTCCACCTGCGTGTCCTGCCCGAGCGGGCTGAACGGCGCCGTGATCAGCTTCTGCGACACGCCCTTGTTGCTCTGGCTCGCCACGTCATAGACCTGCAAGCCGCTCTTGCCTTCGGCCACGTACAAATATTCGCCGCGCAGCTGCAGGCAGCGCACTTCGCCGGAGCTGTGGCTCGCGCCCTGCTTCAGCTCGCGATCGTTCTTCTCATGCGCCGCGAAGAAGTCCGGATAGGCGTAACGATGCAGGTAGCTGCCGATCACCGCCTGCGGCTCGTCCCATTCGGTGACGACGACGCTGCTGATCTCGCCCGAGCCGCCGACGTAGGCGTTGTAGCCGACGAAGTTGACGAAGTTCGTTCCCTGCGCGAGCAGCTGCGCCATGATGGCGTTGTTGTCGTTCTCTTTCGACAAGTGACAGTCGCTGCAGGTCTTGGTCTCGGTCTTGCGCTCGGTGTGCGGATAGTGCGGGTTGAACGCCTGCGAGCTGTAGCCGCTGGCCGCGATCGGCGGCTGCTGGGTATAGATGCGCTCACGATTGGCGTTGGTCGACGATAGTACCAGCGCCGAGCTCGATCTCACCGGTGCAATCTTGCCGCCGGCCGCCGGCTCACGCTTGCCGAGCAGGAACATATCGTCGCGCGCGACCTGCGGGTTGTATGTCGCGAAGTTACGCGTCTCGCCGCCTTCGTAGTGATTACGGGCCGTCTTGGCGTTCGCTTCGATCGGCAGATGGCAGCCGCCGCAGCTGGTCGTCCAGGATGTATGGCACATATAACATTCGACGTTATCGTCGGAGTGCGCCAGGTTGTTGGCCGCGACGCCCTTGCCCCAATCCTGCGTGAGCGGATTCTTGCTCATCAACTTGGCGCGGGCCGCCTTCGGATTGTATTCGCGGCTGGTCGGATCGACCGAGCGCTTCACCAGGCTCATCTTCCATTCCACGCCCGGCTCCATCATCGAGCGCTGATACAACGAATCGCCGACCCACTCGAAGCGGCGGCGGCCGTCGGGCGTGCGCAGCTGAGTCATGTCTTGTCCGCCGCCGAGCGCGGCCGGACCGGACGTGTACAAGTTCGGCAACTGCAATGCCGTGCCGTGACAGTCCTTACAGTCGATTTCCACCGCCGCGGCGACTTCGCCGTAGATATAACCGTTGCCGTGGTTGTCCTGCGAGAAGTGACAGTCGACGCACTGCATGCCGACGTCCACGTGAATGGACGACATATGCACCGCCTTCTTGAACTTCAGCGGATCGTCGTCGCTCACGATCTTGTTCTTGGCATCCAGCAGGTTGCCCTTGCGGTCGCGCTTGAACACGGCGCGGAAGTTCCAGCCGTGACCGTGATAGTCGGCGAACTGCGTGTCCTTCAACTGCGGGTTGAGCTCGGACACCTTCTTCAGGAAGTTCACATCTCCCCACTTGCCGCGCACCGCTGCGCCTTCGGGATTGCGATCCAGGATCTGCCGCGCTTCTTCGCTGGTCGGATATTTCTGTTTCTCCGGCCACATGAACGGCGCGTCGGACTCGTAGTCCCACATGGTGTAGCCGAGCATGCTGTTCATGAACATATTCGGCTGGTGCATGTGACAGACCATGCACTGGCTGGTCGGCACCGAGCGCGTCATTATGTGCTGCAACGGATGGCCGGGCTCGGTCTTGCTGATGGTCGGATCGACGGTGCGGCTCAGGCCTTCATGACCGAACTTGGCGTAGATGCTCGAATGCCGCTTGTCGCGATCGTTCGCGTACACGACGTGGCACGACGCGCAGCCCGAGTGGCGATAGTCGCCGGGCTGATCGTTGGTGCCCATGAACCAGGGCATCGGATCGTTCAAACGCGTCTTGGTGATATTGATCACCGGCACCGCGATGCGCGCGCCCGTGCCCGGGCCGCGATTCGACTGCCGGAAGTCGGGACGACCCGGCTCCTCCAGGCGCTGCATCTGGCCGGCTGCATTCGGCAGGCCGGTCTCCGGGAACAGATTGGAAATATTGCGACCGCCGCGCTCGAACACGCGGAAGATGTCGCCGGGATAAATCGTTTCCCACGACGGCAACGGATACAGCTGCGGCAGGATGCTCGCGACCGCGGCTTCATCGACCAGGTGATCCGGAATCTTCGGGCCTTTGATCATCACACCCTGGCCGTTGCGATCGTAGGCTTCGCCGAGGATGTATTGTTTGAAGGGAAGAATGCCGTTGTTGTACGCAGCGCCGCCCCACAACATCACACCCGTCGTGTGCATGCTGCGATTCGACGCTTCGATGATCTCCATGTGACAGGCGCCGCACGACTCGCGCACGATGCGATAGTCGGACGGGTTGATGAAACGAATGAACTCCGGGCTTTCTTTGTTGAGCAGAGTGTAAGTGCGTCGCGGGTTCGCGCTGCTCGGATAATTCCACTCCTGCGGAAAGCGCGGCAGCACGTGTGCCTTTTCCTGCGCCTTCAGATAATCCGCCGAGCCGCGTTCCACGCCTTCGGTCAGCGTTACCTTGGCATCGCCGCCATGACAGTCGGTGCAGCCCAGCTTCACCGCCTTTGCCGTGTGCATGGACTTCGAGTCGGTCTGCGTGTGACAGCTCTGGCAGCCGTCGCTCTTGGCGCGCACGTCGTCGTCCGACTGGCTCTTGGGCGCCGGCGGTGCAGTCACATACTTCGGCTGATCGGGCCCAAAGATCTTGTTGAAGATCGTCGCATGCGCGACACCGCTGCACGCAAACAGAATCAATAGCGCGCGCGCCACACCGCACGCGACTCGTGCCAGCGTTGTCTTTGTCGTCATTGGCATCTTTGGGCTCGAATTTTAGTAAGCACCGTCTTTAATAAGCGAAGACCGCGTTGAGCAGGAAATAGTTCGGGTCGTCGTTGTCGTTGAACAGCGCATCGAAGCCGTCGCCCGGAATCAGCTGGGCATAAGATGCGCGTACCACGATGTTTTGTGACATCAACGGCCGGTAGATCAGCGACGCGGAAACGTCGTAGCCAACGTGCTTGTCGATCGGCCCCTGATTGCGGGCCACCTGCAGCACCGTAGTGTTGTCGAACCACAGCGAATTCGCATTGAGCGACACACGCAGTGTCGGCATCACGTCGAGATCGACGCCGAGGCCGGCGAGAATCACACCCGGATTGGTGAAATTCGACTGGCCTTCTTCCTTCGAGGAGCGCAGGTTGAACAGCACGCCGTTGCGCGAGGACAGCGCCACGCGCCCGCCGCCGATCAGCGGCACCGCCTGTCGAATGAAATAACTGGTGTCGCCGCCGGCGAACTGCGGATTCTCGAACACGGCATCGAAGCCGTTCGCCTGGTTGTCGAACGGATTTTTATCGCCGCTCGCATACAACGCCGAAATGCGCGGCCGGATCCAGTCGAAGTCCATCGACACTTCAGCGGCGCCGAACAGTGCGTTGATGTCGACTTTCTGATTGACGTACAAGCTCGGTTGTTCCGAGCCGATCGCGTAGTACACCGACGTGGTCATGTTCATGCGGCCGAAGTGGCCGTCGCCGTTGAGGCCGACGTAGGTGACATCGTACTGGCGGAATCGCTGCTGGCCGATCGACGCCGGACGTTCGATGAAGCCGTTGCGATTGACGCGCACCTGGTTCTCGCGATTGCGGTTGTACAGAACCGTCGCCTGCGAGGTGAAGCCGTACACCGGAAAGTCCTGGCGATACACGTTCACCACCGCAACGTCGTCCTTGCGCGGCGGCGAACCGAGATCGTTCAAGCCGCTGTTGGTGTCCTTTTCCAGGCGACGGAAGTACGCGAGGTTGTACTGCCACCGGTTGTTGTCGCGAGTACCGAAAAAACGCGCGCCGAGCTGATTGTCCTGGAACAAAAAGCCGCGGAAGTCCGATGAGAACGGCTGGATGCCGACACGGAAGCTGTCGAAGTCGTAGTTGTCCGAAACGTTGCGGATGTGACGATCGACGAACGCGGCCTGCAGGCCGAGGAATGTATCGTCACGCGTACGGCCGCGACGCGGATCCGCGTTCGCGACTCCCACTTCATCGAACTGTGTGTAGGTGTACGACACCGCCGGCGTCAGACGGAATTCCCAATCGGGTGGCTTGAACACCGTGTTGCCTTTGTAGAGCACGAACTCGGTGGTCAGGGTCTGCGCCATCGACCATTGATCGGGGTCGCCGAACACATCGTTGCTGCCAGCATTGTTGGTGGAGCTGATGCCCACGGGGGTCGGCACCCGGCGCACCTCGCCCACCGTGTCGGAGATCATGTTGAGATTGAAGAACCAATCCTTGCCCATGATCGGCGCGTCGGCCTTGAGCTTGTTGCGGTTGTACGGATCCCACCAGCGTTCCTTGTAGCCGAGCGTGTCGACGATGCGCCAGCGATCGGGCATCGGCACGGCTTCGACGAAATCGGTCATGGCGGGTTTGGGAATGGGCGATACGGTCGCCGGCGGCGCACGTTCGATCACGCGTCGACGCGGCGCACGGCCGGTATCTTCCTGCGACTTGGGAACATCGGGCCGCGCGGCCGGGATCGCGGGCGCGTTATCCGCAGGTGTGGGACCTTGCCCCTGCGAGCTGCCCTCTTCCGGACACGGCACTTCGACGTAACCGGGGCGGCGGCGTTTGACGATGCGCCCGGTGTCGTCCTGATAACACATATCGGCGGCGCTCGCGCTTTCAGCAACGAAGCCCGCAGTCACCACGAAGGTGCTCAACGTCAGCAAAGAAGCGGTCAGGGATTGCCGCTTGTTTTTCATCTCACAATCCTCCGCACACGTTGTCCATGGTGTTGTTGATGAACGGTGCCTGCGGACATTGCACGTAGCGCAGGCGCGTGCCTTGCGGTGTGCGGTTGTCCGAGCGCATCGCCATCGGTGCGTTGTTGATCGCGCCGTTCAATGCCGTGCTGGCATTGTTCAAGCCAAGGAATGCAATCATGTCGTCCTGGTCGACGCCGTCACCGGAGATGCCGATGCCGCCGATCAGCGTGTTGCCGCGATAGATGGGCACGCTGCCCGGGAAGATCTGCAGGCCGTTCGCGAGCCGCGAGCCGGTCATCGTCTGCGTGATCGTGGACAGGTTGTTCGCGATCTGCACACCAGCGCAGCCCGGTGCGACATCGGTGCCGATCACACCAGCGACGAACAACACATGCTGCAGCATCGCGTTCATCGCGACGTCCAGCTGCATGCCGGTGGAGAACACGCTCCACTGTCCCTGCGGCTTGCTCAGCGGACCGTTCATGCCGGAGTTGTTGATGCCGTCCGGGAAGAACGGTCGCGACAGGTTGCCGTTGGCGCGATCGGTGTAAGCAGTCGCGCCGTCCGCCAGCGCGTTGGGATTGCCCATGAACGCCTGGAACTGCGTGACATAGCTGCCCATCGGAATCGAGGTGGACACCTGGGTCGCAGCATCGGTGGTGCTGAGATATTTCGCGTCCGGCAATGTTTGCAGGAACGCCGCAGCCGTGCCCGAGGACAGGAACGCAGAGGTGCGCGCCTTCTGCAAAGAAACATCCGTGCCGAACACCGGCGCGTCGCGAGTGCGTGCGACGCCGAGAATCGCGCCCTGCGAATCGACGACTGAAATCGTCACACGCGCCTGCGATCCAGTCGGGCGGCGAATCTGCGCACGAGATTGATTGGCGACGTCCAGTGCCGAATTCAGCAGCGTCTGCACTTCAGTGGCCGTCAGCGACTGATTGCCCGTTTGCGCAGCATCGGTACCGGCGCGGGGCGGGAAGCGCAGCGCGTTGTTGTTGTCGACCAGCACGAAGGCATCGCGGCCCGGGAAGTTCTGATCGCCGTCGGGGCGAATGCCGGACGCTGCCTGGCCGAACGCGGTGCCGTCGCGAATGATGCCGTCGGTATAGCCAGGCACCGGAATCGTGGTGCCGACACTCGCCGGAATGCTTGCAAACGCCGGAGCCTGCGCCGGATTGGTGGCGAGCTGCGCGAACTCGATATCGGTGAAGCGCAGCGCCTTGCCGTCGACAGTGATGCGATCGGCGCGGCGATCCACCGGAGCGCTGAAACCAAACGTCGCGGCCATCGCAATGGCTTCATCGACGTCGTTGTCCATGTCCATGATGTTCTTGTCGATGGTGTAGAAACCATCGGCGAGCACACCGACGCCGCCGACCACGGTGCCGCCCTTGTAC
>CAMLEO010000015.1 GCA_946478975.1 uncultured Steroidobacter sp.
CTACGACTTCGGCATGGGCGTGGCTGGCATCAAGGCGCACTCGCTCGATATGCGCCGCGGCTTCCCGGTGCAGAATTTCATTTATGACGACCACGACGGTGTCTGCAATCCCACGACCCGCCAGGGCTGCAGGAACGACAACGGCATCATGGACCTCGATGATGTGAGCTCGTCCGTGGGTCGCACCGTCGTGCAGAGCCAGGAACATTCCATCGATGAATTCCGGCTGGAGGGAGCGTTCAAGCTCACCGATACGATGGATGTGCGCGCTGGCTTCGATTACCGCACGTCCAGCATGTCGCAGCGTCGCGTGATCACCGCACAGGTGCTCGGCGATTGGGGCGTGGTCAATCCGGGCGATCTGGCGATCCACGCGCCCGGCCTGGTGGAAACGTTCTGTTTGAGCTGCATGTACGACGACTTCTATCCCGGCATGGCGCAGACGGCGTTTCGAGGCAATGCCGCTAAGTTGTACGCCGCCATGTCGCCGTACTACCTGGGGCTCGGCCGGCAGATCGACACCTGGAACAACGATTCGAACGACGTCGATGAAGACATCCAGGCCGCATACGCCGAGTTCGGCTGGGACGGCGAGCTGGCGGGACGCAAGGCCAACCTGACGATCGGCGCTCGCTATGAAACAACGGATGTCGAGTCGACGTCGCTGATCGCGATTCCAAGTGCCATCGCCTGGACCGGCGACAACGACTTCGCGGTGCGTTTCGCCAATCCGGACCGGCAGCCCTACAGCCAGAAGGCGGACTACAATCATTTCCTGCCGAGCCTCGATTTCTCGGTCGAAGTGGTCAAGGACGTCGTGGTGCGCGCCTCGGCGAGCAAGACGATCGCGCGTGCCGACTATGGAGATCTGTTCGTGCAGACCACTGTCGGAGCGTTCAACGGTTCTCCGACGACGCTCGGCGGCAGAGCGTCCGGGCAGACCGGCGATCCTTCGCTGGTGCCGCTCGAATCGACCAACCTCGACCTCTCGGTCGAGTGGTACTACGGCGATGACAGCTATGTGTCTGCCGGCTACTTCCACAAGAGGGTGGATAACTTCATAGGTAACGCCGTCGTCGAGCGTGAGCTGTTCGGGCTGCGTGATGTGACATCCGGCGCTCCGGGGACGCGTTCGGGACAGGCTCTCGATCTGCTCGGGCAGATTCCGGGCGCGGTTCGCAACAACGTGAACCTGTTCGTGCTGACTGCGATGGTCGATCACCCGGCCGAGTTCCCCAACCCGGTGCAGGCGTTTCTGGCCCATTCCACCAACGGCGTGCTGGACCAGACGTTCGCCGATCAGATCTTCTTCAATTATGACGTCGAGCCGAACGACACCGATCCGGTCCTGACGTTCGATGTGAATCAACCAGTCAACCAGGAGAAGGCCACGATCAAAGGCTTCGAGCTGGCATTCCAACATTTCTTCGGCCGGTCCGGTTTCGGCATCGCAGGCAACTACACGAACGTCGATGGCGACGTCGGGTTCAACATCGCCGGGGCTCCGACCGTGAATCAGTTCGCGCTGCTGGGACTGAGCGACACCGCGAACGCCACGTTGATCTACGAGAACTTTGGTTTCTCGACGCGCCTGGCGTACAACTGGCGCGGCGAGTTCCTGAGCCAGACGAATGTCGACGGCAACCGCAATCCCAGGTTCGTCGATGAGTTCAAGACCTGGGACTTGAATGTGAGCTACGACGTGAACGACAGCCTGCAGCTCAGCCTGGAAGGGATCAATCTCACCGGCGAGAACTTCCGGTCGCGCTCGCGCCTGCCGCTGGCTTACTGGCTGGTGCAGGACCTGCAGCCGCGTTATCTGCTGGGCGCGCGCTACAAGTTCCACTGAGCCGGCCGAACGAGTTCCGTTCCCTGTTCCGTTGTAACATCGGAATCGTGAACCCGACTCGAACAACACGACAGCTCACGGGGATCGCGCCCGACGCGATCCCGTACGGCGAGCTGATCGAGGCACGCGAACCGGCAATCCTCAAAGGTGTCGCGCGCGGCTGGCCGCTGGTGCGACGTGGTCTCGAATCCGCAGCGAGCGCAGCTGGCTACCTGAAGGAGTTTGCGGGCCCTCGTCCGGTGGTGGTGTACAAGGGGGAAGCCGTACACCGCGGGCGCTTTTTTTATGAGGACGATTTCTCCGGCTTCAATTTCACGGCGCAGCGGGCTCCGATCGGCGACACCCTGGACGCCATCCTGGCCTCGCGCGGCGATCCAAATTCGCCTTCGTTCTATATCGGTTCAACCGATGTCGATTTATATCTGCCGAAGTTGCGTGCAGAGAACGATCTTGCGCTCAACCATCCGCTGTTCGCGCACGGCGCGCCGCTCGTGAGCATCTGGATCGGCAACCGTACCGTGGCTAGCGCCCATTTCGATGAGTGGCACAATCTCGCCTGTTGTATGGTCGGGCGGCGCCGTTTCACGCTGTTTCCACCCGAGCAGATCCACAACCTCTATCCGGGGCCACTCGAGCCGACGCCCGGCGGCCAGGTCGTGAGCATCGTGGATTTCGCCGCGCCCGATTTCGAGAGATTTCCTCGATTTCGAGCCGCGCTCGATGCGGCCCAGGTCGCCGAGTTGGAGTCCGGAGATGTGCTTTTCTATCCGGCGCTGTGGTGGCACCACGTGGAAGCGCTGGACCCCTTCAATGTGATGATCAACTACTGGTGGAGCACGGCACCCGTGTTCCTGGATTCGCCACACAATGCACTGATGCACGCGTTACTGAGCCTGCGTGATCGGCCGCTGGAGGACAAGCGTGCGTGGCGCGAGCTGTTCGATTATTACGTGTTCGGTCCCGCCGACATTCCACGTTCGCATCTGCCGGAGGCGGCGCGTGGCAATCTGGATCCGCTGGACGATATGAAAGCCCGCCGCCTGCGTTCTTTCCTATTGAATCGTCTCAATCGTTGAACCTTCCGACAGCGAGGCAACGCTTGGAAGCACCGGTCGTAAAGAAAGTCGTGATCACCGGCGGCGGCACTGCAGGCTGGGTGACGGCGGCCTCACTCGCGCAGCATTTCGGCGACTTGCTCGACATCGTGCTGGTCGAATCCGAAGAGATCGGCACGGTTGGGGTCGGCGAAGCGACGTTCCCATCCATCCTTGCATTCCATCGTTTGCTCGACCTGGACGAGCGCGAGTTCATGCGGGCATCCAAGGCGACCTTCAAACTGGGAATCTCGTTTGAAAACTGGGGCGCGCTCGGCGATCGTTACATGCATTCGTTTGGCACCATCGGCCGCTCGACATGGATGGGAGACTTTCAGCACTACTGGCTGGCAGCGAAGGAGGCGGGCTTCGGCGGCGAGTTCGGCGACTACTGTTTCGAGCGCAAGGCCGCGGAACAGGGAAAGTTCGCGCTTTCGGACAAGGTGCAAGTCAACTATGCCTATCACTTCGATGCCGGGCTGTACGCGGCGTTCTTGAGACGCAAGAGTGAGGCCAGGGGAGTCAAAAGAATCGAAGGCAAGATCGCGCGCGTCACGCAGCATCCCGAAACCGGATTCGTCGAGTCGCTGGTGCTCGAATCCGGTGAAGTCGTGACCGGCGACTTGTTCGTCGATTGCACGGGGTTTCGCGCGCTGCTCATCGAACAGACACTCAATGCAGGCTACGAGGATTGGAGCCACTGGCTGCGCACAGACAGCGCGCTCGCGGTTCAAACTCCCTCGGGGGCGAACCTGCCGCCATATACGCGCGCCATCGCACGCCAGGCCGGATGGCAGTGGTGCATTCCGCTGCAGCATCGCGTCGGCAATGGCATCGTGTTCTGCAGTCAGTATCAATCGCAGGACGAAGCGTGCCAGACGCTGCTTGCGAATCTCGAAGGCGATGCTTTGTTCGAGCCGAGGCTGATTCGATTCAAGGCCGGACGCCGCCTGAAAGCCTGGGACAAGAACGTCGTCTCCATCGGTCTCGCGAGCGGCTTCGTCGAGCCGCTCGAATCCACCAGCATCCATCTGATCCAGATCGGCGTCACGCGACTCATGCAGCTGTTTCCATTCAGCGGCATTTCGAACGCAATCGCGAACCGCTACAACGATCAGTCGCGAGTCGAGTACGAGCGGATCCGCGATTTCATCATCCTGCATTACAAGCTCACGCAGCGGGATGATACGAAGTTCTGGCGCGACTGCCGGTCGATGGACATCCCTGACTCTCTGGCACAGCGCATCGAGTTGTTTCGCGAGTGTGCGCACGCGTACCAGGCGACGGACGAGATGTTCCGTGTCGAATCCTGGATGCAGGTGATGCTGGGGCAGGGGCTGCGCCCCCGTGGATATCATCACATGGGACGCATGCTCGGCCCCGAGCGGTTGCGCCACGCGTTGGAAACATTGAAGAGCAGCATCGCCGGCGCAGTCGCCCGAATGCCGACCCATCGGGAGTTTCTCAACTTCTACTGTGGCGAAAGCCCGCAGTAACGGCACAGATATCGAGGCCGGCATGGCGAGAAGCGAACTGCTGAATAACGTCGCTCATCAGAATCTGCGTGTGATCACGCGCGCTGGCGCACAGTTCGGCGACAACATCGGCGCAGTGCTGACGGTGCCAACCGAGTATGGCGACATCCAGCGCGAGTACCCGATCTTTTTCCGCAAGGATGCGCAGGGCCAGCTGCTGTCTGTAGCGCTGCTGGGCTTCGACAGCAACGAGAATCTTTTTCTCGAAGGCGATCGCTGGGATGCCGCTCATGTGCCCAGCGTCGTTGCGCGTGGACCGTTCTTGATTGGCTTTCAGGAGCGCGAAGAGCGGGGCAGGGTCGTGCGCGAGCCAGTAATTCACATCGACCTGGACCATCCGCGCGTGAGCCAGACTGAAGGCGAGCCCATATTTCTGCCCCTCGGCGGCAACAGCCCCTACCTCAATCGAATCACCGCCACGCTGCGAAAACTTGCCCTCGGCATCGATGCGAGCAAAGCGATGGTTGAGGCATTCACCGCCCTCGACCTGATCGAACCGCTCAACATCGAGATCGAGATCGATGGCCAGCAGTACCAGCTGGCCGGGTTTCATACGATCAATCAGGAAAAGCTTGCCAACCTGGATGCGCCCGCCGTGCATTCCCTGCACCGGGCGGGCTTTCTGCAGGCGGCATTCCTGATCGTGAATTCAGAGCAGAACTTGCAGCGGCTGGTCGAACGCAAGCGTCGCCGCGAGGCGGGGCGGTGACAATGAGCTGGCCGATCGTCTCAATCCGGCTGCGGGTCCGGGGCGGGCGATATTGCTACCGGCTGAAGAAACATTCCCGCGCAAAGGGCTGCACTCGATTCATCACTCGATGCCGTAAAGCGCAAGCAGGCGACGCATGCGAGCGCACGCGACATCCGGATCGCGCAACAGTCCGGCCTGATCGGCAAGTCGGAACACGTCCGCGAAGTAGGGCAGCGAGCGCATCGATTGCTGGCCATTCACCATGATGAAATGATCCCGGAAGCCATTCAGATAGGCCAGGAAAACCACACCGGTCTTGTAGTACTGGGTCGGTGCTCGAAAAATGTGCCGGGACAGAGGCACGGTAGGCGTGAGAATGTCGAAGAAGGCCTGGCGGTTGCCGTGCGCGAGTGCATCGAGCGCCGCTGCCGCGGCGGGTGCGATCGGGTCGAAGATTCCCAGCAATGCGTGTGAGTAGCGGTGCTCATCGCCGGCAATCAGCTCGGGATAGTTGAAGTCGTCGCCCGTGTACATCTTCACGGACGCCGGCAGGCGCCGGCGCACGCCCAATGCGTGGTATCAGCGTAAGTCTTTCGTGTTCGATACGTTGTCGATACGCGTCCGCCGCGGGTCGCGTCATGTCGGTTTCGATCACGCCCGGTTGCACATCGAACACGCTGATCCCGGCTCCAGCGAGGCGTACAGCAAATAGCCGGCTCGTCATCGCTGCCGCCGCTTTGGAAACACAATACTCACCTCTCAGGATGGATGCGGCCACCGCATTCGAAGATGTGACATTGACGACGGTGTAGTGCAGGTGGCTCGGCCGCTCGCGGGCGACCAGCCGGCGCGCAAAGGCCTGGGTCAGAAAGAATGCTGCGCGTGTATTGATGCTCTGGCACCGGTCGTAGCTCTCGACGGAGACGCTCAGCAAATCATCGCGCGCGAGCGGCGCTACCCCCGCGTTGTTGACCAGAGTGGTCAATGGGCCACATGCAGTCTCGGCCGCATCGAGCAGTGATTCGTGCTGCGACAGGTCTGCGATATCACAGGCGATGGACGTTACACGTACGCCTCGTGCCGCAGTCTGCAGTGCCGCGTTTGCGAGTTCCGAGGTGTCGGCCTCGGCATTCAAGGCGATATTGAAGCCTCGCTCGGCCAGGCACAGAGCGATCGCAAGGCCGATACCGCGACTGGAACCAGTGATGAGGGCAGCCTGGTGCATCGGGCGATAGTAACCGTATGGTTATTTGCCGCGCAAGGATTGCCTGGCTAGTAACCATATGGTTATATGCCTCGGTAACTCATTGGCTGTCGAATACTCCTCATGGGCACTGTTTCACTGCGCGTCGCCGCCGGGCTTGCAACGCTCACGCTCGAAAATGAAGCGAAGGCGAACGCATTGACGGGCGACATGCTCGCGCAGCTGCTCACTCACTGCGACACGATTGCCGCTGACCCAGCGATCCGGATGTGTGTCATTACAGGGAGCGGCACTCGCTTCTTCTGTGCCGGTGCGGATATCAACGAGTGGAGCTCGCTTAATGCCGAAGAGATGGGGTGCAGTTGGATCAGGCGTGGCGCGCGCGCTTTCGAGCGAGTGTCACGGCTCGACATCGTGACCGTAGCTGCGTTGAACGGGGCAGCGCTCGGCGGCGGTCTGGAGCTGGCACTCGCAACGGATTTTCGGATAGCCGCAGAAGGCGTGACCCTCGGGTTTCCGGAGACGGGCATCGGCGCGATCCCGGGATGGTTTGGTGCTCAACGCGTGTCACATCTGGCGGGAGTATCGCTGGCACGACGCATGGTGCTTCTCGGCACGACTCTGACTGCCCGGGAGGCCCAGGATGCAAGGCTCATCGATTTCGTTTGTCCGCCGGATCGCATCGAGGAAGAGATCGAGAAGTTGCGTGCGCGAGCTCTTGCGCGCTCACCTGCAGCGATTTCCGTCGCCAAACGTCTGATCGACGCGAGTTGCGGGCGCGATGTGGAACTCGCCTTGCACGAACTCGCGGCGACAGCTGCTCGTGCGTCGGCGGATGCGGAGGAGGGCATCGCCGCGTTTCAGCAGAAACGCAAACCCGACTACTTGAACAAAGATTCCGAGTAACGCCGCGCTCGTCAGCACACGGTTCGGAAGCGTTCGAGGCAAACGTCCAGAACTCGATCGGGATCAGCCTGCCACCAATTGCGCGCCGAGAAGATTTCCACTTCGCATAGTCCGCTGAAACCCGAGCCCTCTACAGCCGCTGAAGAACTCGCGCCGCCAAAAGGTAATTCCGCCGAGACCTCGGGCGGCGCAGGCATCGATCACTTGTGCCGTCGACCAGCCTCGTCCGCACCCGGCTTGAATGTGCCCCAAGGTTGCGGTGTTGAGCGCCAGTAGATGCGGCTTATCGGCGAGCACGCGCATGTCAGTTTCGCGACAGCCTCAGCAGCGGAGCGAACTGCATGCGTTCGAGCACGTCTCTGTGCAGATCGATGCCGGGCGCAATCTCGATCAGTTCCACTCCATGCGCGGTCAGTTGAAACACTGCACGTTCGGTTACATACAGAACGTGCTGACCGCGCTTCAGCGCCTCGCGACCACTGAATGTGATGTGAGCTACGCGATGGACGAGCTTCGGCACTTGTCCGTGCCTGGTGATCGTAACGTTGCCGTCTGCCCCGGCGTGCACCTCCAGGCCTTTCGCTTCGAATGTTCCGCAGAACACCACTTTCTTCGCCGGCTGCGTGATATCGACGAAACCGCCGGGGCCGACGATGTCCGGACCGATCTTGGAGACGTTGACGTTGCCGGCGGCATCCATTTCACCCATGCCGAGAAACGCGACGTCCACACCGCCGCCGCCGTAGAAATCGAACTGGTCCAGCGAAGATACGATCGCATCCGGATAGCGCGCAGCGCCAAACATTTCGCCATCGAGCATGGTGCCGTTGTGAATGCCTTGTTCGACGCTGCCCCAGTAGGTGAGGTCGCCGCGATTCGCGAGCACGCCCGGGATGCCGCCCGGAATGCCGAAGCCGAAGTTGACGGACCGAGCGCTGCCGATTTCACGCGCCGCCCGCTCTGCGATGATGCGACGTATACCGCTCGGCAGCGTCGTTGCCATCGCATCTGCGCCGGCGAGTTCGCCGCTGATCGCCGGATCGTAGCGAGTGGCTCGGCACTGCGGATGCTCGGGTGCGAGCAGCACGTGATCTACGAGAATGCCCGGTATTCGCGCCAGTCGCGCCGGGACGATGCGTGCAGGCAGACGTTCTCGCACCTGGGCAAACACGCGGCCGCCGGAGTTATGGGCCGCAAGCGCGACCGCGTAGGCGTCGATGTCCGCGGGCTCGTGCATGAACGTGATGTTGTTGCGTGGATCGGCAGCCGAGCCGCAGATGAGCCCGATGTCGATGGGAAAGGCGCGGTAGAAAAGGAAATCTTCTCCGCCGATGGACAGTCTTTCGACCACGTCTTGCGTGGCCGCCGAATTGCATTTGCCGCCGCCATGCTCCGGATCTGCAAACGTTCCCAGTCCGACCTTGGTGATGACGCCGGGACGTCCGGCGCCGATTTCCCGGAACAGCGTGGAAATGATGCCCGCAGGCAATGTATAGGCTTCGATCTTGTTCTCACGCGCGAGTCGTTGCAGGCCCGGAGCCCAGCTCCAGTGGCCGCCGATGACGCGCTTGACCATGCCCTCGTGCGCAAAGCGCTGCAGACCCCGCCGCTGGCCATCGCCGATGCCGAGCGCATGCACGATGGTCAGGTCGCGCGGATGTCCCGTTTCCAGAAACGACTGTTCGATCAACGCCATCACGGCGTCGGGCTCGACCAGTCCACCTCCTGAGCCGCTGACCGCGATGGTCGCTCCGTCGCGGATATGTGCGATGGCAGCCGCGTCGTTGGCAGCGAACTCGGTCTGCGCCAGCGGGGCGACGATCGATGGGGGCGTCATGCAGTAAGTAAATGGTTGGTGACTTAGCGCAGGTGATTAGAGCATCGTTTCACTGACCAAGTAAATAGATGGTGACTTGACAGAAGCAGCGCTCCGCCGTGCCGGTCGCTATACTTACTGCAGTTGAGGGCCGTAACAGCTATCGCCGAAAGGACCCGCATGAAGAAAAAGAAGGCTCGCCAGCTGCGGGCGCTCCATCCGCGCGATCCGCAGTCCACGCAGCTGCGCATTCTCGAAGCAGCGACCCACGAGTTCGCAGCGCATGGGCTCGGCGGTGCGCGCATCGACCTCATCGCGTCGCGCTCGGAAGCCAACAAGCGAATGATCTATCACTATTTCGGCAGCAAGGATGAGCTGTTCAAGGCAGTGCTGGAGCATGCGTATCAACAGTTCCGGGAGTCCGAGCTCAATCTGCGGCTCGATGAGCTGGAGCCTGAAGCGGCACTCGCGCGACTCGTGGAATTCACCTGGAACTACCATCATGAACATCCGGAGTTCCTGAACCTCGTCAACAGCGCGAATCTGCACAAGGCGCGACACCTGAAGGGCTCGCGGGTGCTGGAGGCGCAGCGCGGCCCTTTTATCGGGCTGATGCAGAAGATATTGAAGCGCGGCGTAGAGCAGGGCGTTTTCCGCCCGGGCGTCGACCCCGTGCAGTTGATGATCACCATCGCTGCGATCAGCTACTACTACTTCACCAATCGTCACACCGGCGCGCTCGTCTACTCGCGCGACCTCATGACGCCCAAGGCGCTCAGCGAACGCCTCGCGTTCAACATCGAGACAATCCTGAGGCTCGTTCGAAAGAGCTGATCGTTTTCGGTATCAGCGTCCAGTTCGCCGTTACGGCTCCCTGGCGTCAACATCGTCGAACGTCGGATCGAGGCTGCTTCCAAGCAGGAGCCATCACTGATCGATGAGCGCAGCCTGTGCTCTGTAGCGCGCCACCAAAGCAAGGATCGCTTGCGATTGATATGCCTGCGCCAGGCTGCGCACGCGCCGTGCGAATGCGCTGTAGCGAGGATCCGTGTTCTCGATATGGTTGGCGCGCTCGCGAATGTCGCGCATGCTGCCGGCCAGCGCGAGTTTGTACAACGTTTCCATTTCCGCTAACGGGGGAATGACGATCTGCTCCGGGTCGAGGGCCGTCGATTCTCGAACGGTGTCCGATTCGTTTGCGGCGACCGGCAGGCTCAGCTCGAATCGAAAGATGCTGCCTTGGCCGAGTTCGCTGCGGACCTGGATATCGCCACCCATGAGTCGCACCAGGTGACGGCTGATCGCCAGGCCGAGACCGGCACCGCCACGTCGGCGCGTTGCAACCATCGCCTGATCGAGCGGCGGAAAAATAGTTTCCAATGCCTGCGTGGTCATGCCGCCGCTGCTGTCTTCGACTTCGAAGAGCAGGCGCGCCGTGGTGCTGCCGTTGTGCTCGGCGGGCTCTGTGAGCTTCGTAACGCGTAGCTGAATACGGCCGCTGTCTGTGGACTGCACTGCGTTGCCGAGCAAGTTGAGTAGCACTTGTCGCAAACGTTGGTCGTCGATGCGTACCGCGGCCGGCAGTTCGGGTGCACCCTGATAGCTGAATTCCAGGCATTTCTCTTCTGCTTTCACACGGGCGATGTCGCACACCGCGCGCAGTAACACTGCAAGATTTGTATCTATGGGATGAAGATCGAGCTTGGAGGCGCTGATTCGCGAGATGTCGACGATATCGTTGATCAAGCTGAGCAGGCGCTGACCGCTGTCCTCGATGATTGCAACGCCCCGCGCGTGTCGCCCTGTCAACTGCGCGTCCTGCCGCAGAATCTGCGCGTAACCGAGAATTGCATTGAGCGGCGTGCGCAGCTCGTGTCCCATCTGTGTGAAAAATTCGTTGCGCGAGATCGCGAGGCGTTCGGCCTCGGACGGCGGCGGTTCTCTTGCCGGCCCCTCGATGATGCGACTGATCCAGAACATGCCGAAGCCGACGCCGAGCAGAAGTACCAGGCTTGCCACGCCGAGCCTGGCCACCCCCGTTTGACGGATCCTCTGCAGAGTGCTGGACCGCGGGGACGCCAAGCCGAGGATGGCGGCGGGCCTGCCATCGATATCCCAGGGCAGCAGGCCTTGATAGAAAGACCCCTGACTCGTCGTTACGGTTCGCTCGATGAGGTGTCCTGCGCTCGCCGCCTGCGCCGTTTCTGCGTCCCACGGATCAGCGGTACTTGCGAGCTGCGTGAGTTGCTGGCGATGTTTGCCGTCGATCGAATACAGCACCGGCAGCCTCCCTGTCTTGCTCGCAACCAGCTCCAGTGCCGCACGATCGATTTCTTTGTGAAATACCACCACAGCAACGTTCGAGGCTGGCGGTTGTGTCGGGCCTCGAACCGGTATGGCGATCTCGATCTGCGCATCGTGCGGTGCTTGCTGGATCAAGGAAACGGACGGGCGGCCCAGGTGAGGTGGAGGAGGAATGGACGCGAAAGCGGGCGCGGCCTCGTTCCATGCTGGCCAATCCTGAAAAGACAGCTGCCCGTGCGGGCCTGCCGATGACTCGATCCATACGCGTCTGCGGTCACGGCTGCGAATCATCATGCCGGCTTCGGACGCGGACACGTAGTGACTCAACTGGCCGCCGGCGTAGACGGCGATGCTCGAAAAGCCGCCGGCACGCAAAACCAGGCTCAGGCGGTCGAGCGATACCGACTTCGCCTGGGCCAGAGTTCGCAGCGCCTCGCTGGAGTCGCGTATTACGGGCGGCGCGTCCAGATTGCGCTCGTGGTTCGCGAGCTCGGTCAGCTGGTTCGAGATCGCGGCATCGCGGACCGACTCCAATGCCACTTCTCGCAGGCGTTGCGTCATCGCCTGCAAATCGTCTTGCCACGCGAGCAGATCTCGTTCGAGATCGGCAGCGGCGGCTCGCTGGTTGTGACGATCGGTGAGATACGCTGCCAGCAGCACCGTGGACCCGGTCGTGAGTGCCAGCGCTGCGATGAAAACGAGCAGAATCTTTTGCTGGATGCCGGATGTCATACTTTGCTGGCCGCCGGCAGGCGAACGCTGAAGATGCTGCCTCGTCCCGGCGAGGATTCGACGCTCATCGCGCCGCCCATGGAACGTACTGCCTTGGCGACGATGGCGAGTCCGATGCCGGTACCGGGATATTCGCGATCGGTGTGCAGCCGCTGGAACATCTGAAAGATTTTTTCGCGGTATTCGGGCGCGATTCCGATTCCGTTATCCGCGACCTGCAGCAGCACCTGCCGGCCGCTGGGAGCCGCCGACAGCCTGACTTCGGGTACGCCGTCGCGACTGCGATACTTCAGCGCGTTGTCGACGAGGTTGGTCAGGATCTGCTGAATCAAAATGGGATCGCCGAGCGGCGTGGCAAGTGGCTGCGTCACCTCGAAGCGGCCGCCGATTGCGTCGATCTGCTTGCTGAAAGTGCATTCCACTTGAGATATCAGCGGCGCCAGCGGAACAGGTGTTGCCCGGACGGCGCCGCGGCCGGTACGTGCGTAATTCAGCAGGTCCTGAATCAAAATGTCCATGCGCTGGCTGGCGAAGATCACCTTGTTGAGGCACTCCAGACCCTTGGGCGTCAGGTTTTCGCGCTCGGTGTCGACGGCGATCTGGGCGAAGCTGTTGATGGCCCTCAAGGGGGCGCGCAGATCGTGCGAAACGGAGTAGCTGAAGGCTTCGAGCTCCTCGTTGATGGCCGTCAGTGTTTCCTGATTTCGTTGCAGCTGCGCGTTCTTGTTCTCCAGCTCCCTTTGCATTGCGCGCAGGCTCAGGTGTGTGTTCACTCGCGACCGCACTTCTTCCACGTGCAGCGGCTTGGTCACGTAATCCACGCCTCCGGCGGCGAATCCCGTGACCTTGTCCGTGATGCTCGTCAGCGACGTCATGAAAATCACCGGTATGTCGCGCGTGCTCGGTTGACCCTTCAAGCGTCGGCAGATCTCAAAGCCGTTGAGATCGGGCATCATCACGTCCAGCAGGATGAGGTCCGGCTGCACGTAGTCGGCGCGCTGTAACGCTTCTTCCCCGCGCTCCGCGACTACGACTCGGAAACATTGACTTTCGAGAGTTTCGACGATCACGGCAAGATTCGCCGGGGTGTCATCGACTATCAGGACCGTGGCGATGAAGTTGTCGGAACACACGATGGTGAAGTACGCGTTGACGGCTCGATCGAGATGCGAGCGTTACGAAGTGGACGCTATACGTGCTCCCCCGTGTCGGCTCCGAGGGCGAGGCGACCGACACTGTCCCTGTTTGTATGCCCGGATTGTCGCTCAGTGCCGGCGGGACACGAAAGTACTAACGTGTTTCCACGTAATGCAAGTAAAAGCCGGGATTCTGAGTACGCTGCTGAAGCATCGCGGAGGCAATAGCCCATGAGCATCCGTGCGGTGTCTCGTCTGTTGGCCTGCGTGCTGCTCGTCTGGCACGCGGCCGCTGCCGGTGCGGAAGTGATCCGCATCCCGAAGCCCGAGTTCGAGGGCGATCGCCGCACTGATTATGCATTTGAGTTGCTGCGACTGGCCTTGTCGAAGGTGGGCACCGACTATCGAATGCAGGTGGCTAGAGTCACCATGAACCAGGAGCGCGCAGTTTTGGAAATCGAGGCAGGACGGACGATCGACGTCGTCGCCATGCCGAGCTCCGCCGAACGCGAGGCGCGCCTGTTACCCATTCGAATTCCAATTCACCGGGGCGCGCTCGGCTGGCGTATCGGGCTGATCCGCAAAGGCGACCAGGAGTTGCTCGCGCGCGTCACTACGCTGAAGGATCTGCAGAGCGTGCGTCTCGCCCAGGGCCAGGGATGGCCGGACACAAAGATCCTCCAGGCTAACGGCATCACCGTGATTACCGCCCCGAGAGACGAAGGGCTGTTCAAGATGCTCGAAGGCAAACGCTTTGACTATTTCCCGCGCAGCGTCATGGAGATTTGGGACGAGCAGGCGAACAACGCGGACACGCTGGTGGTGGAGCCTCACCTTGCGCTGCATTATTACTACGATTCCTATTTCATGGTGAACCGCAAAAACACCAGGCTCGCGCGGGATATCCGCGACGGCCTCGAAAGGGCGATTGTCGACGGCTCGTTCGACGAGCTCTTTCAGCAATATTTCGGTGAGAGGATTCGCAAGGCGCGCCTGGAAACGCGTACGGTGATCGAATTGGACAACCCGTTGCTGACACCCGAGACGCCCTCCAATCGACCTGAGCTCTGGTACGACTTCAGGGCGGAACGTCGAGCGATGAGGCAATGAGCCTCGATCGGCCTTTTACGCCTGCCGCGAGGCCGCCGCGGACAACCAGCGAGCCAGCGTGGCGAGCATCTCATCGATGACGATGGGCTTGGTGATGTGATCGTTCATCCCGGCTGCGAGTGCAGCCTCGCGATCGCCGATCATGGCGTTGGCCGTCATGGCGATGACGGGAAGGTCTTGCAGACTCTTCTTCTGGCGCAACGCGCGCGTGGCAGTGTACCCGTCCATCACCGGCATCTGACAATCCATCAGCACCGCATCGAAATGGCTGGCGGCCAGGGATTCGAGCGCCTGCTTGCCGTTGCGGACCACGCTGACGCGCACACCTGCGTCAGTCAATATATCTACGGCGAGCTCCGCGTTGATTTCATTGTCCTCCACTAACAGAACGCGGGCACCCTCCAAGCCGCTGGGTCGACGAAACTCTGCTGTTCGAACGCTCGGCTGTGCCGGCGAAATCGAGGGCGGTGCCACTTTGCCGAGCGCCGTAATGCATGCGTCGAGCAACGTCGATGGAGTCACGGGCTTGTTGAGCAATGCGTGGACTGTGACCTGCTGCTCCGAAAGGCGCTCTGTCGCTTCGTCGAGCGAATATGCGGTCACCATGAGGACGACAGGTGCCGGATGCCGAAGCGCATGTCGCTCGCGGAGTGCGCGTGCGCATGCAACGCCATCCATGTCTGGCATCTTCCAGTCGAGCAGCAGCAGCCGATAGGGAACATCCTGCGAGTCGGCCGCAGCCACGACGTGGAGAGCCTGCTTGCCGTCGACGGCCACGTCGACGTGAAGTCCGAGATCCGCGCACATGTCGGCAAGCACGACCCTCGCGGCGGCGTTGTCGTCAACGACGAGCACACGCTCACCACACAGAGTCGCCGTGCCAGTGCGCCCCGCAGCCGCCGCCACGCTCGCCTGCAACCTGAAGGATAGGGTGAAGTAAAAACAGCTACCTGCACCCGGTGCGCTGTTGACCTGCAACTCGCCGCCCATCATTCGCACCAGGTTCCGGCTGATCGCGAGCCCGAGCCCGGTGCCGCCATGGCGGCGGCTGATCGAGGTGTCGGCCTGCGAGAACGGCTGGAACAAATGCTGTTGCTCGTCGGGGCTCATGCCGATGCCGGTGTCGCGCACTTCGAAACGCAGGCTCACGGAATGTGCGGTTTGCTCGAGCAGTTTTATCGCCACGATCACCTCGCCGCGCTCGGTGAATTTGACCGCATTGTTGGCGAGATTGAGCAGCACCTGACCCAAGCGCCACGGATCGCCCACCAAGGCGGAGGGCAGCTTCGGCGGCACGGCCAGCAACAATTCCAACCCTGCAGCTTCTGCCTTCAGGCTCAAGATGGTGACGAGGTTGTTCAACACTTCATCGAGCGAGAACGGCACTGACTGCACGTCCACCTTGCCTGCCTCGATCTTTGCAAAATCAAGAATGTCATTGAGGATCTGCAGCAGGAGCTCGGCCGACGCATGCGCCTTCTCCAGATAGTTTCTCTGTCGAGCATCGAGCGGACGCTGAAGCGCCAGGGCGGTCATGCCGAGGATGGCGTTCATTGGGGTGCGGATCTCATGGCTCATGTTGGCCAGGAACGCGCTCTTGGCCTTGTTTGCGGCCTCGGCAACCTCCCGCGCCTTTCGATCCGCCTCAACCTGCGCGCGAGTGGTGATATCCCGAGCAATACCGACCGTACCGGCCACGCGGCCGTCGCCACCACGCAGCGCAGTCTTGATGGTCTCGATCAGTGTGACCTCGCCATTGGATTTGACGTGCTGCTCCTCGACCCGTTTGGATCCACCCGATGCCATCACTTCGGCATCGTCACGTCGGTAGGACTCGGCCAGTGCTGGCGGGTGAACTTCGAGATCGGTCTTGCCGATGAGATGACCCGGTTCAGCAAATCCTTTCGCGGCCGCAAAGGCCCGGTTGACGGCGATGAACCGGCCGTTTGCGTCTTTCACCCCCGCGAGGTCGGGGATGTTGTCCAGGATCGCTGACATGCGCGCATTGGCGTTTCCTATCTCCACCGCATGCTGCCGCAGCCTCGCTCGCTCGGCGTTGAAAGCGTCCACCAGCTTGTCCAACTCATCGCCTTTGCCCGGCGGCCGCCGCAATTGCAACGGCGCAGCTTCTGCATCCGGGGACTCGCTGCCTAACGAGGCGGCGATGTCCATCAAATGGCGGGTCACCAGCCGATGCACCACGAACAGGAGAAACAGTGCGACTAGAAAGGTGATCGCGGCATTGCTGAGCAGAATGACCAGGGCTCGCGCCGCCACATCGCGATAGATATCGGACAGAGTGGCCTCGATATGCAGCACGCCGATGACTTCCGGGCGTTCACCGCAGCAGGCCAGCGGAAACTCTTTGACGACGAACTGAGCTGTTTGTCGCTCGCCGCGGAAAACTGTCAGTCCATGCGAGGATGCGCCAATCTCCCGAACCTCCGCTGCGCGCATGGATGGCAGCCGCAGTATGCCTTCGAGTTGCTTCTGGATCAGTTGCGTGTCGACTGCCCAAAGACTTTCGCTCAGGCTGCGCGAGGTGGCCTCGTTGATTTCGCGAAACCGGCTTTCGAGCCGATCCATCTCGCTTCGGTAACTCAGCGACAACTGCGCGACGGTCAGAACCAGCGTGACCAGCGCGCTGAACAGCACCACACGGAGCAGCATTGCGGTCGCAATGCCGCCGCCCGGGACTTGCGAAATGGAAGCCAGCCAGCCACGACGCGGCGACTTCCCGTTGCGGTCTCGGCCACTCTGCCTTGTTGCAAGCTGCGCCAATCTAATACTCGACCATCGTGACGAAGTTGCCGTGCGGCCGGCGTCAGTCCTGGCCGCGAATTCCCACCGTATATCTGCTTCCGACCTCCCGATAGCTCTGCGTGTTGGCGACGACGTTCGCGTACGTGAATTCTTTTGAATTCGTTAGATTGACCGCATCGACAGCAACAACGATATGGTCATTTATCGAATACTGGATCGTGTTGAACTGCGGCCCATTGGATCTCCTCAACACTCACGTTGTATTTGAGATTCCAGCGTCGGCGGCGAGGATGCGCTCCTGGCGAGCAGCGAATCAAGACCCGGGACGAGGGCGGTGCACCAATGTCGGGTGGTGCGGCAATCGAATCATCAATTTTCGCTATCAATTGATCCAGGAAATCAATTTCCACAATAGATAGCCGGCCGGCAGGATTCCCCCACGGCCGCGGCTCGTCCGCGCTCGCCAGAACAATAGTTTGAGGGGGGATGTATGCGAGCCAGCGCACCGACCTTGCGGGCACCCGCGTGTCTGTCATTTGCAGCGACGACTTTGGTGCTGACGACGGCACACGCCCAGCAGGCAGCCGGCACGGATTCGCCGCAACAGCCCAGCATTCAGGAAGTCGTCGTCACCGGTTCGTATCTCCGCACGGCGAGCCAGGCAGAGCTTGCTTCTCCGACACAGGTGATCGACGCCGAAGCGCTCGCACGCACCGGCGCGCCGGGCCTCGATCGCATCATCAACAATCAGCCGGCGAACGTGTGCAGTGTCGGCGGCGTCCAGGATCTGGACAACGGCGGGCAGGACAATCGCGCCTCGCGTTCGGCCAACCTGCGCGGCCTCGGTCCCGCTTCGACTCTCGTGCTGCTCAATGGCCGGCGCGTCGCCTCGCAGGAAGCGGACGTGTTGGGCAACAACTATGTCAACCTCGCGGCGCTGGTGCCGATGGTCGCCATCGCACGCGTCGAGACGGTGCTCGACGGCGCTTCCGCTTTGTATGGATCGGATGCGATCGCGGGCGTCATCAACGTCATCACCGACGACGAGTTCGACGGCATTGCCACGAATCTGCAGTACACGCACATCGAAGATGCGCCGGGATACTTGGCGCAGTTCAAAGTCGGCGGCAGAGGCGAGCGGACGCGCACCGTGGCCTCGCTGAGCTACGAATTTCAAGACAACCTGCAGAACGGCGACCGCGACATCACCAATTTCAGCAACACCTCCGGTTCGTCGCAGCCGGGGAATTTCATTCTGTCGGCCCGGCCGCGGACGGCAGCCGGCGGCGATGTGATCATCGACAATGGCGTGAACGGTCCGATCAACTATTCGCAGCTCTACGATCTGCGTCGCGCCGCGACTGGCAATCCACTGGTTCAGGTTGCGGATCCTTTCTGCACGGCGCCGGGCACAGGTGGCATCTTTGCTCCACGCACGGCGGGCGCGCAGTTCCCGGACGGCGCCTGTCGTTTCAGCTTTCAAGCGCGCAATCCCATCAAACCCGAGAGCCGGCTGCTGCTCGGTCACCTGAGTTCGACGTACGAGCTGTCGGACAGCCACGAGCTGTTCCTGGAAACGCGTTACTACCGCCAGAGCGCACGCCGCTTCGGCGTCGGCAGTGTGCCGCTGTCGAACGGTTCGCCGATCGTTCCGGCCACGAATCCGTTCAATCCATTTGGCGTCAATGTGACTTTCTCCGGCCGCGCGCTGGGCGTCAACGCCGATTACCTGGTGGCGAAGCCCGAAATCACCGGCACGCACGTGGTGCTCGGCGCTCGCGGCGATATCACCGACACGTGGGGCTACTCCGCCGATGTGATCTATTCCGAAGACGTGGCGGACACCACCAACTTCGATACCGATCTGGTCCTGCTGCAACAGGCATTGAACGGTTTCGGCGGGCCGGACTGCCGCGTCGGCTTCAACGGCCCGGCGGCGGGTGAGGTGGCGGGGCAAGGCAATTGCGTGTACTTCAGCCCGTTTGGCGCCGACCAGATGAGAAACGATCCGCGCACTCATTACAACGTGCTGCAGCCGACCCGTACGCGCAACGAAGTCGGGCAGCAGCTGGCCGAATTCGTCATCAACGGCCGCTTGTTTGATCTGCCGGCAGGGCCGCTGGGCATCGCATTCGGCGCACAGCATCGACGTGAAACCATCGATGCGCAATTCGACGACTTCATCCAAAGCGGTCGGGCCGGTTTTGCCGGCAAGAGTTTGTCAGGAGCGGGCGATCGCACCGTGACCGGCGCCTTCGTCGAACTGGGTGTGCCGCTGTTCGCGTCGCTGAATCTGCAGCTCGCGGGGCGCTACGAGGACTATGGCAAGTTCACCACGACGGATCCGAAAGTCGGCATCAACTGGCGAGTCACCGACAATGTCTCCTTGCGCGCTTCGGGCAGCACGGCGTTTCGTGCGCCGGCGCTGTCCCAATCGGCCAGCGCAGCGGTGACTTCGGGCGTGGGTCAGACCCGTGATCCGCTCGATCCCACCGACACCGGAACATTTCGAGTCATCAATCGCGTCAACAATCCGGATCTGCGTCCCGAGGAGTCTCGCAACTTCAATGTCGGCGTGACTTGGCAGGCGCTGGATCATCTATCACTGTCGGCGGATTATTGGTCGTTCAAGTTTCACGACCAGATCGCGGCCGAGAGCGCCGACCAGGTGTTGTTGCGCGATCCGAACGGGCAGCAGGCCATTCGCGATACTTTCGGCCGGCTGCTCGGCGTGAACGTCGGCTATTTCAATTCCGGCGAGACCGAGACCGCCGGCGTCGACATGAAGCTGGATTACAGCGTGCAGCTGTTCGGCCAGCATCGTTTGCTGGTGCAGAACTCGCTGACCTGGATCGATCGCTATGAAGTGCAAGTGGGGCCGGGGCAGCCGACGATCGATGGCGTCGGCCGGCGCAACTCCAACAACCCAGGCTTTCCCACGCCTGAGTGGCGAGACAATCTCACAGTCGGTTGGGAGTACGCGCGCAGCAGCGCCAACGTCACGATGCGCTACACCGACTCGATCTTGGATGACGTGTTCCTGCCGATCACGGCCACGCCGGTGAACGAGATCGGTTCGTGGACCGTGTTCGATATGCAGTTCCAGCAGCGCTTCGGCGAGAGCGAGAAGACGCGCATCACCATCGGTGCCATCAATGCGTTCGACCGGGCGCCGCCGGCTGCGACATTTACTGGCTACATTTCAGGACTTGCCGATGCGCTCGGGCGGCAGTTGTATGTTCGCTTCGAGGCCGGCCTGTGAGAAGCGCGTCGCGATCATTTGCGTTTCGCTCGCGTGTTCGTCGCTCGCACGGTGCGCATCAGGACGTCGTAGAGCGCTTTGGTCGCAGGCGACAGCGGCGCATTTGCCAACGTGACCAGGGAAATATCCCGGCGCACGACCGGATCGATCAGTTCGAGACAAACCAGCGAGGGCGGCAGCATCGGCGGCACGCCAGAGGACGGCAGGATGGCGGTGCCCAGCCCCGAGGCGGCGCAGGCGATCGCGGTCGGCATGAGGTGCGGTTCGAGCACGATGTTCAGGCCGATGCCTTTGGCAAGTGCCGCTCCTTGAATCAACATGCGAATCGTCGTTCCCTGCGCCATGGCGATAATGGGATGGCCGCTCAGGTCCCTCCAGCGCACGCGTGGATGTTGTGCCAGCGGCGACTGCCGGGGGCACACGATCATCAGCTGATCGCGCAACAACAGTTGTGCCTTGATGTCCTTGAGCGCGGGCGTGTACGTGAGCGCCAGGTCCACGGTCTTGTTACGCAGCGCCTGGATGATGTCTTCTCCCGCCAGATCGCTGATCGCGAGATCGATTGCCGGATGTGCCGTGTGAAATTCGCGCAACGCTTCGGGCAGCAGCGAGATCCACAGCGACGGCAATGCCGCGAGCCGCACGCGCCCCTTGGCCAGCGCCTTGAAACATTTCAAGTCGCGCAAGGCCACGTCCATATCCTCGACGATCTTGCGCGCAGTGCTGTGAAATTCACGGCCGATCGGAGTCAGCTCCACGACGCGCGTATTCCGCTGCAGCAACTGCAGATCCAGGTGTGTTTCCAATTGACGGATCAGCGTGCTGAGCGCGGGCTGCGTGAGATAGACCGACTGCGCGGCACGCGTGAAATGCAGGTGCTCGGCGACAGCGACGAACGCGCGCAGATGGCGGATGTTGATCATCGCCTGTTTCCCCCTGGTCGGATCGACATGGATGTTATTGGGTTTATCTATGAATGAACACTATTTATGCATCAGCTGCTGAAAGGACTGCGCATCATCGACCTGACGACGGTCGTACTGGGGCCCTATGCGACGCGCCTGCTGGCGGACTTCGGCGCGGAGGTGATCAAGATCGAAGCGCCTGAAGGCGACGTGTTTCGAGCAGTGCGCCCGGGTCGCTCCGCACGCATGGGCGCGGGCTTTCTCAACTGCAATCGAAACAAGCGCTCGGTGATACTCGATCTGAAGCAGGCCGAAGGGCGCGCGGCGCTGCTCGAACTGGTGCGCGACGCCGATGTGGTCGTGCATAACATGCGACCGAAATCGGCTGCCAAGCTGCAGCTCTCTTATCAAGAGCTGCGAGCATGCAACGAGCGGCTGGTGTACTGCTACGCGCCGGGCTTTGGCCAGGACGGCCGCTATGCTCATTTGCCCGCGTACGACGACATCATCCAGGCTATGTCGGGCCTGGCCATTCTCAACGCGGGCAGTCATGACGAACCTCGTTTTCTGCCCACCATCGTGTGCGACAAAGTGGGCGGATTGCACCTGGCGCTGGCCGTGCTTGCCGGAGTGACACATCGACAGGCCACCGGTCGCGGCTGTTGTATCGAGGCGCCGATGTTTGAGAGCATGGTGTCGTTCCTGATGACCGAGCAGCTCGCCGGGGAAACGTTCGTTCCCGCGCTCGGCAGCACGGGTTACGAGCGGCTGCTGTCGCCTCATCGCAAACCGTTTCGAACCCGCGACGGTTATGTGACCATCCTGCCGTATACGACCTCGCACTGGCGGAGCTTCCTGTCCGTGGTGGGACGGCCGGAGCTCGCAGAGCAGGCGTGGATAAAAGATCCGGCAGCCCGAAGCGCACGCGTGAACGAGTTGTACAGACTCATATCGGAACTGACGCCGACGCGAACTACTGCGGAGTGGATCGAAGCGTTGGAACGAGTCGACGTGCCGTGCGCACGGCTGAGCAGCCTGGCCGACCTGCTGGAGGATGCTCACTTGCGCGATGTGAGTTTTTTCGCGGAGGTCGAGCATCCTACTCAAGGACGCATCCGTGCCGCACGCTCGCCGTTCCGAGTCGAAGGCGTGGCGATGGAATCCGATCGGGCCGCGCCCGAGCTGGGCAGCGATACCCAGGCCGTGCTGACCGAAGCCGGATTCACGTCGGAGCAGATCGCAAAGCTGGTTGCGCTCGGCGTCGTAAACCCAGCGTGACATTGAGGGGAGATCATGCGTCGAACGATTATCTGGATCGCAGGTTGGATCGCGCTCGCGTCGTCCGTGCCCACGCACGCCGAGGATCTAACGTCCATCGCAAAGAATCTGCAGTGCCTGGTCGATCAGCAGAAGATTCCCGGCGCCGTCACTCTGATCGCGCGCGAAGGCAAGACGATCCAGTCGAGCGTGGTGGGTTATCAGGACATTGCCGCACGTGAGCCGATGCGCAAGGACACCTTGTTTCGTCTCTATTCCATGTCCAAGCCCATCACCAGTGTGGCGATTCTGATGTTGATGGAGCAGGGCAAGCTGCGGCTCGACGATCCGGTCGAGAAATTTCTGCCGAAGTTCGCCGGCGTGCGCGTCTACAAAAGCGGCGGGCTCGACGACATGGTGACCGAGCCGGCACGGCGGTCGATTACGATTGCCGACCTGCTGACGCACACCTCGGGCATCACTTATCACTTCACCGGCACCACGCCGGTCCATCAGTACTATCGAAAGCACGGCGTCAAACGCAACACGCCGGTGGGCAGCCTGCCCACCGATGGACCGGCGGCGCCCAATCTCGACGTGCTGATGGACCGTATCGCCGCCGCGCCGTTACTGCATCAACCCGGGGAGCGATTCTCGTATAGTTACTCGACCACGGTGCTCGGTGCGGTCGTCGAACGAATCTCGGGTCAGCGGCTGGATCGATATTTACAATCAAACGTGTTCGGGCCGCTCGGCATGAAGAGCACCGGCTTCTTCGTCGAAGGCGCAGATCTGCAAAGGTTTGCTTCGAATTATCTGTGGACAGGCGATGCGCTGCAGTCGATCGAGACTCCGGCCAGCACGGACTACTCGGATCGCAGCCGTCTGCTCGACGGCGGCGGTGCACTCGCCAGTAACGCGGAGGACTACTTGCGGTTCGCCCGAATGCTCGCGAACGAAGGCGAGCTCGATGGCGTTCGTTTGCTGAAGCCGCAGACTGTTCGATTGATGTTCACCAATCATTTGCCGCCATCCATGCCGGCGGACGTCGGCAGCATTCCCGGCATCGATTTCGAATTCGGCTATGGAGTGGCCATCGGCAACGCATCCACCGCTCGCGCCGGCACACTGCCGATCGGCGGGGGCGGCTGGGACGGTTCGGGCCACACGTTCTTCTGGGTCGATCTGAAAAACAAACAGGCCACTGTATTCATGACGCAAGTGATCTCACCTAAAGAACTGCCCGTGCCGCTGAAGCCGCTGGTGTATCAGGCGTTGTATGGGCCTGCCAATGCGCCCGTAGACGCCTGCCACTGACCATGCCGGCCATTCCCGGAGCGCTGTTAGGGGCGCTGGCCGTAGTCACATTGCTCGCGGTGATCCTGAGTCGCCGCGTATCGCCGCTCGTTGCCTTGATCCTGGTGCCGATCGTTGCGGCACTCATCGGCGGCCATGGTTTCGCGATCGCGGATTACATCGTGGACGGCATCAAGACCATCTCGCCCGTCGCCGGTACGGTGGTGTTCGCGATTTTGTACTTCGGCGTGGTCACGGATGCAGGACTGTTCGATCCCGTCATCACACGCTTGCTCGGGTGGGTAGGCAACCGTCCGGCTCACGTCACGCTCGGTACTGCTGTGCTCGCGGCGTTGGTGCATCTGGATGGCTCGGGCGCGGTGACGTTTCTGATCGTCATTCCTGCGTTCATGCCGCTCTACGATCGCTTGGGAATGGATCGTCGCGTGCTCGCATGCACAACCGCGATGGCTGCGGGGGTGAACAACATGCTGCCTTGGGGTGGGCCGACGCTGCGAGCCGCCGGGGCACTGAATCAGCCGATGGCAGCAATCTACAACCCGCTCATCGTGCCGCAACTCATCGGTTTGTGTGCCGCCTTCGCATTTGCTTACTGGCTCGGCAAACGCGAAGAACGACGGCTCGTCTGGCAGCCGGGCGCCGTGGTCGAGCCGGTCGCGGCCACGGATCGACCCGATCGCAATCCGCGCATGTTGTGGCCGAACGTGGTGGTCACCGTTGCGATCATGTCGGCGCTCATCGAGGGCAGCATCGCGCCGGTCGTCGTATTCATGGTTGGAACGGTGCTCGCGCTGGCGATGAACTATCCCGGCACCGAGGCACAACACGCTCGCATCGATGCCCATGCTCGCGCCGCATGCATGATCGCGAGCATTTTGCTGGCGGCGGGCGCATTCATGGGAGTGATGAAGGGCGCCGGTTTCCTGAGTGCGATGGCAACCGCCGTTGCCGGACACGTGCCCGCAACTGCGGCCTCGCACGTGCCGTTTGTATTGGCATTGCTGTCCATGCCGCTCAGCCTGCTGTTCGATCCCGACTCGTTTTATTTCGGAGTGCTGCCGGTGGTCGCCGAGGTCACGGCGCATTTCAATGTGCCGGTCGCTCAAGTGGCGCATGCAGCGCTGCTCGGGCAGATGACGACGGGATTTCCCGTGAGTCCGCTGACGCCTGCCACGTATCTGCTGGTGGGGCTCGCGCGCATCGACCTGGCCGATCATCAGCGCTTTACTATTCCATGGCTGTTTGCATTGACCGGCGTGATGACGCTGGTTTGTATCATTCTGGGTGTGTTTCCAATCTGATCGCCTCGATCGATTGCAGCGCCGCCGGCTATTGATTCAGCTCCGCCCGAAACTGCGAAACAGATTGAGTGTTGCCAACGCGTTCGGCCGCGGCAATCGCACTAACCAGCGCTCCGCGCCGGCGCGGAGCGCTGACTAGGGCAGTTTGAAATTCCCGGAGGGCCTCTTGCGGACGCTGCAGCTCCAGCAGCAGCTCACCGAGTTGCTCACGAGCTGGGACGATCGGACCCGGGGTGACCGGCAATTTCTCGATTGCATCTTCCTCAGCGGCTGCCGCGCGCAAGCCTTGAATCGCTGCTTCCGGCTCACCTTTGGCCGCCAGGCGCCATGACTGCGCCTCCTTGAGCAGCACATCCACCTGCATAGCCCAGTAACTGTTCCCGGCGGATTGCAGTTGCCGCTGACATTCATTGAGCGCGTCGATATCGACATCCGACGATTGCGGATGTTTGCTTCGCGCTCGACCGAGCGCTCTCGCCCAGTAGACGAGGGCGGCGACGTGCGGCGGCGACTGCGGCAGCGGCTCCAATGAAGCAGCGCCGTCCCAATCGCGGCGCTCAACCGCGAAGCGCACTGGCATCGCCGTGGCCGCATAGCCCTGTTTGAACTGAGACGCGGTGACGTTCGTCATCGACCGAAGCTCGACGAGAATTTGCTCAGCGTCGGCCTCACGGCCGCGTTGCAGATAGGCGTAGGTCAAGTAGTCCATCGCGTGCAGCTCTTCGCCGATATCGCTCTGATCATGTGCTGCCGCGCGTGCCGCTCGGTTGGATGCGATGGAATCATCCCAGAGCCCGAGGCGAGTAAATATATGCGACGGCATGTGCAAGGCGTGCGGCGCGGACGGTGCGATCTTGGAATATGCGCGTGCTGCCGCCAGCCCTTGTGCCGCCAGCTCCGCGCTGTCGGCTGCATGGATCAGGTAATGAGCGAGCCCGGGATGCTGAGGATGCGCGCGATACAGCGGTTCGAGAATCGCCATGGCTCGTTTTTGACGGCTGTGCGTCTTATCGACCGCCGGCGCCGTCGCGATGAGAGCAAGTGCGTAAAATATTTGCGATTCCACGTCGCCGGCGTTGTCTCTAGCGACGCCCGCCATGGCGCTCGCGTATCGTTCGGCGCGAACCGCGGGCGTCGCATGTTCCGAGTCGCTGTAGTAAGTCGCCAGCGCCTCGATGAACCGGCGCTCACGTGGCGACCCCGATCGAATATCGACGGCCTTGCCGATGAGATCTGCGCCCGCACGCAATTCATCGCCGGCGGGAGCGTCCCAGAGCGGGTGGTAATGAGTCATCGCCATGCCCCAGTAGGCAATGGCGCAGTTCGGGTCGCGGCTAACGACATCGCGAAATGCCTGCTCGGAGGCGCTGTACGCGAATGAATGCAGCAGCGCCAACCCGCGCTCGAACCCGGCCTGGACGGCCGGTGCGCACGACGTCGGGAAATTCACCGAGCCGAGTTGTTCCGGCATTGGATGCGAATGGCGATGTTCATCCGCGCCGTACGAGGAGACCGCGAAGCCTAATGCAAGAACCGTTGCCGCAATGGATTTCGACATCGCCGTTCCTCCCCGGATTGCAGTCGCGAGAACTCTAAGCGAGAGCGATGCTCGTCGGCTACCCGGGGTGTTGCGTGCGCCGTTATCAGAAGTCCATAAATGCAGCCTTCAGTATCTCCGCCGAGGCTGCACAACCGATTTCCGTTGCCGTCTTCGGCATGGCGAACACCTCCTGAGTCAGCGTTTCCCCTTTCCAGGCGTTCCAGCGCAGCGTGACGGCAATGGTTTTGAAGTCGTGCCAGTTCTTCAGCACCAGAACCTTGTTGTTGTCGTCGCAGGCACGCTCGAAGCTCACTTCGACATAGGTTTTTTCAGTCTGCGCACTGCTTGCTGTGGTATCTGCCGCCTGCGTTCCGCAAGCGGGTATCGCAAATGCCAGGATCCCATACAGAAGCTGGTTGTTCGATCGCTTGCTCATCACGTTCACTCCCTGTGGAACGGCGGACGCCGTGAACTTGACTGGTCGAGTCACGGGTCCGAACTAAGCGTTGCATTATTCGTCTTCAGTCTGGCTTGTTCGGCGCGCGCAGCTCGATCGCGTCTTGACGGCGATTGGCCTCGATCTCGAACGCCGTGTTCAGTGCGCGCAGGAGGGCATCCGTCTCGCCGATACGGAACACACCGGAGACGCGCACGGAAGCCAGCGACGCATCGCCCAGCAGGATCGGCGTCTTTCCATATCTATTGAATTCACGCAGCGCCGTTTGCAGTTCGACGTTTTCGAAAACGATTCGACCGGAACGCCAGGCATCGATGCGCGCAGTGTCCGCCGGACGAATCTGAGAAAGGCCCGCGCTGTTATAAGTGAGCTCTGTGCCACGGGTCAGCACCGCGGTTTGCATAGTCGCGTCGCGCTGGCCAGTACTTGGCGCGATGACTTGCACCTTGCCCGAGAGCACCGAGACAGTCACATTGTTGTTCAAGGACAATACATTGAACTGGGTGCCTAATGCTCGCGCCGTGCCGTGCGCTGAGCGAACTTCGAAGGGACGTTCGGCATCGTGTGTAACAGAGAACGTCGCTTCGCCATATTCGAGCTCGATGACGCGTACGTTACGGCGGAATTCGACGCGTGCGCGCGTCGAGGTGTTCAAGGTCATGCGCGATTGATCGGGCAGCACGACCGTGCGCTGGACGCCGACGTCTGTTGCATATATTTCCGGCTTGCTCGGCCACTGCCAATAGACGCCGATGCAAACGGCAACGACGAGCACCGCCGCTGCGGCGGACCACATCAGGATGGGACTGACGGCGGCTCGCGGTTTCTGTGTCGCTCGCTCCGCCTCGGCAACCAGGCTCTGGATTTCCTCGTCGTCGGCCAGCTCGCCGGCGAGCTCCCAGATCAGCTCCTGCCGTTGGTAATCGGCTTCGTTCTGCGAATCGGAATCCAGCCAGCGCCGGAATTCGACATCGAGCTGCGGCGTTACGGGCTTCGCCCGCAATCGCGCGAACCATTGGGCGGCACTCTCATTAATCCAGCGCGATGGCCAACGTCCGCTCATGGGTGCTCTCGCAGTCGAGTAGCAAGCAAATGCATCGCTTCGCTCATTTTGCGCTCCACGGTGCGAGTGCTTACTCCCAGCATCAGCGCGATGTCTGGATACGTCTTGCCGCGGAAACGACTCAACAGAAAGATTCTGCGCGTCATCGGCGGCATTTCTTTGAGTGCTCCCTTGATCGAATCGATGGTGTTGTCCAATACCATGTTGTCTTCGGGGCCGGCGCGTTCGTCCTCGATGTCGAGCTCGTCGACGTCCAGATGCGTGGAGCGGTGCCGTGTCGTGTGGCGTCGATAGTGATCTCGCGCCAGGTTGGTTGCGATCTGGAACAGGTAGTTGCGGCTGATCGACTCGATCTGCGCCACGTCCTGATGCTGGAGGAGGCGCGCGTAGCTTTCCTGAACGAGCTCGGCCGCGTCGTCGGGCGACGTGACCCGCCCACTCAGATAACGAAACAGCGAGGTGCGGTATTTGTGGAACAGGTCGGTGAAGCAGGCGCGGCTGTAATCGACCGTGCCATCCTGCTCGGCTGCCGCGCCAACCGGCTTCCTTGTAACTAGCTTGTCATCCTGCAAGCAAGCTTCCTCGCGGCGTGTCCGAAACGGATGCCGCATTCCCCTTGAAACATACTATAGACACACAGCCGCGAAAGAAAACTGTCAACGTCGTTCGTGAGCGTTCCGTCACAGTAAGCGATCGAGCTAACAAAAATTTGTCGGGTTGTTGTTCCCGGTGCGTATTAGGGATCAATTCGGCCCCGGAAGGCGAAGAAAATCACAACGGCTAACGCAGGGAGAACGTATGCAATACCAGCAATCGGTCGCGTTGACGAATCGGATCCGAGCCGCATTGGGTGGGGGAGTGCTCGGGCTTGGAGCGATGCTCGCCGCGCCCGGCGCGATCGCGGAGCCTGCCGACGCGCTCAAGCGAGTCGATCTCGAAGAGATCGTGGTCACCGCACAGAAGCGCGTCGAGCGACTGCAAGATGTACCGGTGGCGGTCACCGTGCTCTCCGGAGAAGCGCTGAGCGCCGCCGGCGTGAACCAGATGACCGACCTGGTGAATCTCACTCCGTCCTTGACCTTTGCCCAAGGCGCTTCACCCAGCAACACCAACCTGCGCATTCGTGGCATCGGCACTGCGCTGTTCGGTCAGGGCACCGAGCCTTCGGTGTCCGTCGTGGTAGACGGGGTGGTGCTGGCGCGATCCTCGCAGGGTTTCTCGGATCTGGCCGATATCGAGCGCATCGAAGTGCTGCGCGGACCGCAGGGCACGCTGTTCGGCAAGAACTCGGTGGCCGGCCTGATCAACGTGGTGACGAAGCGGCCCAGCGAAGTGTTCGAGGCCGATGCGGATGTCACAGTGGCTGAACAGGACGAGTATCGTGCTCGCGCCACCGTGTCCGGTCCCATCAACGACACCATGGGCTACCGCCTCACCGGCTACTACAACGACGTCGGCGGCTACATTCGCAATGTGACGCTCAACAAGGACGTGAACGGCAGCGAGAGCTGGGGTGCGCGCGGCAAATATGAATGGGATGCGACCGAACGATTGAATCTGCTGTTCTCGGCGGACTATCGCGAATCGCAGACGCTGTGCTGTTCCAGTCAATATCTCAGTGTGGTCAACAACCCTCTGCTGCAGCAGGTGCTGCTGCCGGTGGTCGCCGGCTTCAACAATCGCAAGGACACGGAGAACACGCTGACGTTCTACAACACCGAGCAGAAGACATTCTCGATGGAGGGCAACCTGCATCTCGACGCGGTGACGCTCACTTCGCTCACTGCGTACCAGGATTTCTACCTGATCAACAATCAACCCATCGACCGGTTGAATACGCCCACGCCGCTGACGTTTCCAGTGACCAACGGCAGTTTCGACATCAACGGCGGCACCATCGACATCGGCCAGTTCTCGCAGGAACTGCGTGTGACCTCGCCGGGCTCGGAACGATTCAACTATGTCGCGGGACTGTACTACCTCGACATGGATCTGGAGCGGACGTTCCAGCGCCGCAGCGGCTCCTGTGCTCCCGGCGGCAACGCGCCGGTGCAAGGTCAGCCTTGCCGCGTGCCCTTGTACCGCTCGCAGGCCGGCTTCAACTCCGCGACCGGCACCAAGAACGCCGCGCTGTTCGGTCAAATGGATTTTGCCCTGGTCGGCAATCTGTCCGCCTTGCTCGGTGCCCGCTATCAATGGGAAGAAATCTCCTATTCGGGCACACGCACCAACACGCGCCTGGTGCCCGGCGATCAGCCGTTGGTCGGCTTCCCGCCGTCTTCCGGCAGCGGCAAGAGCGATGACACTGTGGTCACGGGGAAAGCCGGCCTGCAATATGACTTCAGCGAGGACGCACAGACTTATCTCACCTGGTCCACGGGACACAAAGGACGGGGCTATGAAACCGAGTTCGCGGCCACCTTCGAGAATCAGACGCCCGTCGAACCCGAAGACGCCAAGGCCTGGGAGCTCGGCTTCAAGGCCCAGTTGTGGGACGGCATGCTGGTCCTGAACACGGCGCTGTTCTATGCCGAGTACGACGATCTGCAGGTCCAGGCCAACCGCGGCAACAACGACACCGGCCTGGTGCGTTTCCAGACGACCAATGCCGGCAGCTCGACCACGCAGGGCGCCGAAGTGGAGTTCACGTGGCGCCCGATGGGAAATCTCTCGCTCAATGGCGGCGTCACGTACCTCGACACCAGCGTGGATATCGACGGTTTGAACTGCGCACTATCCGACCAGGCGGCGGCGCCGGTGATCGTCGGAGCCGCGCCGGACAACACCTGCTACCGGCTGACGGCCGGCGGCACGCCGATACAGAACGTGAGCGACGGTGTGCTCCCGAACGCACCGGAATGGCGTGGCACCTTGACGGCCCGTTACGACTTGCCGCTCGGGGGTTCCGGCTGGCAGAGCTTCATGCAGCTCAGCGGCACGTCGCAGTCGAAAACAAACTTCGTGATCGAGCAGGATCCGCTGCTCGAACATCCCAGCTACACGGTGGTGGATGCCTCCATCGGATTTCGTGCGCCCAACAATCGCTATCGGATCACGCTGTTCGCCAACAATCTGTTCGATGAGCACTACGTTACGTTGATGGCGCGCTCGTCGACCTTGACCACGGCGACCTTCAGTCCGAACAGCGTGACCGGTAATGTACCCAAGGAGGCGAACCGCTATTTCGGCGCCACGATCGGTGTGGCGTTCTGATCGTGAGCGGCTGATCGAAGGACGACTGTCCTCGTAAGCGAGCTCGTCCATGCATTGCGCTGGTCGCGCGATGCATGGGCGAGTTCCATATAATGCGCGCCATGAAGCGCGCTCGGCTGTCGTCAAAAGCTGTGACGATCCACGACGTTGCCGCCGCCGCGGGCGTGTCGGTCAAGACCGTTTCGCGCGTCGTCAACCGCCAGCCCAACGTTCGCGAGCCGGTGCGGGAGCGGGTGGAAACGGCAGTGCGTGAGCTGCGCTACCACCCCAGCCCGACGGCGCGCAGCCTGGCGAGCCGCCGCTCGTCGGTGATCGGTTTGTTTCATGACAATCCCAGTGCCAGCTACCTGCTGAGCATTCAATTCGGCGCGCTGCGACGTTGTCAGCAGGAGCGCTATAAAGTGTTGTTCCAGGCGTGCGATGCTCACAACCGCAAGCTCGGTGCGCACATCCTCTCGCTGGCCCGGCAGCTGCAGCTCGAAGGATTGATTCTGACGCCGCCTCTGTCCGGCATGGCCACACTGGTGCGCGAGCTGCTGGCGAGCGCTTTGCCGGTGGCCCAGATCGCTCCATCGCGAATGAATGCGCACACCTCGAATGTGCTGATCGACGACAGCGACGCGGCCCGAACATTGACTGAGCACGTGATCGGGCTCGGGCACCGGCGCATCGGTTTCGTGCTGGGCCATCCCGACCATGACGCCACGGCCAGGCGCTACGCGGGTTATAAACAAGCGTTGCGACAACATGAGATCAAGCTCGATCCCGCACTCATCGTGCCCGGACAGTTTAGTTTCGAGTCGGGCAGGGCGGCCGCCATCAAGTTGCTCACGGCACGGCGCAAGCCGACAGCAATCATCGCCAGCAACGACGATATGGCCGCTGGTGTGATGGCGGCGGCCCATGAGCTGCGTCTGCGGCTGCCCCGCGATTTGTCGGTGTGCGGGTTCGACGATACGCCGATCGCTCGCGCACTCTGGCCGCAACTCACCACCATGCAGCAGCCGATCAAAGAGATGGCGTACAGCGCGACCGATTTGCTGCTGGCGAAGATTCGCACCGGCGCGGCGCCTGCCGAGCCGGTCCGGCATGCGTTCACGCTGATCGTACGCAATTCCACCGCGCCGCCGGCGCAACGTGACTCATGAAGCGGGTCACGATTCGCGATGTCGCCGTCGAGGCTGGCGTTTCGATGATGACCGTGTCGCGAGTGATCAACAACGGCGCCAACGTGCAACCGGAAACCCGTGCACGCGTGCAGGCGGCAATCGATGCTCTGAATTTCCTGCCGAGTCATTCGGCGCGCAGTCTGCGTGCGCGTCGCTCGCATTGGATCTCGCTGATGTATCAAACCTCCAGGCAATGGAAGAACAACAGCGCGCCCGGTTATCTCGTGGATTTCCAGGCCGGGATCGTGAGCCGCTGCCGGCAGGAGGGCTACTACCTGCTGATGCACTTGAGCGATCAGGACGACCCGCAGCCGGAAGCCGATCTGATCGGTGCCACGGCCAGTCATCGTCCCGACGGCGTGTTGTTGTTTCCGCCGCTGTGTTTCTCGGCCAGCCTGCTGAAGGACCTTCACGAGTTGAAGATACCGGTGGTGCGTGTTGCCGCCGCCGATCTTCCGGACCGTTCGCCTTGCGTAGATGTCGATGACCGCGCGGCCGCGCGGCAGATGACGGAATATCTCATCGGGCTGGGCCATCGAAACATCGGCTTCATTGCAGGACATCCCGACCACCCGGCCAGCGAGCTGCGCCAGCGGGGATTTCGTGAGGCTGTGCGGGCAGCGGGCCTGCCTGCGAGCGCTCGAAACATTGCGCAGGGATTGTTCAGCATGGAATCGGGCCTCACAGCGGCCCGAGAGCTGTTGTTACGTAAACCTCGTCCTACCGCGATATTCGCGAGCAACGACGACATGGCGGCGGGCTGCCTGGTGGCGGCGCACGAGGCGGGTATTTTGGTGCCCTCGCAACTGTCGGTCGCCGGGTTCGACGATTCTTATCTCGCGCAGATGGTCTGGCCGCCGCTCACGACCATACGCCAGCCCATTTATGACATCGGCTTCACAGCCGCACAGCTGCTGTTCGCATTGATTCGCGGCGAACGCGCTCCAAACAAACTCACGCTGTCGCATCGGCTCATCGAACGCGCCACTACGGCGCCGCGCAAAGCCCGCGGCTAATGTTTACAACGCGATAAAGACGCCGTTTTTTCGCTGTCGCGCGCAGCGGAACGATTCGTTCGAATTCATGATTCGGTCATATGAAAACTCAATGAATGCAGCGTTGACAGCGTTAACAGCGACTCCTAGCATCGATTCGAGCCTGAAGGCGGCCACGGTCGGCGCACCCAGGCGGAACAAACATATCAATTAGGAAACATCGCATCGGCGCGGCTACGGCACGCGTCGAGCATGCTCCAAAAAACCGGGGGAAACATGGCACCGCTGCTGTCGTCGCGTGCGTGCGCGCGTCGTTCGCGAATATCTTTGGCTGTGCTTTCGGCGTTGGGCCTGGTGGAGGCGGCCGCGCAGACCGCCGACGATAAACCGCTGGAGGAAGTCACCGTCACCGCGACCGGCACGAATATTTCGGGCATTGCGCCGGTCGGCAGCGAAGCGCTGGCGATCGATCGCGACGAAATGTTGTCGATCGGCGCCAATAACATTGCCGACGTGGTTCGCAAGCTGCCGCAGATTCAGAACCTGGGGTTCGATGAGACCAGCCGCGGCGGCAATTCGACGAGCGACACCGGCGGCAACGCAACGCGCGGCAACTCCATCAATCTGCGCGGCATCGGTCAGAACGCGACGCTGGTGCTGGTGGATGGACATCGGCTCGCACCGGCGGGCACCCAGACTTCGTTCTACGAAGCGATTCAAGTTCCAATCGCGGCCGTCGAGCGCGTCGAGGTCATCGCCGACGGCGCTTCCGCGATCTATGGCTCGGATGCGGTCAGCGGCGTCGTCAACTTCGTGCTGCGCAAGGATTTCGAAGGCATGGAGGTGAGCGGACGTTACAACGTCAATCGATACAGCAGCGATTGGGCAGCGAGCATGCTCGGCGGCACCAGCTGGCAGCTCGGTTCGCTCGGACGCGGCAACGTGATCGCGAGCTTCGAGCAGGTCGACCAGGAGCCGTTGCGGCGTGGCGAGCTGCGCTGGTTCAGGCAGGATTTGCGAGCGCTCGGCGGCCCGGACAACCGAGTGATTCCCGGCAGCATCACGCCCGGCAATCCTGGAAATATTTCCGTGAGCACCACGCCGCTCGCGCCCCAGTTTCTGCCGCCGAATCCGCCCGGGCCGACCAACGCTTTGTTTCCCGACGCGGGAACGAATACGCTTTATGGACTGCCGGCCGGCAACGGCCAGGGAATCACGTACTCACAACTGGGAGTGAATCGACCGAATCTGCTCGATCGCTCGGATTTCGAGGACTATCTGTCCGACACCGGCCGCAAGCACGTGACCTTGTTCGTCAACCAGCAGCTCGGGTCCCGGCTGTCGGGTTACTACCAGGGTTTCTATGTAAAGCGCGATACGTTCACTCATACGTTCTACAGCCAGCAGGCGAGCGGAGCGCCGACGGTCACTGTGCCTGCCAATCTCACCACCGCGAACGGCGGTTCAGTGCCGAATCCGAATTACATTTATGGCATTCCCAACACGGTGCAACCGCCTGGACCGTTCGGTGCCGGCGGACCGCAGCCGCTGACGGTGCAGTACAACTTTAGTGCGCACATGCCGCCGGGCTACAAAGTCGGTAACGACACTTGGGACGAAACTTTCTCGCACACAGTGGGTTTGCGGGCCGACCTTCCCGGTGCCTGGAATGCGGACTGGTACTACACGTATGGAACAGTCGAAAACTGCGGCGTGTGTTATCTCGACTCGTTCGTCAACGCCGATGCGGGCAACGCGCTTCAGCGTGCGGTCAATGAAGGTTTCATCAATCCGCTCAGCAGCGAGCCACTCACGGAAGCGCAATGGGATCGCATCCGCGGTTCGAACATCCAGACGGCGCAGAATCGTTTGAACGATACGGTGTTGAAGTTCGACGGCCCGCTGTTCAACGTGCCCGCGGGCGAAGTCAAGATGGCCGTCGGCGCGCAGTACACGGTGCTCAACAACAAGGTGCAGAACGGGGCGCAGCGCTCGCCGACATTCATCGGCCAGACGCCCGCCTTCGGCAGTCCCGATATTTTCGTATGGGATGCGGGCTCGGACACGACGCGCTACCAGAATGCGGGCTTCGTCGAGCTGTTCGTGCCGGCGGTCGCGCCCGAGCACGAAGTGCCGGTCGTGCGTTCGCTGAACTTCAGCGCCGCCGTGCGCTACGACGATTACTCCGATTTCGGCTCGACCACCAATCCCAAGCTGGGTTTCACATGGGAGCTGGTGCGCGGATTCTCACTTCGCGGATCGTGGGGAACGTCGTTCCGCGCGCCAAACATTCCGGAGACGGACAACGGCGTGTTCTCAGTCACCGCTCCGCTGCCTGGCTTCATTGTGACCAATAATTCCGGTGATCCCACGCTGTTGCCCGCTGGCAGCAATGTGCTGCTCAGGATTGGCGGCAATCCAAAACTGAAGCCGGAGGAAGGCGAGACGTGGTCGTTCGGGTTCGACTGGTCGCCCGAGTTCCTGGCCGGACTGCGGGTCGCGGGCACGTACTATCGAGTGCAGTACGACAGCCGCATCGTTTCGCCGCCGGCACTGCAGTTCCTGGCCAATCCTCGCAACCGCCAGACTTTCGATGCGTTCATCACGCGAGTTCCACAGGTTGCCGGATGTAACAGGGACGATCGCTCGACGTGGCATCCAGCAGTGCGCGATGCATACGAGAACCCGCCGATCGAGCATCTGCGGCGCGGGTTTTTGTACGGGATCGAGAACTGGAGCAATCCCAACATCGATATTTGCAACATCAGCCTGATTCTCGACGGCCGTAACATCAACGCAGCCGGGACCTTGCAGGACGGCGTCGATCTGCAGCTGGGCTATTCTTTCAATGCGCTGGCCTCGTTCTGGAACGCGGGGCTGGTGGCCAGCAGGATTCTGACCAACGAGCAGACATTCATCGCCGGCGCGCCGACCGAGGACATTCTCGACCGCGTCAACTTTCCGGTGGACCTGCGGGCTCGCGCCAGTCTCAGCTGGGCGCGGGCGGGCTGGAACGCGAGTGTGTTCGGCAACTATGTCGATGGCTACAGAAACGACATTCCACCGAACGTGGGCGGCGTGCCGCAGGCGCCATCGGACGTTCCATCCTGGACCACGTGGGACATCAGCGTTGGCTACAGCGTGCCCGAGGGTGCAGGTCCCATCCTCGATGGCATTCGCGCGGTCGTCAACGTTCAGAACGTGTTCGATCGCGATCCACCCACCGTGCTGATCGCCAGCGGCGGCGGCTCGGTGGCGATGGATGCGCGCAATCACAATCCATTCGGGCGCATTTTCCAGTTCAGCTTGACCAAGAGGTTTTAATCGACCATGACTCCTCGAAAACTCACGAAGCTCTCCGCTACGTTGGCCTTGCTGGCGGCGACCAGTGCTGCGTTTGCCGGCACCGATCGCGCCACAGTTCACACTGGAGAGTTGCAAGGAAAGACAGATGCCGGAGTCGTGGCATTCAAAGGCATCCCGTTCGCGGCGCCGCCGGTCGGCGAGTTGCGCTGGAAGCCGCCGCAACCGGTGCAGCCCTGGTCTGGAGTGCGTTCAGCCTCGACGTATGGGGCGGACTGCATGCAAGAGCCGTTTCCTGGCGATGCCGCGCCGCTGGGTGTGACACCGGCCGAGGATTGTTTGTATGTAAATGTGTGGCGGCCGGCGGCGAACGTCACAAAGGCGCCGGTCATGGTGTGGATCTATGGCGGAGGATTCGTGAACGGCGGCAGCTCGCCTGCGGTTTATGACGGCAGCGAGTTCGCGAAGAGCGGCGTGGTGCTGGTGAGCTTCAACTATCGTCTCGGAAATTTCGGTTTCTTTGCCCACCCGGCATTGAGCGCGGAGCAGCCGGACCAGCTGCGCGGCAACTATGGATTGATGGACCAGATCGCGGCACTTCACTGGGTCCAGAAAAACATCGCAGCGTTTGGCGGCGACCCGGGCAATGTCACCATCTTCGGCGAGTCGGCCGGCGGCATGTCGGTGAACATGCTGCTGACTACGCCGCTAGCAAAGGGTTTGTTTCATAAAGCGGTGGTGGAATCCGGCGGCGGCCGCAGCATGATGCGATCGCGCCGGCTGCAAGGAGGCGACGACTCGGCCGAAGCGCAGGGCGTGCGCCTGGCCAAACATTTCGGCATCGAGGGCAATGACGGGCAGGCGCTGGCAAAGTTGCGGGCCATTCCTGCCGACCAGTTGAAGCTGAGCATGATGCGCATGAGCGACCCGAACTATGTCGGCGGGCCCATGTTCGACGGCAAGATCGTGCTCGGTGAGCCGGCAAAATTGTATGCAGAAGGCAAGGGCGCGCCGGTGCCGGTGATGCTCGGCGCAACCAACAACGACATTGGCTTCCCGCAGGCGAAGTCGTTGGACGAGTTGTATGCGTTGTTCGGCGACAAGGCTGCGGCTGCGCGCGCAATGTATCCCTCGAACGGCAACGATTTCCCGCAAGTTTATATGCGCGTGGGCGGAGATCAGATGATGGTCGAGCCGGCTCGTTACATTGCCCGCGTACTGACCGCAAGGGGGCAGCCGGCTTATCACTTCCGCTTCTCGTATGTCGCCGAGTCGATGCGGCAGAGCTGGCCCGGCGCTCCGCACGCCACCGAGATTCCCTATGTGTTCAATACCGTCGCTGCGAGGTACGGCAAGGACCTGACTGCGAAGGACGCCGCGATGGCCAAAGCGGTCCACGAATATTGGGTCAGCTTTGCGAAGGACGGCAAGCCGCGCGCCAAGGATGCTCCCGTGTGGGAGCCCTACGATCCGAAACGCGACGTGATCATGGATTTCACCAATGAGGGCCCGGTCGCCCGGCCCGATCCATGGAAGGTGCGGCTCGATCTGACCGAGAGCCTGCACGCCGCACGGGAATAGCTTTCAGCAGAGCTGTTCGAGATCGATCAGGGCGGGCTGCCTCGCGCGGCCCGCTGCGGGATGACTTTTTCTCCAGGAATCAGCATGAAAAGAATCCTTCTGGCAGCGTTGAGCACCTTGTCGATGGCGGCGGCGCACGCGAGCGACCCGCCAGACGAGATCGAGCAACGCGTTCAAACCATTCTTGCGCAGATGACGATCGAGGAGAAGATCGATCTGCTCGGCGGCGTCAACGGTTTCGATGTGCACGGCGTGCCGCGTTTAGGTGTGCCGGTGATGGCGACAGCAGACGGACCGTTCGGTGTTCGCAGAAGTGCGCGATCGAACGTCATGGTCGGCGGCATTGGACTGGCCGCCACTTGGAACGTCGAGCTGGCGCAGACCGTGGGTCGGGAGATCGGACGCGATGCGCGAGCGCGCGGCGTGCATTTCTATCTCGCGCCGGGTGTGAACATCTATCGCTCGCCTCTGAACGGTCGCAACTTCGAGTACCTGGGCGAAGATCCATTTCTGGCAGCGCGGATCGCCGTCAGCGCCATCGAAGGCGTTCAGAGCCAGGGCGTGGCCGCCACCGTCAAACATTACCTCGGTAACAACTCGGAGTTCTCGCGTCACGCGACCAATGCCGTCATCGATGAGCGCACGGCACGCGAAATCTATCTGCCGGCGTTCGAGGCGGCGGTAAAACAAGCGCACGTCGGCGCGGTGATGACCAGTTACAACCTCGTCAATGGCGAGCATATGTCGGCGAACCGACATTTCAACGTCGACGTGCTCAAGCGGGAATGGGGCTTCCAGGGCGTTGCGATGTCGGATTGGGACGCGACGTACGATGCGCTCGCGGCCGCGAACGGCGGTTTGGATCTCGAGATGCCCTTCGGCAAATACTTCAATCGCCAGCAGCTGCTGCCGCTGGTGCGCGAAGCCAAAGTCACGACAGCCACCATCGATGACAAGGTGCGTCGCATTCTGCGCACTGCTGCTCGATTCGGATGGCTGGACCGCGATCAGCTCGATCCGACGATTCCGCGTTACAACGCGCAGGGTAGGGAAGCGGCGCTGCAGACCGCGCGAGAAGGCATGGTGCTGCTGAAGAATGCGGGCGAGGTGCTGCCGTTCTCGAAGCAGAAGATCAAACGCATCGCCATCATTGGTCCCAATGCATATCCAGCGGTGCCGCATGGTGGCGGCAGCGTCACCGTTGCGCCGTTCGAAACCGTCAGTTTCCTGGAAGGGTTGAGCAGACATTTGGGGACAGCCGTGGATGTGCATTATCTGCGCGGGCTTCCGGATCTGCGCCGTATTGCCGCCACTACTAAATTCACCACGGCTGCAACCGGCGGTGCGCCGGGGCTCAATGTGGAAATGTTTGAAAACGTGGACCTGAGCGGCAGTCCGGTGCGGACGCGCGTGGATCGCGCCATCAACCAAGGCGCGCCTTTCGACCTCGGGCCATTCGCGACCGGTGAGATGTTCTTTGATCTGAGCGCGGCTTCCATGTCCATGCCGAAGCCGGTGTCGACGCGATGGACAGGTTACTTCACGCCTGTTGCGCCGGGTGCGCACGATGTCTTCATTCAATTGGGTGGGTTCTCGCGCGTCTTCGGCTTTCGCCTGTACGTGGACGATCAGCTGGTGGCCGATCGTTGGGAGCAGAAAAGAGCGGCGCTGGATCAAGTGCAGCTGCAGCTCGCAGCCAAACCTCACAAAATCGTCGTGGAACATCGCAGTGAAAGCGGCGGATTCTTTGGCGACGCCTTCATTCGCGTCGGCATCGTGAAGCAAGGCAGCTGGGTGGACGACGCGGTCGCGAAGCTCGCGAGCAGCGTGGATGCGGTGGTGCTCGCTGTCGGCTTCGATGCGACCAGTGAGGCTGAAGATTGGGATCGCACCTTCGCGTTGCCCGCCGGTCAGGATGAGCTGATCCAAAAGGTGAGCGCCGCCAACAAAAACACCGTCGTCGTTGTGACATCCGGCGGCGCCGTCGATATGAACGGCTGGCTCGATCGCGTCCCAGCGGTGCTGCAGGCCTGGTATCCGGGACAAGAAGGCGGCACGGCGCTCGCGGAGATCTTGTTCGGCGACGTGAATCCTTCCGGACATCTGCCGGCGACCTTTGAAAAGCGCTGGCAAGACAATCCGACTTACGCGAGCTACTACCCGGCGGCCGGCGGTCATGACGTGATCTACCGAGAAGGCGTGTTCGTCGGTTATCGCGGCTACGAGAAGCAAGGTACGAAGCCGCAGTTCCCGTTCGGACACGGGCTCTCCTATACATCTTTCAAGCTCGACGGTTTGAAAGTGCAGCCGCGCGCCGCGTCCTCGGACGTGCTGTTCGATGTTTCCTTCACCGTGACCAACACCGGCGACCGGGCGGGTGCCGCGGTTCCGCAGATATATGTTTCCGATCGTCAGTCGCGCGTGATGCGGCCGCCGAAGGAGCTGAAAGGATTTTCCAAGGTCATGCTCCAGCCGGGCGAGTCACGCGAGGTGACGATACCGCTCGACGGGCGCGCGTTTGCTTATTACGACACGAAGTCGAGGAAGTGGCGAGCCGATGCCGGAACCTACGGTGTCCTGGTCGGCAGCTCGTCGGAGCGGATCGAGCTGACAGGCGAGGCTAAATTGCAGAGGTCACTCGCACCGTAATGACGTGAACGGTTCGCCGGTTGGAGATGCTCTTCACATGGCTGTATCAAAGGAGATTGCTCATGCCAAGGGAATATCAGGGAAAGCATCAGCACAGCGTTCGCGACCGGCGAACCGGATCGTTGGCAGTTGCCGCCGGACTGTTGCTCGGGTCCTTCGGTGCGCACGCTCAGACTGTGATCTTCAGCGAGAGCTTCAACGTCGGCCTGGGATCATTCACGCCGGAGGGTATAGTCAATGGCGGTGCGACCGGCGCCAGCATGCACGGTCGTGCGCAGGGAGGCTCGTGGATCACGTCGCCTGCGATCAACACCGTCGGGCGCACTAATCTCACATTGACATGGACGCAGATGTGCCTGAACAGCGACGCCGGCGAGGGATGCGCCGTTTTATATTCAACCAACAACATCAATTGGAATGTGCTCTACACGACGCCATACGCGCCCTTCAACTCGCCGGCGAGCGTGACGCTGCCGGCGGCCGCGAATAATCAATCGCAGCTGCGCCTGCGTTTTCAGCGCGTCGCCAATTCGCTCGAAGAAGTCTACGACGTCGACAACATTACTTTGACGGCCGGTGGCACGGGCGGCGGCAGCGGCTGCACTGGCACTCCGGCGACGTTGCCAGCCCCGACGGTGGCATTGCTGGAAGCCAATGCCGGGCCGTTGGCCACCGGCACTTACGTCGTCCCCAATCCGAGCGGCTACGGCAGCGGCACGATCACCTATCCCACCAGCGGCAATTGTTATCCAGGTGTGGTCCTCATGCCGGGTTATCAGGGCACGCAGCAGAACCTGCAATGGCTGGGACCTCGGCTGGCCTCGTGGGGATTTACCGTGATCAACGTGGGCACGACGACGCTGAGCGACGATCCCAACAGTCGGGCAACACAGATTCGAAATGCCGGCACGCAGTTGCTGAGTCTCAGTGCGAGCACGGGCAATCCGGTGTCGAACAAGGTCAGAGGCGTAACATCCGCGAGCGGCCTTGGCGTGTCGGGTCATTCGATGGGCGGCGGCGGCACGATGGTGGTGTTGCGCGACGATCCGAGATTCACGACCGGCATTCCGTTGGCCCCGTACTATCCGAATGGAAATTTCAGCGGTGTGACCAAGCCGACCTTCTTCCTCGTCTGCGCGAGCGATGTGGCCGCGCCCGGCAATACGTATGCGAAGCCCTGGTACAACAGCATGGCAGGCGCCGAGAAGTTATATATGGGCGTTCCGGGGGATCACCTGTGCCCGATGACGGGCTATGGCAACAAGGCCAAGCAGGGTAAATATGTGGTTGCATGGTTCAGCCGTTGGCTCAAGGGCGACACCGGGTACTCGCAATTCCTGTGCACGGATGCAATCCGCAACGTCGACAAGAACAATCCGTCCATCGTGACCGAATGGATGGATACCTGCCCGTTCTGAACCGCCATATGAACACCAAAGCTCTGCTGGGCTCGGTGGGAATATTCCTGGTCGGCGCGGTGGCGGGGCAGTTGGTTGGGCGCAGCTCACCGACTGTCCCGCCGCCCGCGCCAGGGCATGTGCCATCGATCGCCCCAAATCCGATCCAGACTTCCGGTTGCAATCCGACGTCCAGCGAGGTGTCGCTAACGCCGCGGGATGCGTTTGCAAACGCGCTCGCGCAGTCCGATGCCGAATGGAAATCCGTGCAGCTGACAGCAGCTTTCAGTCGACTGCTCACACATTCGCCTGCTGAAGCCTTGCGCGAGATCGACCGCATTCCCGTCGACTATCGCGAGCAAGTGGTTGGCGTGGCACTAGCGCAGCTTGCGGACCAACAACCGGACCGTGTGCTGGATTACCTCGATACTATCGACGCGAATTACTCCACTTACTTGGGGGCGGTGCTCGCCGTAATTGCACAACGAGATCCGCAGCGCGCAGTGGAGATTGCAATCCAGAATGCTCCTCGCGATCCCACCGGTGCGGTCTTCAGCGCGCTGATTCCCGTGCTGGTGCATTCGAATCTCGATCTGGCGGCGAGCGTGGTGAGCGCGATGGATGCCGCACCGGCAGCGCTGATTCAACAAGTCGCGAGCGAATATGCCAGGAACGATCCGGAGCGCGCCTACCGGTGGGCCTCCGAAGTCGCGCACCGTCATGGACGCGGCTCAACCGATGAAGCGGTGGACGCCCTGAGTACGAGCCTCGCGCTGAGCAATCCAGAGGTGGCGGTGAATTTCCTCGGTCGCACGCAGGATGCGACACTTCGAAACAGCTTGATTCGGGCTGTTTCCCAGCAAATGGGGCAGCAGGATCTGCGCGCGGCGTGGACATGGCTCAGCCAATATCAGGCGGACGCGAGCTACAGCGAGAACGCACGCAACCTGCTGTACCGATGGTCCTACATCAAACCGGCGGAGGTCGCCGAGCTGCTTTCTTCCATTGACGATCGCGAGACTCGCGCCGCTGTGGCCGGCGAACTCGCGACGGCGTGGCAGAAGAAGGATCCGAACGCCTATCAAGCGTGGCTGAGCTCGCTACCGCCCGGCAGTGCCCGATGAATTGGCGACGGCGGCGCTCGCTCAATCCAAACGAACGTATGACAACCCGCGCTTTATGTATGAAGCGCTGCGGACGCAGCCAGCGACGAATCTGATCTTGGGTCGAGCCCGTGACCAGAGTTCAGATGAGGTTTGCATGCCTGCCCTGAGGCGATGTGTGGCGTTAGCGTTTGCCATCAGCATACATTGTGTTCGCGTCGCTGCTCTTCTGCACGCGCTCGGCCTGTGCCATGGTTCCGTGATGAGCACGAATATCTTGGCCGGTACGATTCAACTGACCTACCTCTTCGACCCACTGTGCGGCTGGTGTTATGGCGCATCACCCGTGCTGCGTACTTTGGCCTCGCACACGGGCCATTCCGTGGTGCTTGCGCCCTCTGGCCTGTTCTGCGGAGAGCGCGCAGGTCCCATGAACGAGGAGTTTGCGAGCTACGCGTGGACCCATGATCAGCGCATCGCGCGACTCACGAGCCAACGATTCACCGAGCGTTACCGTCGCGACGTGCTGGGTGATCGGGCTGGCTGGCTCGATTCCGGGCCAGCCACGCTGGCACTCACAGCCGTAGCGCTCACGGCGTCCGGTCGCGAGCTCGATGCGCTGGAAGCGATTCAAGAGGCGCGTTACGTCGCTGGTCGTGACGTGACTGATTCCGCAGTTCTAGCAGAGGTCCTGGCTAGTTTGGATTTGACGCACGCCGCGGAACTCATTCGCGCACCCAACGAAGCTTTGCTGAGCGCCAATCGCGCTCGCGTTGAATCGTCACGCAACCTGATGCGGCAGTTTGGCGTCAGTGGAGTTCCGGCCGTCATTGTCGATGACGGCGTCGCCCGCCAGCTTCTCGACTCACCCGCGCTGTTCGTACGCGTGGAAGATCTCGTTGCTCGACTGCAACGCTCAACGGGCGAATCATCGGCTGTTGCGACCTGATCGGATGCTGAGGTTTCAGCCTGCGATGAAGTGGGGCTGCGGCGGAGCAGACAAGAGGAAGGAATTTGTGAGAACCAACGCGGATATCATCAACGACCACTACGCAGCTTCGGCGCGCGGCGACATTGCAGCCATGATGGCCGACATCGATCCTAGTGTGCGCTGGACCGAGATGGCGGGCTTTCCGTATGCGGGTACCTGGATTGGACCCGACCAGGTTGTCGAGCGAGTCTTCAAGCGATTGATGGCGGAATGGATCGACTATCGATTCACGCTCGAACGCTTGATCGAAAGCGGGCAGAGCGTGGTGGCCATCGGCGCTTACTCGGGAACATACAAGCAGACCGGAAAATCGATGCGAGCGCGAGTGACGCACGTCTGGCGGCTCGATCATGGCAAGGTCATCAGCTTCGAGCAATTCACTGACACGCTGCTCGTTGCGAAAGCCATGAGCTGACCGGCTGTCCAACTCGGAATAGCATCCTCCGCTGCGGATGCCGCTTGGCGGGAACCCATTGACGTCGCTGGCCGCTGATGCGACGGCCGTGCAGCGCGTGATTGACGGAGGCCAATCTTCGCATGTGGGAGCAAGGTCATCGGTAGACGAAGGGCCTACTCACCGTGACCGGCTTCTAAAAATCGCTGAAGATGCTTCGTTCTTTCTCGAGTTAGCTCAGCCTTCCGGCTCAGGTATGCCATGCCATACTGACTCCCCCAACATATCAATCTGCTTTCGTCTTCCGGGCAGGCAAACTGCGCATCCAGGTCGGCGTTGAGAAATGCCAACCATGCCCTTTGTGCATCACGGAGTTTGCTAACAAATAGCGGATCATCGGCTTCCTTCTTGAGAAGAGCCTGATAGACCTGGTTCAGCTCCTTGTCTGCTTCATTGAAGTCGTCGCGCGCGCAGGCTTCCATCTCCCGCTGTGTCCCCACGTCGTTGCATTTGATTTCTTCACCAGCCAGGGAATCCAAGGAAGCGAAGCAAAGTAGGAGGCTGAGCAAAATCCACAGAAGGTGCTCTCATTGCACCGCCGGAGAAGTGGACGTTCGTGACGAACGGATGTTGGAATCGCGCCGATTGACTTAGCCGTGCGGACAGCAGCTGCTCATTTTTCCCGCACTTCGATGCGTCCATCTGGGAAACGAATGACCTCTCTGCTCCATCTCGGAGTTTTCATCCCGTCATAACTTGTAATCCCGGAGCCCTCAATCATCTCCAGCGAAGTGGGCCTTAAGTACCACCAAGCCACGTTATACAAATAGTCTTCGCGTCCATGGTCGTAATGAATGGAGATATCGTCGTTGGTAGCGACCGAGACCGCCTTGAGCCACCGCAGAAACGGAATTCTCCATGTACCGATACAGCCCTCGTGTTCGGCGGGTCCAAGATCACGCTTGCATAAGACGGGAATCGTTTTTGCCGAAGCCCAAACCATCTCATCTTCTGTCTCGGCACCGTACGTGTTGCCAAAGAAATCCACTGCGATCAGGGCTCGAAATACATCGAGATGTAGCATCCCTTTGTACTCGTATGCAGCATTAAACGCAGCTCGCAGAGACGGGCACGTTCGGAGCTTTTCGGCGGCTCTTCCATGGGGGGCGCAAATGAGAGCTTCTGTTATTGACATCGACGATTTCCGTATGGAAAACAATATTGTAAGACATTGTGGACGTGCGTAGTTGACCTGTGATGCTCCGGTGTTGAATGTCCAGGTCTCAGAAAACCGGCATCGCAAGACTACCTAGGTAAGGGGCCGTTTTGAGTCGTGGCAGTGGTCGCGGCAACCGTTGCTGTCCGCCGCCGCCGAGATAAGAGGGTTATCCAAGGAAGGGAAAGCACGCGAGCTGTCCGAGTGGCGTGCCCCCGACCTTGCGCATCAGCGGTGGACATTGCCGGGAAACCTGCCGGCCGCGTGTTCTGAATGGATTTTGAACCTGAATCGGGTGCGATTTTTCGGCATCTGGACCCCTGGCGCAGCCGGACCCAGCGTGCATCAAACAATGTGATAAAAGCGTTTCCCTATTCTTTGTCGCTGGCTCGCGGTGGTACGCAGCAGATCGCTCCGTGGCAAGTCGCCTCGGAGGTTCATGTGTCTGAGAGTAATAAAGTAGAGCGCCGCATCCTGCGCGGGGCGGACGTTGAGGCCCGGTGCGGCTTCAAGCGCGCCCATCTCTACAAACTGATTCGCGATGGGAAGTTTCCTCGACCGCTGCGCATCGGTATCCGAGCAGTCGGTTGGGATTCTGTCGATATAGACCAATGGATCGCCGAACAGCTGCAGCGGCGTCCCTAGCCGATACAGGAATGGAGCGTTGGCCCTCAGCGTCAGTTATTGCGCGCAGAACCGCGCGTCATCGGTATGCGGGCGAAAGAG